>JAEZZE010000469.1 GCA_023418755.1 Bacillota bacterium | reverse complement strand
GTTCAGACCGAGCGCGGCGTAGACGAGCAAGGAGTATTGGAGAAAATAGAGATGTCCCCCGTATTCGCGAAAAAACCACGAGAAAGCGATCATGCCGAGCGAAACGAGCAGTATCGCATATTTGCTTGCCGCGAGCAGCAGCAGCCTGGAATACAGCAGCGCAAGCAGAACGCAGGCGACGTATTGCCCGACCGAGGGAATGTCCGCTTCGTAGAGCGTGGCGATCGCGGGCAGCGCGATCAGCAGGTGCTGAAGCCAGACAAGGGGCAGCCTCATGGGGGAACTCCTTCCGGAATGCTTGAGTGATCTCCATTATAGCACTCAAGAAATGACTTTTGTCACCTCGCGGCGCGAAAACCGGTGACTCAACGTACCTGCCGCCGAAACGCCGATCATCTATAATGGGGTCAACAAGGCAGAGAGGGGAACGCCGACATGACGTTCGTGCATTTCAAAGACGTTGTCAAAAAATACGATGCGAAAATCAGCGTGAATCATTTGAACCTGGATATCGCCGAAGGGGAGATCTTCGGCTTGCTCGGCCCGAACGGGGCGGGGAAAAGCACGACGATCCATCTGCTGTCCGGCCTGCTTCCGATGGATGGCGGCGAAATTTCGCTCGACGGCTATTCCGTCGCGAAGCGGCCGCTCGAGACGAAAAGAAGAATCGGCCTCGTTCCGCAGGAGCTGGCGATTTACGAACTGCTGTCGGCCAGGGAAAACGTCGCGTTTTTCGGCAAGCTGTACGGACTTCGGGGAAATCTGCTGAAGGAACGGGTGGAGGAGGCGCTCGCGTTCGCGGGATTGCGGGACTTCGCCAAAGACAGGCCGGCTACGTTCTCCGGCGGCATGAAGAGGCGGTTGAACATCGCCTGCGCGATCGTGCACCGGCCCAAGCTGATCATTATGGACGAACCGACCGTCGGCATCGACCCGCAGTCCCGCAATCATATTTTGGAGTCGGTCAAGAAGCTGAACGAGATGGGATCGACGGTGATCTACACGAGCCACTACATGGAGGAGGTCGAAGCGATCAGCACGAGAATCGGCATTATGGACCAAGGCCGGCTGGTCGCGCGCGGGACGAAAGAGGAGCTGATCCTTCAAGCCGGCCTGGAGGAAAGGCTGATGCTGGAGACGAACCGGCTCTCCGACGAAGCCGCGGCCGAAATCCGCAGCCATCCCCGGGTGACCACCTTCCAGCGGCGGGAGGATTCGCAGCTCGAGCTGGTGCTGCAGGAATCGCAAGCGTACTTGCAGGACATTTTGTTCATATTGACCAAGCATGAGTTAAAACTGCAGAAGCTGACCCGGGTAGAGCCGGATCTGGAAAGCCTGTTTTTGGCGTTGACCGGCCGGACGCTGCGGGACAGGACTTAGAGAGGGCGGAGGAGGAACGACGCTATGAGACTATCGCTTGTAGTGGCCTGGAACGAGGCCGTCCGATTGTGCCGTATCCGCACCGTCGTCTTGATGCTGCTGGCGCTGCCCCTGCTGATCATTTTCCTGCTCGGCAACGCTTTGGAAAGCGCCCTCGAGCCCGTTAGCCTGTCCGTAACCGTCGAAGGCGGCGGACCGCTCCGCGAAGCGGCGGAAAGCTATTTGGCCTCTCCCGCCGTCGCCGGCTACGTCGATGCGGAGAGCCGCGGAAGCGAGGAGGACGTTCGCGAGGACGTGCGCTCGGGCAAGGCGGATTTCGGGTTCGCGTTGACCGAGGAAGGCGTTCATTACTATCCCGGACAATTCAACGAACGCAATCTGATCGCCGAATCCGTCCTGGACCGTTTCGTGGCGGCGGCGAATGTCCGCATGTCGGCGGCAGCGGCGGCTCCGACCCTCTCCGGGGAAGCGGTCGAGCAAAGCCTGTCCCGCGCTTCCTCGTCCGAGAGGGTGCGGATCGGCACGCTGCTTGCCCGGAACAGCACCGATTACAACAATTTTTCGGCCGTACAGTACTACTCCGTCGCTTATCTGATCATGTTCCTGCTGTATTCCGGCATGTCGGCCGCCCTCAGCCTGACCGAGGAGCGCGAGAAGGGCACACTGCTTCGTCTTTACTCGATGCCGGTATCCTTAAACGTCCTGCTGTTCGGTAAACTGATGGGCTCCGCCCTGTTCGCTTGCCTACAGGCGATCGTGATCGTCGGATTCACCCGGGCGGTGTACGGAGTGGATTGGGGAGGGAGCTACGGAGCCATCGCGCTCGTCTGCGCGCTCGTATCGGCGACGGCGATCGGTTTCGCGATTGTCGTGTGCTCTTTCGTCCGCAACAGCAGGGCGATCGAATCGATCTTCAGCCTCGTCATTGTCGCGATGACCTTCCTCAGCGGAGGAATGATCGCGGATCTTGGCCCCGGCCTGCGCGAGGCGGGCAAATTTACGATCAATCACTGGGCCAACGAGGTGCTCCGCCTATTGATGGCGGGCGGCACGCTGGGCGAGGGATGGCGGGAGGCGCTCGTTCTCGGCGCGATCGCGGCGACGGTCGTGACGGCGGCGATGCTCAGGTTCAGAAAGGCGGTGGCGTTAGCATGAACAGCCTGATTATAGCCAATCTCCATATTCGCAGGGCATTGGGCAATCGCAAAGCGCTGCTCGTGCTCGTCGTGATTCCGATCCTGGTCATCTCGGGAATCGTCGGCCTATTCGGCCGGTCGTCCGACGAACGGGTGCCCGTAGCGCTGCTGAACGCGGACGGCGGGTGGCTGAGCGAGCCGGTGGCCGCTTCGATCCGCTCCGCCGGCGTCTACGAGGTGCTGGAGCCGGATCCGGCCTCGGCCGACCCGGAAATTCTCAAGAACAAAGTGTACGACAACGAATGGGGAGCGCTCGTCTATATTCCGCCGGGCTTCACCGACAAGCTGCTGAGCGGAGAGGTAACGGCGGTCGAGCTCATACGCAAAAACGAGCGGCAATGGAACGTGTCGTTGGGCTTGACGCTGGCGGAAACGACGGATCGGCTGGCGGAAACCGTCGCGCTGGCGGCCGCGGCGGAAGATCGGCCGGAGGAGCGGGATCGGCTCGTACGAACGCTGCTGGACCGTCAGGCGTCCGAAGGGTTAATCGTCGAACGGGAGCAACTCGTCCATAAGGCGGGCAACGCGTACGTGCTCGTTATCGGACTGATGCTCGTGTTCGTGATGATGCTGGTCAACCAGTCGATTCATGGAGTCGTGGAAGATCGCGACAATCGGACGATGGCCAGAATCTTCTCCGCGCCGGTTCGGGCTTCGGAGATCGCCTTGGGCAATTTCCTCGGCTGCTTTCTGCTCGGGACCTTGCAGCTCGTTCTAATTCTCGCCGTGACCCGTTACGTGATCGGCTTCGACCTTGGCGTGCCGTTCGGCGTTCTGGTCGCGGTCATGGAATGCTTCCTGCTGGCGGCGGTCGGCTTGTCCACCGCGGCGGCTTCGCTGGTGAAGAACAGCGCGATGCTCGGCAGCATCAACAACATGATCGTCATTCCGACCTGCATGCTCGGAGGCTGCTTCTGGCCGGTCGCGATGATGCCGGACTTCATGCGGAAGCTGGCGAATTTCACGCCGCAGAGGTGGGCGATCGCCGCGCTCGAGCAAGCGTCCGCCGGAGCGACGCTCGCCGGAATCGGCCTTCAGCTCGGCATACTGGCTCTGTTCGCAGCGGTGCTGCTCGCCTTCGGCTCATACGTGCTGCGTCCCGCCGGCCGTTGAACCGGCGGCGGTTCATAACGGATCTCCCGCGGGCCGCCCGGCGTCGATAAGCCGGACGGCCCGTCCCAATTCAAAAATAGGAAGGAAAATAGTCAAGAAACCAAGTTGCCAGATCATAAGATGGAGTATAAGATAGAGTTAAGACACAATATTCTGACAATTCGGTCAACATCTCAAGCCGCGCGAACAAGGCAGGAGGAGGGGGAGGCCGTGAACCGCAGCCACGAAGTAGAATACTGCAATTTGGAACTTCGCTTCGACCGGAGGCAAATTCAGAACATGATCCGCGAGTTGATCCAGGACGGCTATTCCCTGTACTGGAACGAAAGCGAGCATCACTTTATCGTGTCGGTGCGAACGGGGCGAAAGCTGCTGAAGCTCAAATTCCTGCGAACGATGGGCCGTTACAAAATGGTGGGAAATTACCTGATCAGGGACGAGAAGCTGGCGTCATGGATCGAGAAATTGATTAACGATTCCCGAGGCCATGCCGTCGTCAAGAGGTTCCACGATCGCCAGGTGCTTAGAATCGAGAACATCATGTTCGGCGAAATTATCCGACTCGTGGAGGTGTCCGGCATGGAACATCGCATTATTTTTCAGAAAAGGCCGCAGGTGACGGTGGAAGATATGGTTCAGGCGTTCAGGTCGAACAGAGCCGAGCTGCGAGCGGGAGTTCTTCGGCTTGAAATCGATTACGAGCTGGCCGTGCTGCACGAAGCGGTACAAAACGGATGGCAGGAAGCGATAGAGGCAAGCAAAGAAAAACTGAAGGCCATGAGAACGGAAATGCTTCAGCTCGAACTGTAACGCCGCAAATCCGATATTTCTCCTCCATATAGGAAAAGCGGAGCCTCCTCCGAGAAGACGAAGGCTCCGCTTTTTGTTGACGATACAGCTTCTTCGGCGTCAGAGGAAGCCGAAGAAGCTATGGCTTGTTCGCCGCGATGACCGGCGGATCAAGCTTGCGCGAATTCGAGCTCGATGTGGATTTTGACCGCGTCGCCGACGAGGAATCCGCCCGTCTCGAGCGCGGCGTTCCAGGACAAGCCGAAATCGGAGCGGTTGATCGTGCCGTCCGCGACGACGCCGAACTTCGTGTTGCCCCACGGGTCTTTGGCCGGGCCGGAAATTTCGGTGTTCAGCGTCACGGACTTCGTCACGCCCGCGATCGTCAGATCGCCGGTCAGCGCGTAATCTTCTCCGCCCTTGGAGACGAGCGACGTCTTCTTGAACGCGATTTGCGGGAACTGCTCGGCATTGAAGAAGTCCGGGGATTTCAGGTGGCCGTCGCGGCCTTCGTCCTTCGTGTCGATGCTGTTCACGTCGATCGTCAGCGACGCCTCGAGGCTCGCCAGATCGGCCGGATCCGCGGATACGGCCGCGTCGAATTCGTTAAAGCTGCCCCGTACGTTCGTAATCATCATGTGCCGTACGCTGAAAGTAATGCCGCTGTGGGATTTATCCAAATTCCAAGCGCTTGCTGCCATCATGAACACATCCTTTATAATTTATATTAACTATTAAATAATAAGTAAAAGAAAAAATCAAGACCTATTTTACCGCGCCGTTCGCCATGCGTGAATGCAAATGATGGTTTTCATCTCCGGGTAAAAAGAGTACAATAGCCTTATTGTGAAAATTTTGCGCTAAAGGATGAAGAAAATCATGTCGAAAGCTAACATTGGCGTCGTCGGCCTGGCCGTCATGGGGCGCAATCTGGCCCTCAACATCGAGAGCCGCGGATTCACGGTCGCGGTATACAACCGCTCGAAAGAGAAGACCGACGACCTGCTGAACACGGAAGGACAAGGCAAAAATCTTGTCGGCGCTTACTCCGTCGAAGAGTTCGTGAACTCCCTGGAGAAGCCCCGCAAAATTTTGATCATGGTTCAAGCCGGCGCGGGCACCGATGCGACGATCGACTCCCTCGTGCCTTATCTGGATCAAGGCGATATTATTATCGACGGCGGCAACGCCTATTTCCCGGACACCCAGCGGCGCAGCAAGGAATTGACGGCGAAGGGCTTCCACTTCATCGGCACCGGCGTCTCCGGCGGCGAGGAAGGCGCGCTGAAAGGCCCGTCCATTATGCCGGGCGGACCGGAGGAGGCGTATCGTCTTGTCGAGCCGATTCTGACTGGCATTTCCGCGAAGGTAAACGGAGATCCTTGCTGTACGTACATCGGTCCTGACGGAGCCGGACACTACGTCAAAATGGTGCATAACGGCATCGAGTACGGCGACATGCAGCTCATCTGCGAAGCTTACCAGTTGCTGAAGGACGTGCTCGGCGTCTCCACGGACGAGCTGCACGAAATTTTCGGCGAATGGAACAAGGGCGAGCTGGACAGCTACCTGATCGAGATCACGACCGACATTTTCGCGCAGAAGGATGCCGAGACCGGCAAGCCGATGGTCGACGTCATCCTCGACGCCGCCGGACAGAAGGGCACGGGCAAATGGACGAGCCAAAGCGCTCTCGACCTTGGCGTGCCGCTGTCCATTATTACGGAGTCGGTATTCTCGCGATTCCTCTCCGCGATGAAGGAAGAGCGCGTCGCGGCGAGCAAGGTGCTCAAGGGACCGCGGACGAAGCCGTTCCAAGGCGACAAGACGGCGTTCATCGAGAGCGTGCGCAAGGCGCTGTTCGCCAGCAAAATCTGCTCTTACGCGCAAGGCTTCGCGCAAATGCGCGCCGCTTCCGAGGAGTATGGCTGGAATCTGCGCTACGGCGACATCGCGATGATTTTCCGCGGCGGCTGCATCATCCGCGCGCGTTTCCTGCAAAACATCAAAGACGCCTACGACCGCGATCCGCAACTTCGCAACCTGTTGCTGGACGAGTACTTCAAAGACGTCGTCGAATCGTATCAGGACGCGTGGCGCGAGGTCGTCACGACGGCGGTGGCTTACGGCGTCCCGGTTCCTTCGTTCGCCAGCGCGCTCGCGTACTACGACAGCTACCGTTCCGCGCGTCTTCCGGCCAACCTGCTTCAGGCGCAGCGCGACTATTTCGGAGCGCACACGTTCAAACGGGTGGATAAGGAAGGCATGTTCCACCACAACTGGATCCAATCCTAATGCTTTTGTTCGCGCGGCAGCAGCTCGCCTAGCATCGTGCGGAAGCAGTCGGTTTCCTGACTGCTGGGACTGCGCCGATGGAGCAGCAGCAAGGCCATGTCCGCGAAACAGGCAAAACGGGCAAGCAGCTGTGGCCGATCGAGCCCCGACCATTCGGGGGCTCTATCGGCCACTTTTTTCTTAATGAAGCCGAGCGCCCACAGGACGTCCTCCCGGCACAGGGGGTAGGAGGGATCGAGAAGGCGGCGGAGAGGCTGCTCGAACGGCGTCGTCGGCCTATTGTTGTTCACGGAGGCATCACCTTTACTTTGCACTGGGGATTGTACTATCAAACTTACGGAAAAACTCGTCGTTTTATACCTTGGAATCGATATGCTATGATGGTTATAAAGTAAAACAAAACAGGGCAAGGCGGACTTTATGACAGCCTCTATAAGGAATGGGGAACGCGAAGTGAGCGGTAACGGCTTCAGCCGCAACATCATTCTTGTCGGCTTTATGGGAACCGGAAAATCGACGGTCAGCCGCTTGCTGTCCGAGCGACTTTCCTGGGAGAGCCTGGATACGGACGAGGAAATCGTGCGAATGGCGGGCAAGCCGATTCCGCAAATCTTCGCGGAGGACGGCGAGCCGGCTTTCCGGGACTGGGAGAGCGAAGCGGTGCGCGAGGCGCTGAACGGAGAGCGGCGAATCGTCGCGACCGGAGGAGGCGCCGTGCTGCGCGAGATGAACCGGCAGAGGATGCGGGAGGGGGGCTGGGTCGTCGCGTTGACGGCGGACAAGGCTTGCTTGATCCGCCGGGTGACCGCCGCGGCGGGATCGAGGCCGCTGTTGGCGGGCGATGCCGAGGCGCGCGTTACGCAGCTGCTCGAAACGCGGAGGCATGCCTACGATTTCGCGCATGCGAAGGTGGACACGACGGACCTGTCGCCCGAGGGAGTCGCCGAGGCGCTGCTGCAAGGGTTGCCGGAGGGCTGGCTTTAGCCGCGGCTCCGGGGACGGCTCGCGCGGCTAGCCAGGTTGAATCGGAAAAAAGATCGTCCCCGCAAAGCTTCTCCGGCGTTAGAGGTAGCCGAAGGCGTTTATGCTTGATCCAGCTCGTTCCAGGCAAGCATGCCCCCGATCAAGTTGGTGACGCCCTCGTAGCCGAGCGCCGCGAGATACTGGCAAGCTCTGTCGCTGCGCGCGCCGCTTCGGCAGACGAGGATGACCTCCCCGCGCTTCGGGATCGAATCGAGCTGCTGCGGCACTTGGCCGAGCGGAAGGTGCAGCGCGCCGGGAATCATCCCCTGCGCGACCTCCTCATCTTCGCGAACGTCGATCATGCGGGGAGTCTCCCCGGCGTCCAGCCGTGCCTTCAGTTCCACGGCGGTAATCGTGCCATAATGGCTCATATGCGGAATCAGCCTTTCCTTCAAGAAGTATAGCAACATCATATGAAACTGCGCGCTGCGCTGTCAAACGATAGGCGGTAATGCTTATGAGAATCGCGCTCGGCGTCGCGCTCGCGGGCTTTCTGGGAGCGCTGGCGCGATACGGAATCGGATTTCTGTTCCCCGCTTCGGCAACTTCGGACGCTTTTCCGTGGGCGACGGTGTTCATCAATCTGTCGGGCTCGCTGGCTCTGGGCTTACTGACCGGCTGGCTGGCGGGCAGACCCGCCTCGGCTTGGGCCGGAGACGTGCTGGGTACCGGTTTTCTAGGCGCTTATACGACGTTCAGCGCGTTTAACGGGCAGCTCTGGCTGCTGTTGGAGCATCGCGCTTACGTCGTCGCAGGGGCTTACGTGCTCGTAAGCGCCGTGGCCGGCTGGGCGTTGGCCGCGCTGGGTCTGACTCTCGGCAAGAGGAGGGTGAAGCAGGCATGAGCGGCTTGGGACTCGCGTGTCTCGTCGGCCTTGGAGGCTCGGCGGGCACGCTGCTGCGCTTCGGCGTCGGCCGCTGGATGGCGGCCAATGACAAACCGGGCTTCTATGGCACGCTGTCCGTGAATCTTGCCGGTTCGCTGGCGACGGGCGCGCTGATCGGATTCGGGCTCGAGCAGCGCGATGCCGCGGCCTACGCATTTGCCGGGATCGGCTTTCTGGGCGGACTGACGACGTTTTCCACCCTCAACGTGCAGAAGGCGACGTTCATTCGCGGCGGCGCCGCCGGAAGACGGACGCTCGCCTATTATTTATTCGCGACCTATGCCGGCGGCTTGGCGATGACCGCGGCCGGCTTCGGGTTAGGCTATCTCTTCCATCACTAACGGTATCAAGGAGCGTGCTCATCGAACATGGATATGATCGTAACTCCGACTGGCAAACTGAACGGCGAAATTCAAGCGCTGTCCTCCAAAAATTATACGACCCGCTACTTGCTCGTCTCCGCCCTCGCGGAAGGGACGAGCACGATTCTGTATCCCGCGCACAGCGAAGACGGCGAGGCCATGCGGCGCTGCATCCGCGACCTCGGGGCGATCGTCGAGGAAGACGACGAGAAGATCGTCATTACCGGCTTCGGGCGCAATCCCCG
This sequence comes from Bacillota bacterium, assembly GCA_023418755.1. Lineage (GTDB taxonomy): Bacteria > Bacillota > Bacilli > Paenibacillales > Paenibacillaceae > Cohnella. Next base: position 27,395 of record JAEZZE010000469.1, on the reverse strand, counting down.
TCCGGCGAAGGAACTGGACGTCGGCAACGCCGGCGCGGTTCTGCGCTTCATTATGTCCGTAGCGGCTTTGCTGCCCGAAGTGCACTTCGTCAATTCGTATCCGGCCTCTCTCGGCAAGCGTCCGCACGACGACTTGATCGCCGCGCTGGAGAGCATGGGCGTTCGGATCGAACACCGGGAAGGCCGGCTGCCGATGACGATCCGCGGCGGCCAACCGCGGGGCGGCAAAATTCAAGTGTCCGGCAGCGTGAGCTCCCAATTTCTCAGCTCGCTGCTGTTCCTGACGCCGCTGCTCGACGAGGATAGCGAGATCGAAGTGCTGCATGACCTGAAATCGAAAGTCGTCGTCGGACAGACGCTCGAAGTGCTGGAGCAAGCGGGTATCGTCATCGAAGCGTCCGGGGATCTGATGCGCTTCCGGATTCCCGGCAGGCAGAAGTACAAGGCGCAGACGTACGTCGTCCAAGGCGACTACCCGGGCTCGGCTGCCATTCTGGCCGCCGCCGCCGTCACGGAGTCGGACGTCGTCGTTCACCGGCTGAAGGAAGACAGCAAACAGGGCGAGCGGGCGGTCGTCGACGTACTGAAGGCGATGAACGTTCCGCTAACGCATGAGAACGGCATCGTGCACGTCAAGGGCAACGGAAAGCTTGCCGCGGGCGAATTCGACGGGGACGAGTTCACCGACGGCGTGTTGGCGATGGTCGCGGCAGCCGTGTTCGCGGAAGGCACCTCCCGTTTCTATAACGTGGAGAATCTGCGTTACAAGGAATGCGACCGCATTACCGACTATTTGGCGGAACTTCGCAAGGCAGGCGCGAACGTCGAGGAGAAGCGGGACGAGATTATCGTCCACGGACGCCCGGATGGCGTGGAAGGCGGCGTGGAGATCGACGCTCACTTCGATCATCGGGTCATTATGGCGCTGACGGTCGTCGGCCTTCGCTCCGCCCGTCCGATCCGCATCAAAGACGCGCACCACGTAGCCAAATCGTATCCGATCTATTTCGATCATTTGAAGTCGCTTGGCGCCCGGGTCGAATGGAAAGACTAACCGGGTTCGCTCGTTTCTAAAAGTGAGAGTTCGCTTCTCGGAACACATCGTGATCAAAAGCGGATTTTTTGAACAACTTCTAAAATAAGGGAGGTTTTCCGAATGGCTTACGTTCATCCGTCGCGCGAAGAGATCAAACGAATACTGGAGCAGTCGGCCGCGATCGCCGTCGTCGGCCTGTCCGACGATCCTTCCAAGACGTCGCACATGGTGTCCGAAGCGATGCAGCGCAAAGGCTACCGCATCATTCCGGTCAATCCGAACGCGAAGACGATTCTGGGCGAGAAGGCATATGCGTCGCTGAAGGACATTCCGGAGCCCGTCGACATCGTCAACGTGTTCCGCCGTCCGGAGCATACGCCGCCGATCGCCCGGGAAGCCGTCGAGATCGGCGCCAAAACGTTTTGGCTGCAGCTCGGCATTTTGAACGAGGAAGCGGGAGCGATCGCCGCCGAAGGCGGCCTTAACGTCATTATGGATCGCTGCATTAAAGTGGAAGATTCCATCCTGCTACCGAACGGCAAATCCTAAGCAGGCTGTCCGGTTCTATCGGCGGCGCCCCGTCCCGGCTGACGGCGGCGCCGCGATTTTTCGGCGGGAAGGAGGGGAATCATGTTCGGAATCGGTTACTTGCAGAGGCTGGGGCGGGCGATGATGCTGCCGATGACGGTGCTGCCGGCCGCGGCCATCTTTTTAATGCTCGCTCGGCTTCCGTGGGATTCGTTCGGATGGGCGCAAGTGCCCGACATGCTGCACGCTGCCGGCATGGCGATATTCGAATACGTTCCCTACGTGTTCGCGATCGGCATCGCGCTCGGGATGTCCAACCAATCCGCGACGGCGGGCATGGGGGCGCTCGTCGGGATGTTTATTTTCCATGTCGTCACCCATACGTACGATCCGAATGGCGTTCAGCCGTCCATGTTCGCGGGCGCGGTCATCGGGATCGCTTCCGCGTGGGCGCACGAGCGCTTCAAGTCGTTCCGGCTTCCCGAGTACTTGCAGTTTCTCGGGGGATCCCGGTTCGTGCCGCTGTTCATGAGCGCCGCGTCGCTCGCGTTCGCCTGGCTGATGATCGGCTTGGGAGAAGGGCTGCAGAACTGGGCGGCCTCCGCGGGCTCGCTCGTCAATACGGCCGGCGGATTCGGCGTGTTCTTGTACGGATTTCTCCATCGCATTCTCGTCGCTTTCGGACTTCACCATATTCTGAATCATCTGTTCTGGTTCCAGGTCGGAGAGTATCAAGGGGCGGACGGGGCGGTGTATTTCGGCGATTTGCCGAGATTCTTCGCCGGGGACTCCTCCGCGGGCATCTTCATGGCCGGCTTGTATCCGACGATGATGTTCGCGTTGCCCGCCGTCGCTTTCGCGATTATCCACGAAGCCCGCGAAGACCTGAAGCCGAAGACGAGCAAGCAGTTCCGCGCGGCCGCGCTCGGCTCGTTCCTGACGGGCATTACGGAGCCGGTCGAGTTCGCTTTCCTGTTCGTAGCGCCCTATCTGTTCCTCGTACACGCGCTGCTGTCGGGCGGAGTCATGTGGCTCGTCTACGAGCTGGACATTCGCCACGGCTTCGCGTTCTCGGCCGGCGTGCTGGAGTACTTGGTGAACCTGCCTCTCGCAAGCCGAGGCTGGCTTCTGTTGCCGATCGGGGCGGCCACGGGTTTGCTGTACTACGTGCTGTTCCGTTGGAGCATCCGTCGCTTCCAGCTCGCCACTCCGGGGCGGGAGGATGCCACTCGGCTGGACGATTGGGCCGGAGACATCCCTTACCGGGCGCCGCTCATTCTTCAAGCGCTCGGGGGCAAGGAAAACATGGTCCGGCTCGAGGCCTGCATCACCCGCCTCAGGCTGACGCTGGAGGACGACCGCAAGGTCGACGTGCAGTCGCTCCGCCATCTCGGGGCGGCGGGCGTCATCCGTCTCGGCGGCGGTCACGTGCAGGTCGTGTTCGGCACTTTCTCGGAGCTGATCCGGGAAGAAATCCACAAGATTATGCAGACCGACGTGCAGCAAATCCAGTTCCATTCCCCGATGCAAGGGCGGATGATTCCGCTCGAGGAGGTCGACGATCCGATCTTCGCCGGACGGCTCGTCGGCCGGGGCGTCGCCTTCATCCCGGACAAGGGAGAGCTGGTCGCGCCGGTGCAGGGCAAAATCATTCATATTCACCCTTCGCTGCACGCGATCGGACTCGAGACGAAGGACGGCCTGGAAGTGCTGCTGCACGTCGGCATCAACACCTCCCAACTGGAAGGCAAAGGCTTTACGGCGCTCGTGCAGCTGGGAGACGAAGTGTCTCCGGGCCAGCCGCTGCTGAAATTCCATATTCCGACGCTGAAGCAGCATGCCAAGTCTTTGGAAACGCCAATGGTGATCACGAACAGCGACAGGGTCAAATCCTGGAGGTTCGCTCCGTATAAAGCGGTCAAAAAGGGTCAGGCCGCGGTCATGTCGGTTGTCGTGCGCGAGAGAGAGAACAAGGGGGCGGAGAAATGATACAGGCATTGGGGGCGTCGCAGGGGATCGCGATCGGCAAAGCCTTCGTTCTGCCGCATTGGGAGTGGGAGCTGCCGGATCAGAAGATCGACGTGGCCGATCTGGCCAAGGAGTTCGATCGGTTGTACGAGGGGATCCGACGTTCGAAGACGGAGATCAGCCAGATGAAGACGGAGCTGGACGAAGCGGTCGGCGCCCAGGAGGCGAGCATCTTCGACGCGCATCTGGCCATTCTCGAGGATCCGGTATTCATGAACGAGATCCAGGGCATCATTCAGCGCCAATACAAGGTGGCGGAGGTGGCCGTTAAGGAAGCGATCGACCACTTCGTCACGATGTTCGACCTGCTGGACGACGAATACATGAAGGAACGGGCGCTCGACATCAAAGACGTGGGCAACCGGCTGCTCAAACATTTGCTTGGCGCCCCGGAAATCTCGCTGCCGGAGGATACCCAGCCGTTCGTGCTCGTCGTAAGGGAGCTGTCTCCGTCGCAGCTTGTCCATCTGAAGCCGGAGCTCGTGCTCGGCATCGTCACGATGGTCGGAAGCCCGACGTCGCATTCGGCCATTATGGCGCGGGCGTTCGGCATTCCTTTGGTCATGGGGGCGGAAGGAAAGCTGGAGCAGCCGATCGGCACGGGCGACCTGCTCATCATCGACGGCGAAACCGGAATGCTCCAGGTCGATCCGACACCGGAGATGGTCGCCCGCTATACGGAGATGCGCCGGCGCCTGATCGCGCAGAAGGAGCAATTGCTCAAGCTCGCAGAAGTGCCGTCCGTGACGCCCGACGGCGTACCGCTTACGCTTGCGGCCAATATCAGCTCGCTCAAGGAGCTGGAGGCGGCGCTAGCCAACGGAGCTCAGGGAGTTGGCTTGTTTCGGACGGAGTTCCTGTACATGGACAGGACGCATTTTCCTTCCGAGGAGGAGCAGTTCGAAGTGTACCGGACGGCCGTCCAGAAGCTGAAGGGGGAGACGCTGGTCGTTCGCACGCTCGACATCGGCGGAGACAAGCAGCTGGATTATTACGAGATGGCCGAAGAGGAAAATCCGTTCCTCGGCTTTCGGGCGATCCGCTTTAGCCTGGAGCGCAAAGATTTGTTCAAAATCCAGCTTCGGGCCGTTCTGCGGGCTTCGCATTACGGGGACGTGAAAATCATGTATCCGCTGGTCACTTCCGTGGAAGAGGTGCGCGAGGCGAACGAGGTGCTGGCCGAGGCGAAGCGCGAGCTTCGGGAAGAGGGCATTCCGTTCCGTTCCGAGATCGAGACGGGAATTATGGTCGAAGTTCCCGCCGCCGTGGCGATCGCCGACATTTTGGCCGACGAAGTGTCGTTCTTCAGCATCGGCACGAACGACTTGATTCAGTTCACGTTGGCGGTCGACCGGATGAACGAGAAGATCAGCCACATGTACGAACCGTTTCACCCGGCGATTCTGCGGATGATCCGCTCGGTCGCGCAGGCGGCCAAGGCGAAAGGAATCCCCGTCAACATTTGCGGGGAAATCGCCGGAGACGTAAACGCTCTGCCGATATGGCTCGCGCTGGGCATCGACGAGTTGAGCCTCTCCGCGCAGGCGATCCTGCCGGTGAAGGAGCGCTTGCTGCGCTCCAAAGCCTCCGACAGCCGCAACCTGTTGGACGGCTTGTTCCGCTGCGGGACGGCCAAGGAGGCGCGGGAGCTGGCCCGTCAATTCCACGCGGAAACGGCGCTGGCCCCCGGCGCCGCGAATCCGCTGGCGTAACGCGGATTCGCGGACCGGTCCTATCACGCCGCCCCGGCGGACCGACGCGTCAGCGGCCGAATAGCAGATCGCAGAACGCCTTCGCGTACGGAGGAAGATCGGGCGGTCTGCGGGCCGATACGAGATTGCGGTCGACGACGACCGCCTCGTCCACCCATGTCGCGCCGGCGTTCTCCATGTCGTCGCGAATGCCCGGGGTCGAGGTTACCGTCCTGCCGCCGAGGATTTTGGCCGAGACGAGCACCCAACCGGCGTGGCAGATTTGGCCGATCGGCTTGCCTGCGGCGTCCATGCGGCGCACGAACTCGAGCACGCGAGGATCGCGGCGGATCTTATCCGGCGCCCAGCCGCCCGGGACGAGCAAGCCGTCGAATTTGTCGGCGTCCAGCCCGTCGTACGAAATATCCGCGACCGCGGGAACCCCGTACTTCCCGATATGTTTGCGTCCTTGCTCCGGGCCGGCGTATACGACATCGGCGCCTTCTTCGCGCGCGCGGTAGACGGGGTACCAGAGCTCCAAATCTTCGAATTCGTCGTCGAGCAAACATACGACTCGTTTGGTCAAGGCCATTGCAGGCCACCTCCATTCGATAGAACAATAGGATATAGACATCTATTGTACCAAAACTTGCTCCTTTCTTCACGTTTCGGGATCGGACAAGAGAGAGGAAGGAATCCGCATGAAGCGAAAATGGAAATACGCGCCCGCGCTGCTCTGCATGATCGCGATATTCGTCTCCTCGTCGCGAAGCGGGGACCAGCTCGACAGCGTATTGCCTTGGTTTCAGCAGTGGCTGCCGTTTTTATCCGATTTTAATCCGATGCATTACGTCGCCTATTTCGTTTTGGCTCTGACGATCGCTTACGGAATGGGCGGTCTGTCCCGCGAGTGGAGAGGCTGCCTGCTCAACGTCGTCATCTGCGTGCTGTACGGAATAACGGACGAATGGCATCAGTCGTTCGTCCCGATGAGAAGCCCGGACCCGCTCGACTTGCTTCACGACGGCATGGGAGCGGCGGCGGCAAGCCTGCTCGTTCTGCTGCTCGGCCGACTATTTAATAGACGCCGTTCCATAAATTACACCGGCTCTTGAGCAGGAGAACGAGAGCCGCGGCGCGAATTGGTACGGATAGCTCTTTGTAATTAAGGAGAGAATGCCGTTGCTTAAACGCTGTTTATGCGGAGGGGAGATGAACCTGAGTCTCCGCACCGTTATTTTTGCGAGAAAAGTCAATATCAACAACGTCCCGGTGTACAATTGTCCCGGGTGCGGAAGGAACGACGTTTTTCCCGGAGTGAAGGAGGACGTCGGCAAGCTGGTCGGACAGCTCGGCGCTAAGCCCGCGCCCGGCAGCATCCCGTTCGATCAGGTTCACGAATGGGCCGGCGTCCTGTCGCAAGCGCTGCACGATTCGGAATCGCTGCAGGCGGCCGCGATCGCCAAGGCGACCGAGGAGAGAATCGATCGATTGCTCGACCTGCTGCTCATCGCTTCGTCCCTGGATGACGAAGTCTGGATAAATGAAATACATACGCGTCTGAGTCAGTTGAGTACCCGGAACGTTTCATAGATAGATACCCGCTTTTTCATCGATAGTCTTGTACGTCCCTACTCATGGGGCAGCCTCATCTTTTTTCCGTAACGCGAGCGGCCGTCGGAGCGATGATTTTGCGCGGGAGTCCATTTTCTGCTACGATATTCATATCGATTTTCTAGGAGGCTGCAATCCATGGCTAACCTGCAACAGCTTACGTCCCTCGATCAGTGGAATGCCGCTCTGGAAGGGACATCGAGCAAGCCGCTGCTTGTTTTCAAGCACAGCACGAGCTGCTCTGTAAGCGCCGGGGCTCAGGAGGAGACGATGCGCTACATCGAGAACGACCGATCCGGCCGAGTGGATTATGCGATCGTCCATGTGATCGAGGACAGGCCGGTCAGCAACGAGATCGCGGATCGGCTCGGCGTGAAACACGCGTCTCCCCAAGCGATTCTGGTGAAGGACGGCGAGGCGGTGTGGAACACCTCCCACTGGCGTATTACGTACGATTTTTTGACAGAAAAGCTCGGAGCTTCGGCCAGCGGCGCCTAAACTCGACTTCATGCGAGATGTAAACGATATGTTTGATTGCTAATCATGCGGTTTTGTCGTATCATTACCTTAATAATCCATGATCGGACAAACCTTGTTTGCGGTCATGAACATTGGAGCGAATCATTGTGACGGTAACCATTTACGACGTGGCACGGGAAGCAGGCGTGTCGATGGCGACGGTATCCCGCGTCGTCAACAATAATCCCAACGTCAAGCCGCAAACGCGGAAAAAAGTTTACGAGGCGATAGAAAGACTGGGCTATCGGCCCAACGCGGTAGCGCGCGGTCTGGCGAGCAAGAAGACGACGACCGTCGGCGTCGTGATTCCCGACATCGCGAACGCGAACTTCGCGGAAGTCGCCAGAGGCATCGAAGATATTGCCAACATGTATCACTACAATATCATTCTGTGCAACGCGGATAAGCGCAAGGACAAGGAAATTCGCGTAATCAACACGCTGCTCGAGAAGCAAGTAGACGGCTTGCTGTTCATGGGCGGTGCGGTGACGGACGAGCATATCCAGGCGTTCAAGACGTCGAACGTGCCGATCGTGCTGTGCGGAACGAAAGATGAGAAGGGTTCGATCCCTTCCGTAGACATCGACCACGAAGCGGCCGCGTACGATGCGGTGACGAAGCTGATCGGAGAAGGGCACCGGTCGATCGCGATGATCAGCGGCACGCTGCAGGATCCGGCGAACGGTTACGCCCGTTATCAAGGCTACAAGCGGGCGCTGGAGCAGGCCGGACTGACCCATCGCGAGGATTACGTGCGCGTCGGCAACTACAAGTACGAATCGGGCATCGAGGCGATGCAGTATTTCCTCGACTTGCCGGAACGCCCGTCGGCGGTATTCGCCGCTACGGACGAGATGGCGATCGGGGCGATCCATTGCATTCAAGACGCCGGATTAAGCGTTCCGGAGGATCTGTCCGTTATCAGCGTGGACAATAGCCGGATATCTTCGATGGTTCGGCCGCTGCTGTCGACGGTCGCGCAGCCGATGTACGACATCGGCGCCGTAGCGATGCGGCTTCTGACGAAGCTGATGAAGAAGGAAACGGTGGACAACGGCACGGTAACTCTGCCGCACGAATTGATCGTGCGCCGTTCCGTCGCCGGACCGAAAGGCAGCCGATAATCGCAATGGCCATGACGGAGCCCTGCTCGGCGCGCAGCCGAGCGGGGTCTCTTTTACGATTCAGAACTATCTGAATCGTCACCGACGAAAACGCGTTCTCCGTCCCTAGGACGCCGAGGGCGTTTTCGCTTGTGAACGCGCATACTTGACCGGGAAAGGAACGGTTCGTCATGACATTCGGAACGATCGGCATTATCGGAGCGATGCGGGAGGAGATCGAGCTTCTGCTTGCTCAAATGGATAACGAACAAACGGAAACCCACGCGGGCATCGCGTATCATCGCGGCGTATTTCGCGGGAAAAAGGTCGTGCTGACCCGTTCGGGCGTCGGCAAAGTAAATGCGGCCGTGTGTACTCAAATTCTGATCGACAAGTTCGGCGCGGATGCCGTCCTGTTCACGGGAGTGGCCGGCGCGGTCGATCCGGAGCTGGATATCGGCGACATCGTTATCTCCTCGAGCAGCCTGCAGCACGACATCGACGTGACGGCGCTCGGCTTTCCCCGGGGGACGATTCCTTACCAGGACGTATCCGAATACGAAGCCGACGAGAGGCTGATCGAGCTGGCCGAGCGCGCCGGACGCCTAACGTACCCGGGACGCTGCAAGGTCGGCAAAATTTTGTCCGGGGACCAATTCATCGCCGATCGCGCGGCCGTGAAGTCGCTGCACGAGCAGTTCGGCGGAGCGTGCACGGAGATGGAGGGAGCTTCGGTCGCGCAAGCGTGCTTCATGAACGGCATTCCCTATGTCATTATCCGTTCGATGTCCGACAAGGCCGACGGCTCCGCTCACGTGAATTTCGCCGAGTTCACGGTGGAGGCGTCCAACCGATCCTACGCGATTGTCGAGGAAATCGTGAAATCTTTGTAAAATAAAGAGCCGTGCCGCGATCGTCCCATTCGGGAATGCTTGCGGGCACGGCTCTTGTTTATCCGATATGCTGAAGCGCGATTTCGAGGTTTTTCTTGTTTTTTTCGGTAATCTCCGTTCTTCGCGGCATAGGCTCCCAAAACGTCGCGTCGTCCAGCCATGTCGAAGGCAGCGGATAATCCGGCATGCGATTCACCGGAACGCCGGGCCAGCCCTTGGGCAGCGGGCCGCCATCCGCATGGGCGTCGATCGAGGCCAGCAGCGGGTGATCGTTCATCTCCAGCCAGAGCAGGCTCCATGCCCGCGGTACGACCCTCCAGTGATCGTACCCTCCTCCCCCGAGAGCGACCCATCTTCCGTCCGTGTATCGGTCGGCCAGCCCGCGAATCATTTTCGGCATTTCCCGATAAATGCGCATGCTGCAGTGAATGTGAGCCAACGGATCGAAGGCGTGGGCATCGCAGCCGTGCTGGCTGACGATGAGGTCCGGGCGGAAGACGCGCGCCGCGCTTTCGATCGCCCGGCCGAAGCATTCCAGCCAGGAATCGTCTTCCGTATAGGGCTCCATGGAGATATTTAAACAGGTTCCGTATCCGGAGGAATCGCCTCGTTCATGGGGAAAGCCGCTTCCGGGAAACAGAAATTTGCCCGTTTCGTGAATCGACAGCGTGAACACGTCGGGATCGGTGTAAAAAAACCACTGAACGCCGTCTCCGTGATGCACGTCCGTATCGATATACAGTACCCGGGCCGAATACTTCTCCCGCACATGAGCGATCGCCGCGGCCGCGTCGTTATAGATGCAGAAGCCGGAGGCGCGGTCTGGGAACGCGTGATGCAGTCCTCCGGCCAGATGCAGCGCCCGCGTCGCCCGACCCGACATGACCGCGTCCGCAGCCGCCATGGAGCCTGCCGCGAGCTCTACCGCCGCTTGATGCATTTCCGGGAAGTAGGGGGTGTCTCCGTCCTCTTCCAACCCGTAACGGTCGGCTTGGCTGACCGCTTTCCCGTCGGGCTCGGCCGCGCTTAGCGCCTGCACGGCGTCGATGTAATCTCCTCGGTGAATTTCCCGCACCTTTTTTTCCGCCTCCTCCGCGGAGAACGGAGGGAGGGCTTGCCCCTCGTCCAGAGCTCCGCTTTCCCGCAGAAGATTTTCCGTTAGCGCGAGCCGTACGGGGTGAAACGGATGATCGTCGGAAAACCGATAGCGCCCGGAAGCTTGATTCTCAATCCATATCGCATGGGAAGCCAGATGAGGTCGCCTGCCTTTCTAGTACATGAAACGTTGTCTAAACCGGACGCGGTCGAATTGTTCGGCGGAGGACAGCGGGACGTCCTTGCCGACTCTGACCATGAGACAGTTCGCGGGATGCGCGCAAATCTCCGGATCGTCCGTGGCAAACCAGACCATGCCGACCGATTTCATCAGCCGTTCCATCATCTCGCGATATTCCCAGACGTTCAGTCCGCTGGATTCCAGATCCCAATGCCAGTAATATTCGGTCGTGTACACGATCATATTATCCAATTGCCCGCCTTCGAACGCGGCGGAGATCAGCGCTTTGCCCAGACCGAAGTTCCGGTAATCGTCGGCGACCTCGATCGCTCCGAGCTCGACGAGATCTTCCATGCCGCCTTCCGACCAACGCTCCATTTCGTCCGGATAGTGGAAGGTGACGTACCCGACGATGACGTCTCCGTCCCGGGCCGCGATGATTCTTCCTTCCGGCAGCTCCGCGATTTCGACCAGTGCGACATGCTGCTCCGCCGGCCTGCGAAAAGCGTCCAGCTTCGGATGCATCGCCAGCTTTCGCAGGTCTTCCGGGGCAACGGGTCCTTCCACGACCAGGGATCGGCCGTGACGTTCGACCGTGCGGCGAACGTATTTTTTAATGTGCTCCATGCCGTTCCCCCCTAGTAAACCGCGTTTTGCTTTGTCTATTATAACATAGCAAATTCGCTCTGGGTGCGCCGCCGCGACCCGAGTACGGATTATTGCCCCTTCGCAGGCAGATTTTGTCCTTGTCCCCTATGCAGAGCTTGGAGGCACTGTGGTATAATGTCTGTGGAAGAGGGGTAGCCTTCGGTTGATGAAAGCGCATTCTTGTGACGGGTGCCCGCATTTTTATGGGAAGGTGATGGAGGGTGACAATGCAATCGGACGAAAAATTGGCCGTCACGGCGAAGGCGTGCAATATGCCGTCTTACGAAGAGGCGGTGAAAAGCTTCAACTGGTCGGACATCGAGAAGCATTTTACGTGGTCGACGACAGGCAAGGTGAACATGGCGTACGAGGCGATCGACCGTCATGTAGCCGAAGGCCGCGGGAATAACATTGCGCTGCATTACAGCGACAACCATCGCGAAGAGAGCTATACTTTTTCCGACTTGTCGAAGCAGTCGAACCGTTTTGCCAACTTGCTGCGCGGTCTGGGAGTGGGCAAGGGCGACCGCGTATTCATTTTTATGCCGCGGACTCCGGAGCTGTACTTCAGCTTGCTAGGAACGCTCAAAGCCGGCGCCGTCGTCGGTCCGTTGTTCGAAGCGTTCATGGAAACCGCCGTCAGGGACCGTCTGCAGGATAGCGGAGCGGTCGCCCTGGTGACGACGCCGGCGCTGTTGTCCCGCGTACCTCGGGACGAACTGCCGGATCTCAAGCATATTTTCGTATTCGGGGATTCCGTCGCGGAAGGAAACGGGATCATCGATTTCGGCCGGGCGATGGCAAGCGCATCGGACGAAGCGGAAACGACTTTCCTCGATCGCGAGGACGGCATGATTCTTCATTATACTTCCGGGTCTACGGGCAGGCCGAAGGGCGTTTATCACGTTCATAACGCGATGGTGCAGCAGTATCATACCGGCCGCGTCGTACTGGATTTACGGGAGGGCGACGTCTATTGGTGCACGGCCGATCCGGGCTGGGTAACGGGAACGTCCTACGGCATCTTCGCCCCGTGGCTGAACGGCGTCACGAACGTCGTGCGCGGCGGGCGGTTCAGTCCGCAGGACTGGTACGCGACGATCGAGAAATACAAAGTAACCGTCTGGTATAGCGCGCCTACCGCGTTTCGCATGCTCATGGGAGCTGGAGACGACGCCATCAAGTCGTTCGACCTGTCGAGCCTTCGCCACGTGTTGAGCGTCGGGGAGCCGTTGAATCCGGAAGTCGTGCGTTGGGGCAACCGGGTATACGGCCAGCGCATTCACGATACGTGGTGGATGACGGAAACCGGCGCGCAGCTGATCTGCAACTATCCGGGCATGGAGATCAAGCCGGGCTCGATGGGACGTCCGATTCCGGGCGTGCAGGCCGCCATCATCGACGATCAGGGCAACGAGCTGCCTCCGTTCCGGATGGGCAACCTGGCGATCAAGACGCCTTGGCCCGCGATGATGCGCAAAATCTGGAACAACCCGACGAAGTACGAGGAATATTTCCATATTCCGGGATGGTACGTCTCCGGGGATTCGGCTTATATGGACGAAGAGGGCTACTTCTGGTTCCAGGGACGAATCGACGACGTGATCAATACGTCCGGCGAACGCGTCGGACCGTTCGAGGTCGAGAGCAAGCTGGTCGAACACCCCGCCGTGGCGGAAGCCGGCGTCATCGGCAAGCCCGATCCGCTTCGCGGCGAGATTATCAAGGCGTTCATCTCGCTGCGCGAAGGCTTCGAGCCTTCCGAAGAGCTGAAGGCGGACATTGCCAAGTTCGTGAAAGAAGGCCTGTCCGCTCACGCTTCGCCGCGCGAGATCGAATTCAAGGATAAACTGCCGAAAACGCGCAGCGGCAAGATCATGCGCCGGGTGCTGAAAGCTTGGGAATTGAACTTGCCTACGGGAGACTTGTCTACGATTGAAGACTAACCGGAGCGTTCGCCGTTCGCGGCGATAAAAAAGGGACGAAGCAGAATCCAACTGCTTCGTCCCTTTTTGTCATGCGAGGCGTTATTCGCCGGATTTAACTTCGACGGCGGAGGTCGGCGACGATTCTCCTGTAGGGCTGATCGCCGTAATTCTATACCAGCCCGCGGATGCGGGGGCGATGTATTCGAACGACGTCGACTCGGTCGTGCCGAGCAGCTTGTATTTCTCGTTCGGAGAGCTGCCGTACCAGACTTGGTATTGCGTGACGCCCTCGTTCGCCGGATTGGCGTTCCAAGAAAGAATGACGCCGATATCCGTGCCGCGGGCGGTTAAGCCGTTAGGCGAAGACGGCGCGCTGCTGCCGCCGCTCGGAATCTCCGGAGGGCCTTCCGTATCCGGATTGCCGTCCGGAGAACCGGGGTCCGGCTGGCCCGGCAGCGTGGGATCGACGATGACTCCGCCGTCCGTCGTATGAATCTCGCTCGGCGACGATTCGTTGCCGGCGACGTCCACGGCCGTTACGTAGTAACTGTAAGATTGGCGAGAGCTGATGTAATTGACGAACTTCAGATCTTCGCCGACCGGCAAGGAAGCTTCGACCTTCTGGAAGGGGCTTCCGTTAATCGACCGGTACAGACGATAGCCGGCCACGTCCGCTTGCGGCGGCGCGGAGAAAGTAATTCTCGCCAGGTTGTCGAGCGTCTCCACGGCCACGTTCCGCGGAGGACTCGGCACGGCGCCGTCCTCGACCCGCGGATCGATCTTCGAAGGCGCGCTATCTCCCGCATCCTTAGGCAGATAGTACGAGAGCGGCTTGCGGCTTTGGGCCGAGACTTGACCGAGCTTCGCTTGAAGCTCCTCAATGAGTTTGTCCAGCGGAGATTCTCGGACGACCATGACCGATTCGCGCAGCAGGTCCTCCGGCGTTCCAGCCTGAGGCAAGTAATTGACGCCGTTGTAGGAAATATATTTGACCTTGACCAGAGCGTCGTCGGATTCCGTAGGAATGAACTTGCGATTGAAAATGTCGGTGACAAGCCGACCGGCCTGCTTGGTCAAATCCGTCGGCAGCTTGCCGCTGACGCTGGAGACGGTCATCGAGACGATATCGTCCGGCTTCTCGAACGTTTTGGTCGGGAACAGCTCCGGCTTCGCCTCGGTCACTTCGTTCATGATCTTGGCCCAAATCGATCTGGCCCGTCCGTGGCTGTTCGAAGAAAGCGTATGGATGACCTTCTCGTAGCCGACCCAGACCCCCAGCGTAATGTCCGGAGTATAGCCTTCGAACCAGACGTCGCTGTAGTTTTGCGTAGTGCCGGTTTTGCCGACGATCGGTATGCTCTTATAGTTTTTGTACTGGGACATCAACGAGGTAGCCGTTCCGTTCGTTACGACGGTGCGCAGCATATCCGTCATCAAATAGGCGGATTGCTCCGAGACGACCTGCTTCGGCTCCAGTTGATGCTTATAGACGATCTGGTTTTTCGCATCGCGGATTTCTTCGATCAGATAAGCGTCGTTGAACACGCCCTTGTTGGCGATCGCGGCGAAGGCGTTCGTCAGTTCCTCGACGGACGTGCCGTATTTCAAACCTCCGATAACTCCGGTCTGGGCCTCGTCGTCCTCTTTAACCAGAGTCGTGATGCCGAGCGAACGAACGAATTCCCACGATTCCTTGATGCCGACCTTGTTCAGGAAAATTTTCAGAGCCGGTATGTTATAAGAGCTGTTCAACGCTTGGCGTGCGGTAACGAGGCCGGAATAGCGGTTGTTCGAGTTTTTCGGGATATGATACCCGCCGCCGCCGTTTTTCAGAATGATCGGAGAATCGTCCACGACGCTGCCGGGCTGGATAAGACCCTTATCGATCGCCGGCAAGTAGGCGGCGATGGGCTTCATAGCCGAGCCGGGCTGCCGTACCATCTGCGTCGCGAAGTTCATCTGCTCGATGTGGAAATCGCGTCCTTCGATCATGCCCAGAATCGCTCCGGTCTTGTGGTCCATCAGGACGGCCGCGACCTGCTCCACGCCTTTTACCGGATGGTCCGGCGCGAAGTTTTCCGGATTCTCGGCAATCTCGTGCATCTTATTGTAGATTTTCTTATCGATGGTCGTCGTGACTTTATATCCGCCCCGCAGCAGTTGAGCGCGGGCTTCTTCGACCAGACCCGAATTTTCCTTCAGCTTGAGATCGGCGCGGGTCAGGTCCGGATTTTGTTTCATGACGAGCAGCTCGGCGGCTTGTCTTTCGGCTTCGAGCATCAAATACGGATAAGTATTGTACGCTTTCTCCGTAGGCTTGGCGAGCGAGCCGTAGAGGTCGAAGGCGAGCGCTTCGTCGTATTGCGCTTTGGTGATCTTGTTTTCCTCGAGCATGCGGCTAAGGACGAGCTTCTGGCGCGTGACCGCGCGATTGAAGTTTTTCTCGTTGAAATCTCCCTTGCCGTTAAAAGCGGAGTAAAGGGAAGGGAGCTGCGGGACGCCCGCGAGATACGCGGCTTGGGCAATGTTCAGCCGGTCCAGCTTGTCGATGCCGAAGATGCCTTTGGACGCCGCCTTGATTCCGAACACCTGGTATCCGTTGGAGCCGTTGCCGTAAGGAATTTTGTTCAAGTAAGCGGTCAAAATTTCTTCCTTGCTCAAGTACCTTTCTAAGCGCAGGGACAGGAAGATTTCTTTGACCTTGCGGCTTGAGGTCTGCTCAAAGTTCAAGAATACCCGCCGCGCCACCTGCTGCGTAATCGTGCTGCCGCCGGTTTGAACGCTTTCGTTCAAAAGCTGCTGCTTCACGGCGCGGAACAGTCCGTTCGTGTCGACGCCGGGGTGCGTGAAGAAGTTTTTATCTTCGATGGCGATTACCGCGTCGATGATGATTTGCGGGATTTGATCGTAAGTGACCGGCCTGCGGTCTTCCTCCGAACGCAGCTGTCCGATCGGAGCTCCGTCGTTAAAGTATACGAAGCCGGTAATCGCGTTCTCGTTGATCTTCTCCTCAATGAAAGCACGATCCCGGATAGGTTCTTCATGGACGAGCGAAGCGACGAATCCCGCTACCGCTCCGGCCCCGGCAAGCCCGGCCAAAATCCCGAACAAGATAAGCCAGAGAACGGTGAACCCGGCGATTTTTCCCGCAGTCTTGAAGCCTTCGCCCTTACGTTCCGGCTCCGAAGGGGGTTGTTTAGTAGTCGTCATTATAGAAAGCCTCCTTCAACAAACAGAACTATTATAGCACATATAACCATAGTTTGGCTTCCTTGGAAGGCCAGCCCGCAGGGCGTCCTTCGGCTTGCTAATTCGCGAATTCCGTATCGTAACGGTTATACGCAGCAATCGGGCCGCGGTTGTGTTTCGGCCGACAAAAAAAGACTCTCCCTCGTCATCCGGCGATGACGAAGGGAGAGTCTTGGCGCGCCTGCAAGCTTACAGGGCGGGCGGAGTAAACGAGCGGGCGGCGAATTCCGCGTCCATCATGAAGAAGGCGTTGCTGTCCTTGTCGATCCGCTTCAGCTTGTTGATGATCGAATCGAACATCGCTTCCTCCTCGACCTGCTCGTCGATGAACCATTTGAGGAATTGAATCGTCGCATGCTCGCGGTCGTTCAGCGCCAGATCGGACAGGTGATAGATGCGCCGGGTCACTTCCTGCTCGTGCTTGTAGGCGTGCTCGTATGCGTCGAGCACCGACGAATATTCGTTATTCGGCGTGTCCATGCCGGACAAAGTGACCCGAATGCCGCGGTCGTTCAAGTATTTGTAGATTTTCATCGCGTGGAACTTCTCTTCCTCCGCCTGCACGGTGAAGAAGTTGGCGAAGCCGTCCAGGCTCTCGCCGGAGCAGTAGGCCGCGATCGCCAAATACACGTGAGCGGAATACAGCTCGTAATTGAGTTGGTCGTTCAGGGCCTTGCTTAAGGTTTCGTTGATCATCTCGCGACTCACTCCTTATGGACTCTGGTAGATTCTCCCCGAATTGTACCATAAAGAGGCGCGTCATCCTATTCGCTGCTTTAATTTCTCATACAGCGCTTCGGGGGACGGGGCGACGACGATTTCGGACTTGCCGATCAGAGCCATGCACTGCTTCGTGCAGAGCTTGCAGGCGCCCAGGCAATCTTTTTTCTTGCGCTTCAAGTCCGGATACTCGGCTTTAAGCGTCTTATACACGACCTTGGAACCGTGCTTGAAGTTCCGGCAGCAGAACTTGATCTTTTTCACGGGAGAAGCACCGGCTTTCTTCGTCGGCTTTTTCGGCTTGCTGTAACAAATGATATTAATTCTCATTGTCATTGTCAATGAAAAATGATGACAGAAAAAAACGCCCCGCCTTCCTCGATAAGGAAGACGGGGCGCTTTTGCCGAAAAGACGATTAACGGCTGTAGAATTCGACGATTTGCTTTTCGTCGATTTCTTGGGAAAGCTCTCCGCGATCCGGAAGACGAGTGAACTTGCCTTCCATGGCGTTGGCATCGTAGTCCAGGTAGCCCGGAATATGATGGCGGCCTTCCAATGCTTCTTTGATCGATTTCTGGGAACGGCTGCGTTCGCGAAGGCCGATCACGTCGCCTACCTCTACGAGGTAAGAAGCGATGTCGACTTTCTTGCCGTTAACCGTAACGTGGCCGTGGGATACGAGTTGGCGGGAGCCGTAACGGCTGTTAGCCCAACCAAGGCGGTATACCAGGTTGTCGAGACGTCTTTCGAGCAGGAACATGAAGTTCTCGCCCGCGATACCTTGTTGCTTGGAAGCGCGATCGAACAAGTTGCGGAATTGCTTCTCGTTCAGGCCGTACATGTAGCGCAGTTTTTGTTTCTCCATCAATTGCTTGCCGTACTCGCTCACTTTGCGGCGTTGATTGGCGCCGTGTTGTCCCGGAGGGAACGCGCGCTTCAAATCTTTGCCCGATCCGCTCAGGGAAATGCCCAGGCGGCGACTTAGCTTGAACTTAGGACCTGTATATCTTGCCATGTGTGTGAAAACTCCTTTTTCAAAATGAAATGTTTTTGAAAATGGGTTTCGTTGCGCGGATTTTCCTAACCGGGTTGCCCGGTTCCGGCAGGGAAGTTCAGCCGCTGCCCGCCGGCGGTCCGTCCGAGAGGGTGCCACAAGATCTAAGCCCAGTATTCAACAAGATATATTATAAGATCCTGAGTGGAATTGTCAAGAAAAATTCATTTCGTTCGAAATTCGAAAGTTCGGACGGATAAAGCGGGGGAAGGGAAGAAAGCGCTTAAAAAATAAGCCGTAAGCCTGAAGACTTCTACGAAGCTAGTGCAAAAATCACGGTTTCATTGTATAGTAAAAAGAAAGAGACATCGGGGGATGGAGGTGTCGGGTATGGTCCAGAAGCGAAGCATTCAACAGCACCACGAGTCGCAAAATCATACGGAGAATCCATCCCGCCCCCTTCAACAGCTGCCGCATTGGTTGCAAAAGCAGGAACTGACCGAAGCGGACTTGCCGTACATCCACGATTTGTTGGCGAGCGGTTTCGAAGCATGGCTGGAAGAAGCGGAAGGATTTCCTTGGCTCGAAGGGCCGATGGCGCTGCTTCACCCGGATGGGACGAACGTCGCGGCGAGCCGGGTCCATGAGGAACCGGACGTCTGTCTTTCTTCCTGGAGCGAGAAGGAGAATGGTCCTACGGCCGCCGACAGGGCGCTGGATACTTGCCGCCCGACGCTGATGCGCGCCGAAGAACACCGTCTCCCCAAGCTGAAAGAATACGACTCGATCGCCGTGCCGATCTTTACGAGAACGACCGGTTTTCCGTGCGCGGTCGTCGCTTGCCTGCTTCCGGCTGGCGCGGCGCAAGCCGGCGATCTGAAGCTGCTTCAGGCGGCGGCGCTTCATATTAGAAGCTGCATTTACCGGGACTTCGAGAACCTGTTCGTCGGCGGCATGCTAAGAGAGCGCAAGCTGTCCAAGAAAGAAGAAGCCCGTAGGAATATATTGTTCGGCGTCATGAGGCGGCTTAACGACCATATCGACGTGGAGAACGTGCTGTCCGAAGTACTGGACAGCCTGGAGCAGCTGTATCCGATCTGCAAGGCGGATCTGTTTCTGTCCCAGGATTATACGAGCCCTAACGAGAAAGTGCGTCCGCTCGCGTTTCATCTCGGCGATATGGATCTGTGCAAGGCGGCGTTCCTAGACGGAAAGATCCGGGAGGAGCATTCCGCGGGACGTCACCGGATCGCGTTGCCCCTGTCCGGCAAGCAAGGCGTTTACGGCGTACTCCGGCTCAATATGCCGGAAAACCAGTTCGACGAAGCCGATATCGGATTTCTGACGATGCTGGCCGGAGCGGCGGGAGCCGCGTTCGAGAAAGCCAAGCTACACGAGCAAGCCAATGTTCTGGTGGGGGAATTGCGCCTGATCAACGAGCTCACCCATCGGCTGAACAGCAGCTTGAAGCTGTCGGAAACGATGCAGTTCGCTTCCGCGGAGCTGCTGGCGATATTCAAGTCGGATTTTTGCTGTATCCTTCAATTCGACGCCGGTCTTCAACAGTTCGTGGTCATGTCCTCGAACGTGGCGGAGATGATCGGGGGAACGTACTCCAAAGATTACGGGTTCTGCGGCGTCATGTGGTCGACGAAGGAACCGATCATTTTGTCGGACTATTGCTCGGCAACGCCCGTAGCGTCCAAGCTGATGGACGTTACGGGTTCTCGGTCCTTGCTCGCCTCGCCGTTGCTGCTGAACGGGGAAGTCATCGGCGCGGTCATGATCGCGAAGGGGGAGCCCAACCACTTTTCCTACGATAATTACAAGCTGTTGCAGGTGCTGTCGGCTCATTTAGGCTTGGCGATTTCCAACGCCACGCTGCATGCCGAAGTGCGCAGAATGGTCATTACCGATAACCTGACCGGCTTGTACGCGCGCCATTACTTGAACGAGAGAATCGGACGCAAGCAGCTTCGGGACAGCTCCGGGTCGCTGATCGTCGTCGATATCGATCATTTCAAGAAAATCAACGACACTTACGGCCATCAAGTCGGAGACGATATTTTAATCCAGGTGAGCCAGATTATCCGCACGTCGATACGGGACAGCGACATCGCCGCCAGATGGGGCGGGGAGGAGCTTGCGATCTATTTGCCCCTGCTCGGTCTCGACCAGACGCAGCGGGTGGCGGAACGAATCCGGCAGCGCGTAGAGGCCGAGACGAGTCCGCAGGTCACCGTGTCGTGCGGCATATCGGAGTGGCGGCTGCAGGACGACAAGATCAGCGTCGAGACGTTATTCTATAAGGCGGATATGGCGCTGTACGAAGCAAAGCACCACGGACGGAACTGCATCGTCGTTGGCTGACCGCAATTCTAATCTTAATAAGCCACAAAGCCAGGCGGCGCCGGGAGAGAGACCCGGAGCCGCCTTCGTCCGTTTCGGCGGCGGGAACGTCTCTTTTTTTGCGGCCGGCCGATCCCGATTCGAAAGCGGGTGCATAGACCCGCCAAATGAGGAAACGATACGAAGCGAAAGGGGGATCCGAATGAACAAACGGATTCGGCTTTGCGCGACGATTTGCGGAGCGGGAGTGCTTCTCGCGGCTTCGGCGGGCTGTATGGGGCAGGCAGGCCGCCTGCCGGCGGATCGGGCTTTTGCATTGTCGGCCTCGGCGCTGTCCGGGACCGACAGCTACGGATTTGCGGGAGAGCTTGCGCTGTATAATCCGTGGGGAGCGATGGAAACGAAGGCGGCGTTCGAAGGAGAGGTCAACCGTCATGGCAGCCTTAAGCTGAATTGGACGGAGCCGGACGATGCGGCGTCCGCCTCGCGAAAGGGAGAACGAATCGGAGAAGGGTATCGGCCCCTGAGCCTGCTCGGGCCGCTCGGCAGCCGTAGCTCGACGATCGACTATGCGGAGCCGCCGTCCCCGGGCGAACCCGTGCGCATTCGCCTACTTCTGGACGAAGACGCCGCGAAGCAACGGGTTGCGGACGGCCTGCGCAAAGAACTGGAGGATATGAAAGCGGACAAGCGTCTTTTCGCCAAAGATCCGGAGGAGACGCGCAAGAGGCTCGAAGCTGCCGATCGGCAATTGGAGGCCGCTCTTTCCGGGTTGAGGGTCGATACGGTCGTCATCTGGACGGCGAATCCGAAAAGCTGGTTTCCAAGCCGGATGACGGAAGAGACGAAGCTGACCTATGTATGGGACGGGAAAACGTACAGCGAAAAAATGACCTCCGAAACGAATTTCCTTGCCAAGGAGTAAGGTGATACAATAGGAAGGAATATAGCGCGAGCAGCAGAAGGAGGACACTTTATGAGAGATCCGCGAATTCGGCAATTAGCCGCCAATCTGGCGGGTTATTCGGTTAAAGTGAAGCCGGGGGACAACGTGCTTATCGAAATGATCGGCAGCGAACGGGATTTGCTCAAAAGCCTGGTCGAGGAAGTCGCGAGGCTGGGAGGCAATCCTTTCGTCGAGATAGAAGACCGTTCGGTGCTTCGCGCCTTGCTCCTCCATGCGACCGACGAGCAGCTTGAGACTTGGGCCGCATACGATTTGGAGCGGATGAAGCGGATGGACGCTTATATCGGCATACGCGCGGGCGACAACGCGAACGAATTGGCCGACGTCCCGTCCGATCGGATGAAGGCGTACGACCGCATCCATCGCCATCCGGTACATATGGAACAACGGGTGAAAAAGACGAAGTGGGTCATTCTGCGCTATCCGAACGGCGCGATGGCCCAATCGGCCAACATGAGCACGGAGGCGTTCGAGGACTTCTATTTTAACGTCTGCAATCTGGACTACGCCAAGATGGATCGCGCCATGGAGCCGCTGCGGAAGCGGATGGCCCGTACGGACAAAGTGCGCATCGCCGGTCCCGGAACCGATTTGTCGTTCTCGATCAAAGGCATCGGAGCACAGAAGTGCTCCGGGGAACGCAACATTCCCGACGGGGAGGTTTATTCCTGTCCCGTACGCGACTCCGTTAACGGCACGATCTCGTACAACACGCCGAGCGTCTATAACGGCTTCACGTTCGAGAACGTGAAGTTCGCGTTCGAGAACGGCAAGATCGTGGAAGCGACGGCGAACGATACCGAACGGATCAACGCGATTCTGGACAGCGACGACGGCGCGCGCCATATCGGCGAGTTCAGCCTCGGGTTCAACCCGTACATTT
Organism: Bacillota bacterium; assembly: GCA_023418755.1. Classification (GTDB taxonomy): domain Bacteria; phylum Bacillota; class Bacilli; order Paenibacillales; family Paenibacillaceae; genus Cohnella. Next base: position 4,968 of record JAEZZE010000469.1, on the reverse strand, counting down.
TGCACCCTATGAAAGATACGCTGTTCGACGAGAAGATCGCGGGCAGCCTTCATTTTACGCCGGGGCAGGCCTACGAGGTGACCGATAACGGCAACCGTTCGTCCATCCACTGGGACCTGGTGCTGATCCAGCGTCCCGAATACGGCGGCGGGGAAGTGTACTTCGACGACGTGCTGATCCGCAAGGACGGACTGTTCGTCGTTCCCGAACTGAAGGGCCTTAATCCGGAATTCCTGAAATAATGATTTTTTCCCTTGCAAGCAATCGGGGGAACAAGTTATGATGTGGGAGAGAATGTTACGTCTAAAAATGAGGAGGGAATCCTATGTCGAATAATGCGGCAATTGTTGAGTTGTCTCAAACCGCAAACAAGTTTCGTTCTTCCATCGTCCTTCAAGCGGATAACAAGTACATCGACGTGAAAAGCATTCTGGGATTGTTCACGACGCTCGTAGGCAACCTTTCTTATGAGCTTCACGTTCACGGTCCGGATGCGGAGGAAGCGAAGAAGGAGCTCGGGGACATATTCTCCAAGCACGGTTTGAACGTCAAAGTCGTGGAATAATCCGATTCACCTTCTTTCAGCTTCAATGGGCTGTTCCTCGGGCCGCCGGATCGGCGCCCGGGGGGCGGCTTTTTCATTTTAGCGGAACGGAGCCGAAGAAGGCGCGCGCACGGCCCGTTCGTCCCTTCGGAAAGTTTCGGGAATACGGCCACCTGTCCTTGTGCTTACGGGCATTATGGTCTAATATAAAAGTGATAGCTAGAAACGATGGCAGAAGGCGGTTCGTCGTTCTTGCGAAGAATGGCTTACAATTGGGAGTAAGGGCACAGGGGGAGTGGGAATGGCAGCATCGGATACCTTAATCGATCTTCACGAGAAAGCGCTAAGGATGCTTCGGGAAGACGCCGATAAAATCGAGAAGTTGATCGCTATCCAGATGGAAAACCTAACGACTCGTAAATGCCCGTTATACGAAGAAGTTCTGGACACTCAGATGTACGGCTTCTCGCGGGCGGTTGATTTCGCGGTGCGTACGGGATTGGTCGACGAAGGCGCGGGCAAGCTGCTGATCAGCCAACTGGAACGCAATCTGGCGATGTTATACGAAGCGTTGGAAAAGAAAGCAGAGTAGCAGCTCCGAACATGTCCCATAGTCTGGCACTTCTAAGTGTCAGGCTGTGGGTCTTTTTTGTTTATCGGTCAAAGTGATCGCGCGGGCGCCCTCTCGATGGTTCTTGTCGGCCGCGAATGCGCCGAATCCGTCATCGTCGTTGGGGGTATTCTAGACGGGATTCGGCCGGATTTTCGAAATTCCGGCTTGCAACCCCTTCGGCAGATGCAACGTCTATTTGGAACAGTCACTTACATCGCGCAAAGGTGGTATCTTCGTTATGACAACTAGGTCCTATGCGTTGAAACTCGGAATGTCGCTGCTGGCCGCCTCTCTTGCGTTCGCCGCCGGATGCTCCTCATCCGGCGGGAATGCCGGACTAAATCATACGAACTCTCCTTCCCCGCCGGCAGCTTCGACCGCCTCCCCTGTAGGCGAATCTTCGCCTGCGCCTACCGTTCCTTCGGCTTCCTCCGAGCCGACGCCGTCTTCGCCCGCCGTCGTTGCTCCCGAGGGGCAACCTACGGCCCTTCGGCTTGCGGACGAGAAGATCGGATGGGCTGGAGGCAAGGGCTGGATCGCCCGCACGGACGATGGGGGACGAAGCTGGAGCGTGCAATATTCGAAGCCTTTCGAAGTCGTGCAATTGTTCGCCCTGAACGATGTTCGGATATGGGCAACTCTCGATACCGGAAGCGCGGAGGGGCTTAGGCTCGTTCGCTCGAACGACGGAGGAAAAAGCTGGAACGAGGCCGGAGTAGTTCCTAACCGCGGCTACCTTCACTTCCGGAACGACAAGGACGGCTTCGCCGGCAACGCCTTCACGAAAGACGGCGGAGAGACCTGGAGCGTGTTAAAGACGCCGGACTCGCTGGTCGGAGACGCTTACTTCCATGATCTGAACAATGGCTGGGCCGTTCGGAGAAGCAAAGGCAAGTTCGAATTTCTTCACAGCGCGGACGGCGGACAATCGTGGAAGACCGTCATGAGCAGAAAGTGGGACGGAGAACTTACGGACGCCATCATCCGCTCCACGGGCAAGAACGACGCTTGGATCGAACTGATCGGGGAATCGGGCATGACCCAGACATCGTATTCGGTGTTCCATACCTTCAACGGCGGCGGCACCTGGACTTCCGTTCTCGCCAAGAGCAACGCCGGTTCGGGACCTGCTCCCGGTTTCGAGATGGACGGGAAGGAAGAAAAGGCAAGCGAAGGACCCGGCAACTCGCCCGGCGTCCTTTACGTCGTCAACCCTCAGACGGCGATCATGGGCGGTCAATGCCTGGCCTGCGACGCCCCGAACACGATCGCCGAAACGACGGACGGCGGCAAGAGCTGGACGGTATCCAAGCGCGAATTTTCCGGTTACGGCCGGCAACTGATCGCGGCGGTCGACGCGAAGCGCATCTGGCTCTTGACGACCGATTCGACGGAGCCCTCCGTCCTGTATGTCACCTCCGACGGAGGGAAGAACTGGGATAAAACCTATTCGTTCGCCGCGTCCGATTGATTGCATCCCCGGAAATTCGCCAATCCGCGAAAAAGCCGTTCCGATTTCCGGGTTGTCGGAAACGGAACGGCTTCTTCGCGGAGCGTCCGGCTAGGCGGGAATTCGGACTAGACGAAGAAAAAAGATACGCCGAGGATGACGTATACGAACAGCAACAGCATGCCTTCGAACCAGGTCGTCGATCCGTCCCGCGAGATGGATATGGCGATAAAGACGGCAACCGCGATCGCGGCCAGTTCGATCGTCGTGAAGATCAGGTCCATTCCCCCGCCGAACAGCAAGCTGACGAAGATCAGTACCGGTGCGACGAACAGGGCGATTTGCAGACTGCTGCCTATGGCGATTTCGACCGCGGCGCCCATCTTGTTCTTAAGCGCGAGCATGACGGCGGCGCTGTGCTCGGCAGCGTTGCCTACGATCGCCACGACGAAGGCGCCGATGAACAACTGGGACAAGCCGAAACGCGAGGAGAACGCGTCCAGCGTATGAACGAGCCATTCGCTGATAAGGGCGACCATGACGGTCGCGACGACCAGAATGACGACGGACAGGGATTTGGACCAGCCGGGGCCTTCGCCGTGATCGGCTTTCGTATCCTCGTGATCCGCCAGCAAATCCTTATGCGTCACCATCGAATAAACGAGCCAGCCGATATAGGCCGCGATCAGGAAGGCGGCCACGATCTCGCTGATCCTCAGCGTATCCTGGACGGAGATGTGCTCGGTTTTGACGAAAATAGCGGGAATAAACAGCGCGATGATGCTGAGCAGCATCAACGATGCGTTCTGTCCGGCCAGATGCACGTTGAATTTCTGCTCCTTGTACTTGAAACCGCCGATGAGCGCGCTGGCCCCGAGCACGAGCAGCAGGTTGCCGATAATCGCGCCGGTCAGGCTGGCCTTGACGATCTCGAAAAGCCCCTCTTTGATCAGAAAAATCGCGATGATCAGCTCCGCCGCATTGCCGAAAGTGGCGTTCAGGAAACCGCCGAGACGTTGCCCCGCGTAATGCGCGACCGATTCCGTCGCTTTGCCGAGCAAGCCGGCGGCGAACAGGATCGCGATTCCTGCGAAGGCGAATTGCAGCTCCATTCCCCAATGCAGGAAATGGGAGAGAGCGCTCAGAAGGAAGGTCAGGACGAGCAGCGGATAAAACGATTTTTTCAACAAGCGGCCACCTTCTCGAGTACAGATTATTAACGTTCCGGGAGGGTATACCTTACTATACCCAATTATTGTATGCTAGTAAACGGCCGCTATGGAATAAAACGGGAGACGAGCTCGGCCGCGGTTGATTATGGTGTGGTCTTCCATTACAATAAAAGCATAACAGGTCGGGGAGAGTGGGCCGCTATGACGGATGAATTGCAACAAGGCATGATACGGATTTCCGACGACGTCGTCGCCACCATTGCCGGATTGGCGGCGCTGGAGACGCCGGGAGTCGCCGCGATGTCGGGCGGCATATCGGAAGGGCTGGCCAAGAGGCTGAGCGGACGCAACGCTCAGAAGGGCGTATCCGTCGAAGTCGGACAGGTCGAAGCGGCGATCGATTTGCGAATCGTGGTTCAATACGGCATTCCGATCCAGGAAGTCGGACGCAGGCTTCAAGAGAACGTGCGGGAAGCCGTCGAGAACATGACGGGACTGAACGTCGTCGAAGTTAACGTCAAGGTAGAGGGCGTAGCCTTCAAGGACGAGGAAACCGAGGAAGCTAACCGGGTGAAATGAAGCATCCGAGAACATGAAAGAGGGCTGTCCGCTTAGCGGACGGCCCTCTTTGCTACGATTCTTCGGAAAGTCATATATTCGCGATACTTCTAATCATCTCCGACATAAACGTTATCGCCCCGATCCAAGGTATGGCGTAAGGCGTTTAGGCTTGGCGATGCGCTTTGGCGCGAACGGAATTCGGGGGTGTCGCTTGTCCCGTTTTTCCGACGCGATTATACTCCCTGGACACGCTCAGCAGAATGCCCATGCCCGCCAGCAGCGTAAGCATCGAGGAGCCTCCGTAGCTGATGAACGGCAGGGTAACCCCCGTAATCGGGATGGCGCCGCTGACCCCGCCCATATTGATAAGCGCTTGAATCGCGATCAGGGAGACGAGGCCGATTCCGATCAACGTGCCGTAAACGTCCGGACAACGAAGCGATACGATCAGCGCCCTCCACAGGAACAGTACATAGAATAAAATAAATATCGTCGTCCCGATAAAGCCGAGCTCCTCGCCGATGACGGCGAAAATAAAGTCGTTGTAGGCGTAAGGAAGGTAAAACAGCTTCTGGATGCTCGTTCCGAGCCCGGTTCCCGTCAACCCGCCGTGTCCGAAAGCCTGAAG
>JAEZZE010000271.1 GCA_023418755.1 Bacillota bacterium | reverse complement strand
AATCCGCCGAATCGATGCGAAACGATACGGAAACCGCGCACCCCGCCGGAATAAACACGCGCTTGAACGCGAGCAGTTGCCGGTGCGGGCGTGTGACGCGCGACGTCCGGGCGGCTCCGTAAAGCTGGACGACTTCGTCGCTGTCCATGGTTCCGTCGTTGCGCACTTCGACCTCGACGCCGACGGAGCCGCCTTCCCGAACTTCCCGAGAGTCGAGACGGAGTTCCTTATAACGGAGCTCGGCATACGTCAGACCGTGGCCGAACGGAAACTCGGGCTCATCTTCAAAGTAGCGGTAGGTGCGCCGTCCCCGAATCAGATCGTATTCCATGATATCGGGAAGCTGGTCGACCGACCGATGCCACGTCATGTTCAGTCGACCTGCCGGAGAGACGGCGCCGAACAAGACGTCGGCGATTGCGTTGCCTAGCTCGGGGCCGGCATGCGAGGTGTACAGAACGGCTTTCGCCAGCTCCTTCGCCTCGCCGAGCGCGAACGGGTAGCTGCCGACGACGACGACGATCGTATTAGGATTGGCCGCGGCCGTCGCGCGGATCAGTTCAAGCTGCGCTTGCGGCAGCTCCAATCCGGGCCGGTCGATCGTCTCCTTGCCGTTCACCAGCGGATGGTTGCCGACGAACACGACGGCGGCTTCCGCCCCGCTTGCCGCTTCCCGGGCTTCCTTCAAGCCGTCGGTCGCGAGCTCCTCGTCGAACAGAACCGGTCGAATACGCTCTCCGTCAGATTGGGAACGCACCGCCGTATGATATTCCTCCGGCGAGCCAAGCGCCGACCGCCGCTCGGCATCGGTTCCGTCTACCGCCAGCAGGCCATCCTCGGCGACTCCGACGGAAGCGTCGTTCCACGTCCGCAGGCGCCAGCACGGGCTTTCTCCCGAGGACCGATCGACGAGGAACGCCTCCTTCGTGAACCAGCCGAATATCTCCCGCGAATCGGCCGTCAGATGCGCCTCGTCCGTCGTCACGTATAGCCTGGTACTATCGGAGATGATCGTATGGGAGCGCCAGCCCCAGTCCGTGACGGCGAACGTCTCCGCCTCCGCGGCCGAACCGTCGGCCGCCAGCTTGCCGTCCTCGCGAATACGAACGTATCGTCCGTCCTCGGACAGCCGGACGCGGTCGATTCCCTCGGCATAGGCGACGCTGCCTCCGGATGCTTCCAGCCGGGATCGGATCGCTTCCAGCGGGGTAACCGCGTAGGGCAGCGTTCCGCTGTACCAATCGCGATAGACGATGCCGGACAACGGCCCGATGACGGCGATTCGGATGCCCGCCCCGTCGGAATCGTCCGTGCCGCCAGGGTCGCCTGGCTTACTCGAGCTATCCGATTCAATCGCCAAAGGGAGAGCGCCATCGTTTTTCAGCAGAACGATATTTTTGCGGGCAGCTTCCAGCGATACGGCGCGATGCTCCGGGGCGAGAATGGCCGATTCGCCGATCGAGGCGTACGGGTTACGTTCCGGAGGATCGAACTCGCCGAGCCTCATCCGTACCCGGAACACGTTGCGAAGGGCGGAGTCGAGATCGCTCTCTTCCAGCAGCCCTTCCTTAAGCGCATCGCGGATCGCCTGCTTCACGACGTCATGGTCGTCGGTAATGCTGTCTATGCCGGCGCGGATCGAGGCCGCGACTGCCCGCATGTAATCGGGCATGTACTTGTGGTCGTTCACCGTCCCGAGCACGTCGCCCGCATCGCTGACGACGAAACCGTTCATGCCCCACTCTTCTTTGACGATTCCGTTAATGTCCGGATTCAGGTTGGCGGGCACTCCGTTGACGGCATTGTAAGACGTCATCATCGACTGGGCGCCGCCTTCGCGGAACGCGATCTCGAACGCCTTCAAGTAAGACTCCCGCATATTGCGCGGATCGATGCTAACGGAGCATTCGCCGCGCTCGGCCTCGTTGTTATTGCCGATAAAATGCTTCGGCGACGCGACGGCGAGCAGGTAGAAAGGGTGATCCCCTTGAATGCCGCGAACGAGCGCCGCCGCCATTTTCCCCGCGTGAACCGGATCTTCGCTATAGCCCTCGTCGGTACGGCCCCAGCGAGGGTCGCGCAGCAGATCCACGGTCGGCGCCCACAGCGTCAGTCCGTTCAAAGCCGGGTCGCGAGCATAGAAGCCTCTCGCCTCGGTGCCGATTACCCGGCCGACTTCGCTCAGCAGCTCCTCGTCCCAGGTGCACGCCAGGCCGAAAGGCTGCGGGAACGCGGTCGCTTCCCCGAGCCACGCGATCCCGTGCGCGGCTTCCGTGCCGTGCTTGTATTTCGCAATGCCGAGGCGGGGGACCTCGTCTTGGTATTGGCACATCAGGTTGATTTTCTCGTCGAGCGTCAGACGATTCACAAGGTCCGCCACGCGGGTCTGCAGAGAGAGGTCGGGATTGCGGAACGGATAGTCAGTAGCGGACACGAAAGCTCCTCCATTTTGTCGGGCGCACGCCGTTATTTTCCGTTCATTCTACCATTCCGGCGCGCTTCGAAATACCCGGAACATCCGACATAAAATCATATGAACTTCAGGAAACCGCTTGCATTGTTACCGGCGCTCGCCTATAACTAGTAGTGAAAGGGGGAGGGTCGGTGAAGGGGTACGCAAGAAGATTCAACGACATGAAGCTGCGCAACAAAATGGTATGGTCGTATATGCTTTTTTTTATTCTCCCCTTCATCGTAGTAGGACTCTTCGTCGTTCACGAATTCAGGCAAACGGCGCTGACGCGGGCGACCGAACAGGCGGAAAGCACGGTGGAACGGGTGAAAAGCCGCGCGCTCGAGATGCTCGGCGTGCCGATGCTGCTCTCCAACCAGCTTTCCTTGGATACCGATATGGAGGACGTGGCGACCACGCGGTATCAGGACGTATTTCAGGTCGTGGACGCCTACTGGAGCTACACCAAATTCAAGGTGTTTCTCGATTTCAATTCCGAGATTACGAGAGTCAAAATATACGCGGACAATCCGACGCTGATCGACAATTGGGAATTTACGCCGCTCGACGACAAGACGCGCCGGACGTTCTGGTACGAATCGGCGATCGGCCAGACCGGGCGATTGGGCTGGTATTACTTCCCGAACGATTCGCGCTCCGCCTCCAGCATGCTCAGTCTCGTCCGCAGCGTATATTTTCAGAAGACCCGCACGTTCGGGTTGCTGCAGATCGACGTCAATACGAACGAATTGAACGCCATACTGGCGCAGGAAGAGCCGGAGATCGCGCTGACCGACGAGCGCGGGGTCGTCGTCGCTTCCAACCGTCCCGGCATGGCGGGCAAGAAGCTGGACGAGCTCGCCTGGGGGGAGCAGGTCGCCGCGCTGGAGCCGGGCCAATACGAGCTTGCCGTCGGCGGAATCGGCTCCAAAGTCATCGTCGATACCTTGAAGCCCGACAACAGCTATAGCGGGCTCAAAATCGTGTCCGCTTTCCCCGTCGAGAGCATCATGAAAGAAGCGAACCGGATCAGCACGATCGGCTTTCAGATCATCTCCGTCGTGTTCGTCGTCGCGCTCGTCCTGATCTACTCGATCTGCACCGTTCTTACCAATCGTCTGCTCAAATTCAGCAAGCAGATCAACAAGGTTTCGATGGGCAATTTCAACACGGAGCTGACCGTGGACGGCAGCGACGAGATCGGGCAGATCAAACGGCAGTTCAATCAGATGGTCGGCAACATCCGGGAGCTGATGGACGAGGTGAGGTCGTCCCATGAACAGACCCGCGGCCTCGAGCGCAAGCAGAACGAAATCAAGCTGAAGATGCTCGCCAGCCAGATCAATCCCCATTTCCTGTACAACGCGTTGGAGTCCATCCGGATGAAGGCGCATATGAAGGGCGAGAAGGAAATTTCCCGAACGGTGAAAATGCTGGGCAAGCTCATGCGCAAAAATTTGGAGCTCACCGGGAAGGAGATCAAGTTGTCCGAGGAATTCGAGATCTTGCGCTGTTACCTGGAAATCCAGAAATTTCGCCACGAAGACCGCCTCGATTACGAGCTCGTCCTCGATCCCGCCGTGGAGAAGGCGGTTCTCCTGCCGCTGCTGATCCAGCCGCTCGTGGAAAATTCAGTCGTGCATGGCCTGGAGAAAGCCGTCGACGGGGGCACGGTCGTCGTGAGAGCTTGGCGGGAAGACGAGCGTCTACAGGTCGTCGTCGAAGATGACGGCATCGGAATGACGTCCGAGAAGCGCGATAAGGTGCTTCGTTCGCTCGAGGACCAGGAGGCGGAACGAATCGGCCTGCACAATATTCAGCAAAGGCTGCTCATGACTTACGGGGAAAGCTCCGGATTGACGATTGAGAGCGAGGAGAACCGGGGGACGCGGATCAGCTTCAGCATTCCGTTGGAAGGGGTGACCGAACATGCACAGGGTCATGATCGTGGATGACGAACCGCTGATCAGGGAGGGTCTGCGAACGATTATCGATTGGGAGGAATACGGCTTTCAAGTCGCGGATACGGCCGGCGACGCGATGGAGGCTCTGCGCAAGCTGCCCGAGGCGGCGCCAAGGCTGATGATCGTGGATATCCGCATGCCGGGCATGGACGGCTTGCAGCTGCTTAGGGCCGTCCGGGAACGGTGCCGCCCATGCCCGAAGTTCCTGATTCTGAGCGGCCACGCGGATTTCGAGTACGCGCGGACGGCTCTGCAGCTGAAAGTCGACGGCTACCTGCTCAAGCCGATCGACGAGGAGGAGCTGGCCCATCATCTGGAACGGATCGGAGAGTCGCTTCGGGAGGAACGGGCGGAGGCCGCGGAGAGATGGAGCCGGGAGAGCGCCATCCAGAAGCTGTTGATCGGGGAGGAGGACATTGCTCTCGAGAAGGCCGATCTGCGATGGTCGTCCTACGAAGCTCTGCTCGTCAAGCTGCTGGACCGCGGCGAGCCGGACGCCAAGGCGGCCGCCCGGATCAAGCGGAGGCTCGTCGAGAAGTTCGATCGGTCGGACGAGGGGGTCGTCTTCTCCGCGGAGCCTTATCTCGGCATCGCGCTCAAGGATACGATGAACCGGTCTACCGCCCGAAGCAGAGCGTACCGTCTGATCGCCGAGGCTTGCGAAGAGACGGATTTCGATGCGGCGTCGGGAGGGGCGGTTACGTCGCTGGCCGGTCTGGCCGGATCGTACGAGAAGGCGCGGGAACTGATGAAGCGCCGGTTTCTGTTCGCGGGGGGCGGTATCGTCTCCGAAGAGCCGGTGCTCCCGAAAGACGCCTCGGAAGCGAATCCCGGCGCCGCGTCCGAGTCGGAGG
>JAEZZE010000429.1 GCA_023418755.1 Bacillota bacterium | reverse complement strand
GGTATACACCGTCCAACGGCAAGGTTACGATTCACTGCTCGACTCGGGAAAATAAGGCGCTGTTCTCGATCGAAGACACGGGACCGGGGATATCGGAAAATGAGGAGGCTCGTATTTTCGAACCGTTCTATCGGAGCGACGAATCCAGAAATCCGGAATACGGAGGTACCGGGTTAGGCCTTACGATTGCACTGCGAATTATTAGAGCCCACCGCGGGGAGCTTGCGGTACAGCGGGATAAGTCTGACGAAGGAGCCGTTTTTGCGGGGTGGATTCCTCTTGCTCCGCCCTTATGCAGCGGACATTGACCTGAAAAAAAGATGTATCTCCTTGAGACGCCTTGAGACTGCCTTGTACGCCATAAGCCTTCGAAGCTTAGCGTCACTTTGCAGGGAGTCTCGCCGCAGCGCAAGGAGATACATGCACGACAACCTCTCTATCGATTATCTTTTCCTATTAAACGAACAGGCGGAATCCGTGCGCATAAGGCGCCGTTCTCCCCTGCGCCGTCTCGGACGGCGGCAGATAGATCATGAGGCCTTGGTCCACGATCTTGAAAGACAGCGGTTCGTTTGTCCCCATCCGCTCGACCCGGCTTACCGGGCCGCGATACGGCACCGCAATATGCTCCGGCACCCGTTCATCCTCGTCTCTGTAGAGACGATAGACGTACACCCGATCCTCCCTCCGCGTAAAGGCGCACTCGTCCGCGAAATACGGCTCGCAAATGCGAGTCCGATAGATGCCCTCGCCATGAACGGCAAGCCATGCGCCCAACTCTCTGATCCGCTCCGCCGCCTGGCGAGGCAATCTTCCGTCCGGCTGCGGCGCGACGTTCAGCGCCAGATTGCCGCCCTTCGCCACGACTTCGAGCAGCAGCGCTACGATGTCGCGCGTCGGCTTGTAACGCTCGTCGAAGCGATAGGAGAAAGCGTCTCCGATCGTGATGCAGCTCTCCCACGGGACGAATAACGGGGCTTCCGGTACCGTCTGCTCCGGGGTCACGTAATTCTCGTAAGAGCCGCCCACGGTCCGGTCGACCGCCAGCAGCCACGGCTGCGACCGCCGCGCGCGCTCCACCGCTTCCCCGAGCCGGATGTCCTGCCCTTCCTCTCGGCGAACCCAGCCGGCGTCCAGCCATAACGCGTCGATACGCCCGTAACGAGTAGTCAACTCGTCGATCTGCGCATGGGTGAAGGCCACGAATCGTTCCCATGCCTCGGGATCTTCCCGCGGATCGTAGTTGGGCCCTCTTCGGCTGCCTCCGGCGACTCCCGGCTTCCAATAATCCGGCGTATGCCAGTCCGCTTTGGAGTAATAAGCCGCGATGGCCATTCCTTTCTCCCGGAAAGCGTCGAACAAGTGCTTGCACGCATCCGCGTAACGATGGGAGCGGAACGGACAATCCGGCCCCGTTATCCGATAATCCGTCGTGTCGGTGTCCCACATGCAGAAGCCGTCATGGTGCTTCGTCGTAAAAATAAAATACTTGAAGCCGCCTTCGGCCGCCAAGTCCGCCCACGCCCGAGGCTCGAAGCGCACCGGATTAAACGAACGGTTCAGGCCGAAATAGTGCCGCTTTAAATCCTCGCCGTCCACGTCCCATTCGAGCTCGCTTCTGGACCACGCCGCGTCTTCGTCGCTGAGCGCCCAGGATTCCACCGCCCCGATCTGGGAATACGGCCCCCAGTGCATCATCAACCCCAGCTTCTGGTCCTGAAACCATTCGAGCCGTTCCAGCAGCAGCGGGGCGTCCGGCCGTACCCACATCTTGCCTCCACTGTAGCCGTGAACCCCTTCGTGCACGTGCTGCTCTCGCTCCGTCATGGAATCGCTCCTCCTCCTTCGTCTAACGCATCCAGCCAGATTTGCCGGATCTGTTCGTCCCCGAGCGCTTCCGGGTACAGTCTCAGTTCGTCGATCGCGCCGTGGAAGCCTTCCGAAGCGTTGCCGTCCGAACCGTTCTGAGCCCCGATCCGGAAGACATTCGGATTGTCCAACTGGTTCTGGATCGGATCGACCGACTTGCTGAGCACGCGGGTTCCGTTCATGTACAACCGGAATTCGCTGCCTTCCCGGGCTGCGGCGACATGCGTCCACTCGCCGGTCGGAATGGACCCGGCATCCGTATTGAACGGCCACATTCCGTGTCCCTGGCCTTGCGCGTCGCTGACCAGGAAATACATCTGACCGTTCGAAATCCACCAGTTAAACATATTTTCCTGGCTGCCGCTCGTTCCCTGACCCAAAATGTGATGATTATAAGCGTCGGACTCCGGCTTGATCCAGGCCGCAAACGTGAAATCCGCCTTGGCTATCGGAGGAATTCGGATCGAGTTGCCGTAGAACAGCAGCGCTTGGCCGACGATTCCGTCCACCCATGTAGGCGTGCCTTCGATATCGTAGCTCAAGCCGCCGTTCGCTTCTCTCGTCCTAGCGCCTTGTCCTTCGTCGAACGGATAATATTGTCCCAGCTCCTCCACGACCGCGCTGACGGATGCCTCGAAACCGGAATAGGAAGCGGTAATCGATACCGGCCCGATATTCCCCGTGAACGTGACCACCCCTTCGGCGACGGTTGCGATATCGGGATCGGAGGTCGACCACTGCGCATGGGAGGTTCTCGCCGTAAACCCGTCGGCGTACGAGGCTACCGCCGTCAACGGGACCGGAATCGCGCTGTAAACCAGCGCCTCCGGTATCGCGATGCCGACCAATTCGCGCTCGATCGGGCCGCTCAGCCGCACCGGCAAGTACTGAGCGGGGTTTTTGCCGCCACCGATACCGCCGCCCCATTCGATCCAGCCTCTCCGGCCGTCGCCGTCATCGTCGTTGATCAGCAGCGAGAACGCAAACGCGCCGTCGGCCGGCACGATCGGAGCCAGCTCCTCCCAAGGAAGCGCGAGCTCGTAGCGGGTCTCGCTTCGAACTTCATTCCGGACAATCGATAACGGGGCGCCGGCGACGAGCCCTGTCGGTTGACCGATTCCCGTCCAGCGGTATAACTGCGGCCCTTGGGGCGTCAGCGCCATGCCGAATTCGTGCCAATCTCCGCTGTCCCCGGGCATGCCGGGCGAGAAGGCGAACTGTATGGAGTCCCCCAGCCAGATTTGGCCTTGCGACTGGTTTTGCGAGAAGCGATTATCGCGGATCTCCGCCGCGATATACAGATGCTCCTCGTCCCAAGTGACCCGGACGTTTCCGCCAAGATCCCGTGCGCCTCCGTAGTCCGGGATCTCGATCCGGCCCTGGTCGGGCAGCTCTATACCCGGTATCGGCGTCAAGTCGTCCGGTTCTCCGTCCACGACGATGCTTTGACGCGCTAGAGACGTGACGGAGATCAAGCTCCCTTCATAGTTCAGCGACAGCCCGCCTGCCGCGCGAAGCGCAAGCGTAACCGGGTAACGTCGGGACGGCTCCAGACCGGAGAGCGTCAGGTCGATCGTCAGCTCGGCCCCCGCCGCGATCTCGGCGTTCGGCAGCTCCGTTCCCTGCGAGTCGCCGATTGTCCATGCGAGCTCCTCGACCGTTCTCGCGCGGTCGGATTCATTGCGGACCGTCACCCGAAGCGTCTCCGGCTCCAGGCCTGCCAGATGCTTGGCCTGTATCCGCAAAGGCTCCTTCACGACAAGGTCCTTCGTCAGCCGGGCAACCGGCTTGCCTCGGTCGAGAATTTCCCCGACCACACGGGTGCTGCCGGACGTCTCGAAGCCGGGAGCCGACAAGGAGATTTCAGCCGTTTGACCCGGCGCGACCCGGACCGGCACCGTCCGGTTGCCGATCGCGAACTGCGCGTCGATGCGGGCGCGCGGAGCGATCGTATTGTCCACTTGAAGAAGGAGCGGCAACTCGTCGTTACGGTAGGCGTCTCCTCCCTGCAACGAATACTTCCCGCTCGGCGTCAGGTTTTTGACGTCTCCGGTCAGCTTTAACGCGTCTTGGGAGATCGTGAGATAGATCAGGTTGCCCTGACCCGGATAATAGGTTTTCGACAGACCTTCCGCATCGGTGACCGTGATCGGCTTATTCGCTTTCACCGCGGCCGTCGTCGGCTCGGCCGCCCGGACGAGCCGGGTTTCCGTCCTGCCCGCCTGGATCAAGTAGCTAAGAATGCCTCCGCCTGCGTTCTCGTCCGGCAATCCCGAACCGTTATAAGCGCCGCGGTTCGAAGCCGCGGACGCCGACACGGCGTTGCCCCAATAGTCCCGGCCTCCGCTGCCCGCTATGGGCGTGCCGCTGCCCAGCGACGGCGATCCCGCCGCCAGCTTGTAGCCGTCCGTCGTCGTACGGCCGATGTTCCCGAAACCAGGAGCGACCAGACCCGGATCGGTCGTCAGCTTGTTCGCGTCCGCCGGTTCGCTCGCATCATGATTACCGTAGAACGTATTGGAATCGAATGTACACGTCGCGTTTCCGCAATAATACGTCAGGTTCGACCCCAAATTGTAAATGATATTGTTCCGGAAGCTCAGCGTGCCCTCCGGCAGGTTGTTCCCGTCCGGCGCCATCAGAAACCTTGCGTTCGATTCCGGCCCGGTATAGAACGTATTGTTATACACCTGGTAATCATCCAGCCGTCCGACCGCTTGAATGAGCGCCGTCCCGTCGTTCTCGCTGACATTGTAGCGCACGATGCCGCCGCGGTCGTACCCGTTCCCCTCGCCACGCTGTCCGACCAGCAGCATAAACCCGCCTTCGTTGTCGTGGCTGTAGTTGTACTGCATCACGCAGTTGTTGCACAGCTCGTCGATGTCGAAGGCCATCCCGTCCAGCGTGTTGTGCGTCTTGTACGCTTCATTGTACTGGAACAGCGCGTCGTCCGAATTGATCGCCCAGATCGCCGCGTGGTAGCCGACCGAATCGTAATAGCTATGAGCCGCCACATTATGCTCGACCAGCGGCGCGTCGCCCTCGCATACGACGATCGCGTCCCCGCCCGTGCGGTTCAGGCTGTTGCCGCGAATGACGAGGTTCGTCATTCCGAGCCAAGGCCCGACCCCGTCGGTGCGCGTATCCCGGTTGCGCCAGTTGCTGCGCACGAAGATGCCGGTGCTGTCGACGTCCGTAAACGTGTTGTCCTCGATAAGCAAGTCGTCGAACTTGGTCGGCGTCGCGCTGCCGGTCACCCGGACAATGATGCCGCCCGACTCGAGGTCCTGAACCTCCGTTTGCCCGCTTACGTCGTGAATGTCCAGGTTCTTCAGATGGATGTGCCGAGCGATGCCGATGTCCTGCGCCTCGATCCATACCGCCCGGCGCGTCTGGCGCACCTCGGCGACGTTCGTAAGCTCCAGATTGTTGATTTCCCAATACTGCTGATTGAACAGCTTCAC
>JAEZZE010000409.1 GCA_023418755.1 Bacillota bacterium | reverse complement strand
AATGTTCTGCAGGTTCGGGAACTGGCTCGACAGCCTTCCCGTCGCCGCGATCGTCTGCCGATAGAACGTATGGATTTTGCCCGTCTCGGGTCGAATTTCCTTAAGCAAGCCTTCGATATAAGTCGATTGCAGCTTGGACAGCTGCCGATAATGCAAGATCAGCTTCACGATCTCGTGATGAGACTCCAGCTTTTCGAGCACTTCCGCATCCGTCGAATAGCCCGTTTTCGTCTTCTTCACGGCGGGCAGGCGCAAGCGTTCGAACAGCACTTCGCCGAGCTGGCGCGTCGAACCGATGTTGAATTCGAAGCCCGCGCAGCCGTAGATCGCGTCCGTCGTCTCTTCGAGGCGGCGCTGGAACTCCGCGCCCAAATCCTCGAGCGTCTGCGGCGTCACCTTGATTCCCATCTTCTCCATGCCCGCCAGAACGACGGACAGCGGCTGCTCCAGCTCGTAGTAGAGCCGATGCATGCCCAGCGACTCAAGCTGCTCGGCCAGCGGCTCCTTCAGGCGCCGCACCGCGTCGGCTTTGGCCGCCAGATGCTTGGCCAGCTCGTCCGCCGCCGGAACGCGGAACTTGGCCCCCTTGCCGTAGGTCGCTTCGTCGGAAGGAATCGGCGCAAGCCCGTAACGCTGCAACAGCTTGTGCAGCGTCGGGTCGGCCTCCGTCGGATCGAGCAAATAAGCCGCCAGCTGCACGTCGAAGGAATGCCCCCGCAGCTCGATGCCCGAGCGGGCCAGCACGAGATCGACACGATGCAAGTCGTAGCTCGTTTTGGGAGCGCCGGCGTCCTCCAGCCACTCTCGCAGCCGCTTCGCCTCCGGACCGGGCAGAGAAGCGTATGGAACGACGTAGCAGGTCGTTCCGGCCGCGATCGCCAATCCGATCCCTTCGCTCTGGTGCGGGTTGTCCCCCGCCGCTTCGACGAGAACCGCCTCCGCGTCCGCCAACGCGCCGTAGAGGCCGTCCCAGCCCGCCTTGGCGACCTGGACGACTTCGTAATGCGAGGCGGTTTCCGCCGTCTGCTGCTCCAGCGCTTCGTCCGCCGTCCCCAGGTCCAGCCGCTCGATCAGCGCCTTGAACTCCAGCTTGCGGAACGCCCTCGCCAGCTCGGACGGCTCGTAGCCCTTCCAGGCTACGTCGGCCAAAGAATAATCGAGCGGCACCTCGCGGAAGATGGTCGCAAGCTGTTTGCTCATTTTCGCGCTGTCTTTATTGGCTTCGATGTTTTCGCGGAGCTTGCCCTTGACTTCCTCGACATGCTCCAGCACGCCCTCGACCGTGCCGAATTCGTGCAGCAGCTTAAGCGCCGTCTTCTCCCCGACCCCGGGAACGCCCGGAATGTTGTCGCTGGCGTCGCCCATCAAGCCCTTCAGATCGATGATCTGGCCGGGAGTCAGACCGTACTTCTCCGCGATGCCTTCCGGCGTGAACCGTTCGACTTCGCTGACGCCCTTGCGCGTAATCCAGACGCTGACCTGCTCGGTCGCAAGCTGCAGCATATCTTTGTCCCCGGACACGATGATCGCGGTTTTGCCCTGCTCCTCGGCCTGCTTCGCCATCGTGCCGATAATATCGTCCGCCTCGTAACCGGACAGCTCGAACTGGGAGATGGAGAACGCTTGCAACAGCTCCTTGAGCAGCGGGAATTGCTCGGACAGCTCCGGGGGAGTCTTCTGTCTGCCGCCCTTATACTCCGAGTAGCCTTCATGCCTGAAGGTCACTTTGCCGGCGTCGAAGGCGACGAGCACATGGCTCGGCTTCTCCTCCTCCAACACCTTCAGGAGCATCGTCGTAAACCCGAGAACGGCGTTCGTATGCAATCCGTTGCTGCTCGTTAACGGAGGCAGCGCGTAAAACGCTCGATTGATAATGCTGTTTCCGTCGATCAGAACCAGCTTGTCCTTCTCATTAGCCATGGCCGTTCGTCCACCTCGCCGACTTTTTTTCATAGTTTCATCATAACATAATTGGCGAACGGGCCGCACCCTGCAAGTCTTCCCTTCTATGACGAAAAGAGAGCCCTCGCCGGAGTGTTAGACTCTGGGGAGGACTCCCGTATGGGCGGCCGCGGGAAACTCGCTCGGCCTTCCGATCAAGTAGCCTTGCGCGTAATCGAAGCCCATGGCTCGAAGCAGCCTCAGCTCTTCGGGCCGTTCGATTCCTTCCGCTACCGTGCGGATGTTCATCTTTTTGGCGAAGCGGACGAACGTGCGCAGCATATGCTTTTTCATCTCGTCCTTGTCGGCCAGACTGACGAGCGAACGGTCCACTTTAATATAGTCGGGGCTTAGCTCCACGATCGATTGCAGGGACGAATACCCGGCCCCCGCATCGTCGATCGCGATCTCGTAACCTTGACTGCGGTAGTGCGCCAGTATTTTTTTCGCTGCGTCGAAATCGTCGATCGAGCTTCGTTCCGTCAGTTCGAACACGACTTGCCCGGGGAACATTCCTCTTTCGCTTAGCCAGCGCACCGTCTGACCCGAGACGAAATGGGGGTCGTTGATGATGCTCATCGTCACGTTGATGAAGATTTTCTGCACGGCCGCCAAAGCCGGCGAATGCCGGATGGCCGTTTCCCTGGCCAGGCGGTCCAGGGCGAGAGCCATATGATGCTTCTCCGCGAATCTGAACAAAGAGAGCGGACCGTCGAACAGACTCCCCTCCGGACATCTCGTCAACGCCTCGTACCCGAACACTTTTCCGTCGCCGAGGCGTACGATCGGCTGATAGACGCTCCGGATGCCGCACTCGGCAAGCAGCCGTTCCAGCTCGCAGCGCAGCTCCCAGTCGCGGTGCGAGCTGAGCGACTCCCGGATCCTCTCCGTCGCCTTCACGACCCCGTCGTAAACGACGTCTTTGATCCGGTCCGGCTTCAACCCCTCCAAGCTTGCGTATCCGATTCCCCGCTCTTTCTGGCTCGTCGACAGCGACGCCGCCCCGGCCTTTCCGACCGACTCCGCGGCGATCGCTTCCCGGACCCGCTTGGCCATCGCGCGCAAGTAAACGTCCCCCTCGTCCTCCCGCACGGAAGACGGCATGCCGGCATACAGCCACAGATGGCCGGATACCTCGTCGCCAAACCACAGATCGCTTCGGTTCATCGATCTGGCGAGCCATTTTTCCCATTCGAAGCTGTCTTTCCTGAACTCGGAGGCGAGCCCGCCGCTCCATTCGGAAAGATCGATGCCGATAAGACCGATTGAAGGATGATGTTCGATTCGATCGATGAGTTGTTCTATGCCGAACCAGGACGTTGCCATGCGATGGAACACCAGCTTCCTAGTAAAAATATCCGCGAAATTAATATAACAAGGATTCGTTAACCGAATTCGACGTTTTCGTTAACGCCCTGTTAATTCAATCTCCGGTTTCGGATTCGCCGGCTCGCGCTCGCCGAGCTCTTCCCACGCGATCGAATTGCCGCGCTGCCGCTTCGCCTGCTTCTTGAGCAGCGCCGCTTTCTCCGAGAGCGACTCCGCCGTCCAGCCTTCCGACGACCGACACAGGAGCAGCGACAGCGACAAGGACAAGGCGGGTCCCTCGAGCGGCTGCCCCGAGCGATCGAATACCGGTCCCGAATGATTCGAAGCGTAAGCGCCGATTCCCTGCTCGAACTTGGCGATCGTCTCCTGCGCCGCTTCGAGCGCGTCTATTCCGGACGACAGCACGATGAAGTCGTCGCCGCCGATGTGGCCGACGAAGCAATCGCCGTTCGAACGCGCTCTGGCGACCTGCACCAGCGTCTCGGCCGTATAGCGGATGACGTCGTCTCCTCTCTGAAAGCCGAACTGGTCGTTGTACCACTTGAAATGGTCCAAATCCGCGTACAGCACCGCGAACGACCGGCCCTCGGCGAGCCTGCGGTTCATCTCCTTGCGGATCGGCTCGTTGCCGGGAAGTCCCGACAGCGGGTTCGCCCATTGCGCGTCCTTCACGCGCGCCTGGGACACCCACTCCAGCATCGAACGGATCGAGGCGATTCCCGCCACCTGTCCGTCCCGGGTAAGAATCACCTCGTCGTACAGCTTGTCGGGCTCTCGCGCCATCGCCATCTGCGATGCTTGATCCACGGAGACGGACTCTTCGACGATGACCGGATGGGTATCCATGATTTTGCCGACAGGCCTGTTCCAGTAAAGCGGCAATCCGAATTGGCCGGAAAGCAGCTGCAGCAGCTTTTCCTTCATTAATAATCCGATCGGCTCGCCGCCCTCCGAGATGACGACGCCCTGCGCTTCGCGATGCAGCTCGAAATGGCGGGACACCTCCGACACCGGCGTATTCCGGCTGAATTGCTTGACCGGATTGGCCAGTACGGCCATCGTGCCCGCGGCCCCCCGGAATTTCTTGCCGACTTCGGCCCGAATGCGGGTTTGCAGCTCGGCAATCCGATCGTCCGATCCGGATGCTCCTTCCCCTCCGCCCTCGGCCAGCTTCTCCGCTTGCGCATAGTGCATCCCGCTGGCGACCAGACCCGGCAGCAGCTGCTCCCGGTCCAGCCCTCCGGCGATGAAGACGATCTGCTCCTTGCGCGCCAAGGCGATGAGCGCCTGCAGCAAGCTCGCCTCCACCGAGTCGGGCGTCTCCCCGCGAATCCAACCGACGTCCAGACGCGCGTAGTCGGGGTGCAGATCCGTCATTTTTCGCAGCGACTCGAGCTCGGGCCGGATGCCCGGTATCGAGATGCGGAAGCCTTGATTGCGGTAATGCTTCAAGGCCGAGCCCGTCATGGCCGCCGACTCGTTATCCCCGTCGATCAGGACGAGCACGACGTGCTCGGGCCGCAGGTTCGCCGCCTCGATTCTTCGCAGCGTGCTTCCGGGATACAGCCTTGGATCGAAAATGATTTTGGCGGGCACGGGAAGGAACAGCTTGACGTCGCCGTTGCGGGACGGCAGTCCCCGAATGGCCGCTTCCCGGAAGCGACGGTCCCACTCGAACAGCTTGCCGGATTGGTCGGCCTGGGCGTAGAAAGCGCCCAGCTCGATCCGTTCTCCCTTGCGCGCGCCGACCGGAACGGCTTCGTATCCGTATAGAGATCCGTCCAACAGCGAGACGATCGGCAAATAGCGAACCTCGAATTCGAACCCGGAGAGCGAGTCGCGCATCTCCTCCAGCGGAAACCGAATGAGCGGCGCGGGAGAAAACAGCATCCTTCTCAAGGCCGTTTCGTACGCGGCCGGCAGCGCCGACTCCCACTCGCCGGGGCTGCCGGGCATCGGGATCGTCCGCCCGTCCCTCCCCGCCGCCCATCCGAAGCCGCAGCGAATGCCGCCGCCCGCCCTCATCGTCTCGGGGCATCCGAATTCGAGCAGCGCGCGCTGCGCCGTGTCTCGGATCAGAAACGCCATCCTGCCCGAGGAAACGTCGCCGGACTCCCAGTCGTCGTTCTCCTCCGGAGCGAACGATACGGCCAAGATCAAGTCGTCGCCGGCCAGCGTCCATCCCCTTACCGAATCCGACAGCTTCGCCAACCGCAAGCCTATCGCGCGCAATAAACGCGCGACGCGAAGCGGCAAGCCGCCGGTCGTCTCCGAACCGGCTTCCCAACGTACGACGAACAGCCCGCAATGTCCGGGGCTTCCGTCCTTGCTCTGCCACTGCCGCAAAATGTCCCGGTTCAACCAGCCTCCGGTCGTCTTCATGACGTCCAACCTCCGCCCGCATACGAGATCCGCTTGTTTTCTACACCTTAACACGGGTCTGTTATTTTTAGTCCCGCAATTCGTTAACGGAAGGTAAATTCAAGAGAAGGTTGTTCCTTAAGCCAACCAAGTTGCTCTGATAGATAATCGAAACTAAAGGTTAAAGGGGTATGTATCTCCTTCCGATGCTATACGCCCCTGAAAAATACGAAAAACCGCCCATTAGAGCGGTTTTTCGTCGGTCTAACCCTTATCGTACGATCGTAGGCCTGTCGTCGATCTCCTCCCGACTCGGATCCGGGAGCCAGAACCGTTCCTACTGGTTCAAATCCGGCCGCTTGCCCGTCATCAAATAGACGACGCTCTCGGCGATGTTCGTCGCATGGTCGGCGATCCGCTCGATGTACCGGCCGACGAAGCTGAGCAGCATCGCCTGGCCGACCGTCTTCGGATTCTCGACCATCAGCGAGAACAGCTCGCGGATAATCTGCGAATACAGCGCGTCGACGTGGTCGTCGTCTTTGGCGCTCTTGTAAGCCAGATCGACGTTCTCGTCGGCGTACGATTGCAGAGACTCCCGGATCATAACCGCAACGAGGTCGGCCATGCGCGGCAGATCAAGCAGCGGCTTGATCAGCTGCTGCCCGTCGAGCCGGATGACGACCTTGGCGATGTCGACGGCCAGATCGCCCATCCGCTCCAGATCGTTCGAGATCTTGAACGCGATCAGAATGCGCCGCAGATCCTTCGCGACCGGCTGCTGGGTGGCGATCAGCTTCGCGCCGATCTCGCTCACGTTCTCTTCCAGCTGATTCAATTCGGAGTCGGACTTGACGATTCGCTTGGCGTTGTCCACGTCCCCTTTTTTCAGCGCGTCCATCGATTCGATAAGAGCCTTCTCGGCGCGGCTGCCCATCTCGATCAGCAGTTGAGTGATTTCCTCCAGACCTTGATCGAACTCCAGTCTTTTTACCATCATTCCGATCCATCCTCCCCGGGGTTCAACCGAACCTTCCGCTAATGTAATCTTCCGTGCGCTGATCCGTCGGATTGGAGAACAGCCGTTCCGTCTCCGAATATTCGACGACTTCCCCGTTGAGGAAGAAGACCGTTTGCTGCGACACCCGCGCCGCCTGATGCATATTGTGCGTCACCATGACGATCGTGTAGCGGTCCTTCAGCTCTTGCGCCAGCTCCTCGATCTTCAGCGTGGAGATCGGGTCCAGCGCGGAAGTCGCCTCGTCCATCAGCAGAATGTCCGGCTCGACCGCGAGCGCGCGGGCGATGCACAGACGCTGCTGCTGACCGCCGGAGATGCTGTTCGCGGAACGCTTCAGATGATCCTTCACTTCGTTCCACAGCGCCGCGGAACGCAGGCTCGTCTCCACGATCTCGTCCAGCTTCTTGCGGTCGTTGATGCCGTGCAAGCGGGGGCCGTAAGCCACGTTGTCGTAGATCGATTTCGGAAACGGATTCGGCTGCTGGAACACCATTCCGACGCGCTTGCGAAGCGTCTCCACGTCGACGTCCCCGGAGTAGATGTCGGTTCCGGCGATCTCGACCCGGCCTTCGATGCGCGTTCCCGCGATCATGTCGTTCATCCGGTTGAACGTGCGGAGCAGCGTCGATTTGCCGCAGCCGGATGGGCCGATAAACGCGGTGATGGCCTTCTCGGGAATTTCCATGTTGACGCTTTTGAGGGCGTGAAAATCTCCGTAGTACAAGTTCAAATCATTGATCTCGATAATGGAGTTCATGGCCATTCTCCCCTTGTTCGTTTGAAATGCGTTTTATCCGAACCGCCCCGTGATGTAGTCGTTCGTCTCCTGCTTCTGCGGATTCGTGAAAATGTTCGTCGTCAAATCGTATTCCACCACTTCTCCCGTCAGGAAGAACGCCGTCTTATCCGACACGCGCGCGGCCTGGTGCATGTTGTGGGTGACGATGACGATGCAGTAGTCCCGCTTCAGCTCGGCGATCAGCTCCTCGATCTTGGAAGTCGACACCGGATCGAGCGCGGACGCGGGCTCATCCATCAAAATAATGTCGGGCTTGACCGCGATCGACCTGGCGATGCACAGCCGCTGCTGCTGGCCTCCCGACAGCGCGAGAGCGGAGTTGTGCAGACGGTCCTTCGTCTCTTCCCACAACGCCGCCTTGCGCAGCGACTGCTCGACGATCTCGTCCAGCCGCTTCTTGTTTTTCGTTCCGTGATAGCGCGGACCGAAGGCGATGTTCTCGTAGATCGATTTATGAAAAGGATTCGGCTTCTGCCAAACCATGCCGATGCGCTGACGCAGCGAAACGACGTCCGTGTCCGAACCGTTGACGTTACGGTCCCGGAGCCAGATTTCGCCCGTAATCTTGCAGTCCGGTATCAAGTCGTTCATCCGGTTCAAGCTTCGGAGGAACGTCGACTTGCCGCATCCGGAAGGCCCGATGAGCGCCGTCACCTGCTTCGCTTGGAAATCCAGCGACACGTTCTTGACGGCCTGCTTGTCGGAATAATAGACATTTAAGTTTTTGGTGGACATGCCGATGGCGGTCATCCGGTTCCCTCCCCTTTATTTAATGGCCGTGAACCTGCGGTACAGGTAACGTCCCAGCCATCTGGCCCCGAAGTTGAACAAGAGCACGGTGATGACGAGCACGGCGGAAGCCCCGGCGGCGATCTCCTTCGCGTCCGGCGCGAGACCCTCGGAATTGATTTTCCATATATGCACCGCCAGCGTCTCGGCCGGGCGGAACGGATTGAGCGGCGAGAAAGGGCTGAACGGATTCCAGTCGGTGAAGTCGAGCCGCGGCGAGCTCATGCCGGCGGTGAACAGCAGCGCCGCGGCTTCGCCGAACACCCGGCCCGCGGCAAGGATCGTACCGGTCAGGATAACCGGCATCGCGATCGGCAGCATAACCGAAGTAATCGTCTTCCACTTGGACAGTCCGAGCGCGAGGCTTGCCTCTTTTTGCTCTCTCGGCACGCTTTTCAGCCCCTGCTCCGTAATCCGCACCATCAGCGGAAGATTGAACACGGTCAGCGCCAGAGCGCCCGCGAACAGGGAGAAGCCGAAGCCGAACAGGTTGACGAGCACGAGCAGCCCGAACAGGCCGACGATAATGGAAGGCACGGACGACAGCACTTCGACGATCAGGCGAATCCCGTTCGTGACTTTGTTGGCGGGCGCGTATTCGCTCATGTAGATGCCCGCGCCCAGACCGAGCGGAATCGTAATGATCATCGTCAGGAACAGCAGGAACACCGAGTTGAACAGCTGCGGCCCGATGCCGCCGCCGCGGCGGATCGTCTCCGGCGGCGACGTCAGAAAGTCGAAGCTGAGATGACCGAGCCCGCGGATTAGAATATAGCCGAGAAGGCCGGCCAATACGAGGACGATCAGGCCGGCGACCGCGACGATGACTCCGGTAGCGATTTTGTTGGCCGTTTTGGCGCTCATACCTTCGACCTCCTTTCCAGCCAGCGAACGATAAAGACGAAGACGAACGTCATCAGCATCAGAATGAGCGCAAGCGACCACAGGGCATTGTTCTGAACGGTGCCCATGGCGGTGTTGCCCATGCTCAGCGTAATCGCGCTGGTCAGAGTCGAAGCGGATTCGAACAGCGAGCGCGGAATGTGGGGCGCGTTGCCGATAACCATCTGCACGGCCAACGCCTCGCCGAACGCGCGGGCGATGCCGAGCACGATGCCCGTCATTAGAGCGGGAAGGGTCGTCGGCAGCACGATGCGGTATATGGTTTGCCAACGGGTGGCGCCCAGCGCGTAAGAGCCTTCTTTCAAACCCTTAGGCAGCGAGGCCAACGCGTCGGTCGCGATAGTCGTAATCGTAGGAAGAATCATGATCGACAGCACGACGGCTCCGGCCGCGATGCCGACGCCTTGTCCGGGAAACGCGTCCCGGAAAAAAGGAACGATGACGCTCAGGCCGACGAAGCCGTAGACGACGGACGGAATGCCCGCCAGCAGCTCGATGACCGGCTGCAAATATTGGCGCCCGAATTTCGGCGCGATCTCGACCATGAACACCGCCGCGCAAAATCCGAGCGGAGCGGCGATCGCCGCGGCGAGCAAAGACGTGCTGAACGAGCCGAATATAAACGGCAGCGCTCCGAACAGCTGGGGATTCCCGTCGGGAGCCCACTTCAATCCCGTAAGCAAATCGAGGAAATTCACATGGTTGACGAAAAAAGTACTGAGCCCTTTGGAGGCGACGAAATAGACGAGCGAAAAGATGGTAAGAATAAGAAACGCGATACAGAGCAAAGTGTAGATTTTACCGACCCACTCTTCCGCGAGATGCGGCTTTGCTTGCTGACGTTCTAACGGCTGAGCCATAGACCTCTCCCTTTACACAGCCAATCAAGAGGCTTATCGTAACGCCTCTTGATCGGCTTATGATATGGAACCTTTATTTTGTGATCGTGCCGTTCACGTCGCGTTTGATTTCCATTTTGCTTGCCGGAATGTAGCCCAGCTCGACGACGTCGGCATTCTGAATTTCGTCGCTCAGCATGAAGTCGAGGAACGCTTTCGCCAGCTCGTTAGGCTCGCCTTTCGTGTACATGTGCTCGTAAGCCCATACCGGATAAGTTCCGTTCGCCACGTTGTCCACCGTTGCTTCCACGCCTTCGTATTTCAGAACCTTGATCGACTCGTCCAGGTAGCTCAGAGCCAAGTATCCGATCGCTCCCGGGGTTTCGCCGACAAGCTTGCGAACCGTACCGGAGGAATCCTCCTGGATCGAGCCTTGCAGGTCTTCCGACTTTTGGCCGAGCGCGTACGTCTCGAACGTTGCGCGAGTACCGGAGCTCGAAGGGCGGTTGATGATCTGGATTTTCTGATCGTTGCCGCCAAGGTCTTTCCAGTTCGTTACTTTGCCGGTGAAGATGTCCACCAACTGCTGCTTCGTCAAGTCGTCGACGGCAACTTCGGGGTTCACGACCGCCGCCATGCCGACTACCGCGACTTGATGATCGACCAGCTCGGCCGCTTTGGCCGCGTCCAGCTTCTCTTCCGCGAAGACGTCGGAGTTGCCGATGTCGGATTGGCCTTCGGACACCTGCGTCAGGCCGGTGCCGCTTCCGCCCGCTTGCACTTGGATCGATACGCCTTTGTTAACGTCCATGAACTTCTTCGAAGCTTGCTCGACGAGCGGAAGCAGAGCCGAAGATCCCGTGGCGAGCAGCGAACCGGACAACTCCGCGGCAGGGCTTTCGCTTGCCGGGCTTTCGCTGGCAGGCGTCGTGCTAGCCGGAGCCGAGCTTTCGGGAGCGGAGCTTGCTCCGCCGTTTTTGTTATTTTGACCGCATGCGGCCAGAACCACCGTCAGCGCCAGCACCATCATCAACATTACCGTCTTCTTCATTCGTATAGTTCCCCTTCCAACTCTTGTTTGTTTTTTTCTTGACAGTTCATATTGTAGAAGGCCGACATTATTGCAATGTTTTCGTTTTGTTAACTCGGCGAAAAATATACATACATTTCTTCAATAATAGTGATATTATTATAGAAATATTAAATGATACAGGCACCGGAGCGGGGGAAACGGTCATGAGTCTATTAAAATTGAAAATCGTCGAGCTCGTAGACCGCTATAAGCAGGTGACCGCCGTAGCGGACGCGCTGCATATGAAGCAGCCTACGATCAGCTTTCATATGAAGAAGATGGAGAGCGAGTGGGGAGTCAAGCTGTTCGAGGCGAGATCCGGGCGCATCTACTTGACGGCGGCGGGGAAAACGCTGCTGCCCTACGCCAAACGGATCGTGGCGTTGCATGCGGAAGCCGAGGCGGCGATCGGGGAGTTGCGGGACAACGGGCGGAGGCTGGTACGGATCGGCTGCACCGATTGCGCCATCGCGGCGCTGGGCGGGGCGGGCTGGCTGGCGGCGATCGGCCGGGTTTCGGACATGCGGGCGGCGATCGCGAAGGAGGACGACGACGATCTGCACCGGCTTCTCGAATCCGGCGATCTCGACCTGGCGATCGGCGGACGGCAGCCCGTCGATCCGGAGCGGCTGCGTTCCGCGGAGTTGCTGTCTAGTCCCTTGAAGCTGCTGCTTCCGGAAAATCATCCGCTGAACGGTCTCGCGGGTCCCGCCCTGGCGGAGCGGCTGCACCGTTACCCGTTCGTCGAGCATGCGGAGCGATCCCTGGCCGAGCTCGTCTCTCCTTGGCTTGCGCGAATGGGCGTCTCCCGCGTCAACGGCACGTTCGACTCGGCCGAGCTGGTCCTGCAGGCCGTGCGGGACGGACTCGGTCTCGCCGTCCTGCCGGAATGCGTCCTCTCCGTTTCCGCGCCAAGGGCGGTCGCGGCGGATTGGCCGGACCGCCCCGAGAGCTGGACCTTGTATGCGAGCTGGCACGCTCGGGAAGGATACGGGGAGCTGGCGGAGCGGATCGCGCGGACGCTAGCCCCGTAATCGCCGTTATCTGCTCTTGCGATCCTTGATCCATAGCGGGATACGGAACAGCACGTTAAAGAGCAAGATAACGAACACGAGCACGGCCGCCGCCTTGTCGGAAATTTCCACCGCGTCCGGCACGATCGCCTCCGATTGGACGTACCAGAGATGAACGGCCAGCGTCTCGCCCGGTGAGAGCAAGTTGAAGTCCCACATTTCCCCCGAGGTCGTCACCCCCGCGGTCAGAATAATGACGGCGCTCTCCCCGAAAGCGCGGCCCGCGATCAAGCAAATTCCCGTCACGAGACCGTTGATCGCCGTCGGAACGAGCACGCGGCGAATCGTCTGCAGATGCGTCGCTCCGAGCGCGAACGAAGCCTGCTTCAGCTCGCCCGGCACCGCCCGGATCGATTCCTCGGTGACGCGGGTCATGACCGGCAGGTTCAGAAACGCAAGGCTGACCGCTCCCCCCAGAATGGTCAAGCCGATCTGGAACATTTCCACGAACAGCGCGATCCCGAACAGGCCGAAAATAATCGAGGGCACGGAGGCGAGCCCCTCCACGCAAATTCGGACAAAGCCGATCAGCTTGTTGTCGGGCGCGAATTCGGCCAGGTAGATGCCGGCCGCCATGCCGAGCGGCACCGCGATGATCAACGAGATAAAAAGCATGTAGAAGGAATTGAACAGCGCCGGCCCGATGCCGCCGTCCTCCTCGATCTCGCTCGGCAGTCCGAGAATGAAATCCCAAGTCAGAGAAGGCAGCCCCTTCTGCAAAATCAAGTAGAGCAAGCCGAGAATGAACAGAACCATGGCCGCCGACGCGCTCCAGACGAACACGGTAAACATCCGATTGTTGAACGCGTTGACGCTCCTGCCCGAGATGAAAGGACTGCGGGTCGTTTCGGTCGCGTTTTTCATGAAGACGCCCCTTTCCGCTGCAGCAGCCGTACAAGCACGATCATCAGCAAAGAGATGACGAGCAGCAGGAAGCCCATCATGTACAGCGCGTTGTTCCAGGTCGAATCGAACGGTACGTTGGCAATTTGCATGACGATATTGCTCGTCAGAACCGACGTCGGCTTGAACAGCGCGTCGGCAAGCTGCGGCGTGTTGCCGATGACCATGACGACGGCCATCGTCTCGCCGATCGCCCGGGCCATGCCCAGGATGACGCCGTACAGAATGCCGCTGCGGGCGGCCGGAATCGTCACCTTGAAGATCGTCTGGAACCTCGTCGCCCCAAGCGCGTAAGAGGCGTCGCGGTATTTGCGCGGAACGGCGCTGATCGCGTCGTCGCTCACCCGGCTGATCGTCGGCAGCACCATGATCGTCAGCACGATCGCCGCCGCCAGAATGCCGTCGCCCATATTCGTGCCGGTCGCGTCCCTAAGCAGAGGAATGAGGATCGTTAGCCCCAGAAAGCCGTAGACGACGGACGGAATGCCGACGAGCAGATCCAATATCGGGCGAAGCATGTTGCGCATCCAGCCAGGCGCGACTTCGGCGAGAAAGACCGCGATGATCACCGACAGCGGCACGGAGATCAGAAGCGTCAGCAGCGTCAGGGCTAACGTGCCGAATATAAAAACGAAAGCTCCGTAGCGGTCATCCTCCGGCGTCCAATCCGTCGAGAAGAAGAACGTCGCCGGAGAAACGTCGCGGAACGTCAACACGCCGGTGCGGAACATCAGAAACAGAATGCCGAACAGAATCAGGCAGACGAACGCGGCGCTGGCGATGCAGACCAGCTTGAAATAACGGTTGTAAAACAGCAGCCTGTTCTTCCGGTCGAACGATTTGCCCGAGCCGGCCTTGATGCTGCCGCCCAGTTCGTTCGCCTTCGCACCGGCGAGCGTAGGGCGCGCCGACGTATCCAGTTGCATAGCTCCAGGTTCCTCCCATGAAGAAACCAGCTTGGCGACGGTTCGCTTCGCTGGTTTCTTCCCGAAATGTAGAGTTCGTCGATCATTCGAAATAAGAGCGGATTATTTCATTGCGGAGATCGGGATAAACTTCAGCTTCTTCAAGGAGCCGTTTTGGAACTTGGCGCTTTGGATGTACTCGATGAACGCTTTCGTCGCGCCGTCCGGCTCGCCCTTGGTCATATAGTAGCCGTAACCCCACACTTTATAGGTGCCGTTGATGACGTTCGCTTCCGTCGGCGCGATCTTGTTGATTTTCAGCGCCTTCATGTTGCTCGTCACGTACACGAGGTCGATATAGCCGATGGCGTTCGGCGTCGTCTCGACGGCCGTCTTCATGTCGCCGCTCGACTTGACTTCCTTATAGTTGCTGCCTTTGCTGATGAAGTCCGTGCCATTCAACGCCTTCATCTGGAAGTTGACGCGCGTACCGGAACCGAATGCGCGGTTGACGACGATAATATCGGCGTCTTCTCCGCCTACGTCCTTCCAGTTCGTCACTTTGCCGGAGAAAATGTCCTGAAGCTGCTTCGTCGTCAGATCGTCGACTTTGACGTTTTTGTTGACGACGGCAGCGAACGGAATAACCGCGACTTTATGCGCGACTTGCCCGTCGAATTTCTTGAAGCCCGGAACGTCCTGGGATGCGTCCCAGTCCACCGCGCCGATATCGGCAATGCCTTTGCGAACTGATTGCGGACCGGTAATCGAGCCAGCCGCGGACGCCGAGATTTTCACCTTCGGATGCAGCTTCTTGAATTCGTTGGCCGCTTGCAGCGTCAGCGGCAGCAGCGCGGAAGAGCCGTTGATGACGATTTTGCCCTTCAGGGAGCTTGCCGCTCCGGCCGCGGACACGGAGGTCGAGACCAATGCGATCGCCAAAGCGGCGACGGATAGCGATTTAAACCATTTCATGAAAAATGTTCTCCTCTCGGTTCGATTATCGGGACGCCGGCTTCCAGCGTCCGTTCACTTCCAGGAATACGCGGCCGTCTTGAACGATGGCCAGCGGCGCGCCTTCCTTGGCGACGATTCCGCTCGCCGCGCCGGACAGCGTATAGAGCTGCTTCGCCGCGCTTGTCGCCGGGTCAATCTCGTAGACGAATGAATTGTCCCCGTCGCCTTCCGTCAGCAAATACCATTTGCCGCCGGTAAACTCCGCCTGGTAAATGTCTCTCTCGTTGTACAGAGGAGCGACTTTTTTGTCTTTGCCGACCTTGACCAAAGTCGACTTCGCAGCTGCATCGCCGCTAACGCTGACGTATGCGACGCTCGAGCCGTCCGAAGCCGCGTGGACGAATACTTTGTCGTCCGCGGAAGCCGTCAGCTGCACGGCTTTGTTTTCCTTCGCGGCGGGATCGATCGTAAATTGGAAAATTTGCGGCTCTGTGCCCTTCGTGTCGATAGTGACGTCGTCCGCTTCGACCGGCTTGTTGGCGTCGGCGACGACGGCGCCCGGCTTCGTTACCGTATAGGTGAACGTTTTGCCGTCCGCGGACACTTCGAGGTTCGCTTTGTAGTCGACCTTGTCGTCCAGAATTTTCGTGATTTTATTGATCTCGGGATCCAGCTTGGCGATCACGCTGCCTTTGTCCCCTTGCAGGAAGTAAAGGCTGGCTCCGTCGGCCGACCATACGAGCTCCGGCTTGATGTTCGTGTCGTTGCTGACGACGACCGCGCGGCTTACCGTCGAAAGATCCAGCACGGATACTTGTCCGTTGGCGTTCGTATATGCGGCTTTTTGGCCGCCCGGCGCGAGGACAAGATCGGAAGCGTCGGCCGCGACGTCCAGCAGGCGGTACTTGCCCGTAGCCGCCTCGACGAGGTAGTCCGCGCGTCCCGTCTCGTTCTCCTGCGTGGCGATAAACCGTCCGGCGTCGACCCATTGAATGCGGTCCACGTTCGCCAGCAGCTTGGCGTCGATCCAGGTTGTGCCGGTCTCGTCCTTGTAGAAGCTGGCGCCCAACGCATCCACGTAAGCTTCCAGCTCAATGAAGTTCACGCCTTTGACGCTCTTGACCGGAACGTCCAGCTTACGCTCCGCTCCGTCGACCTTGAGCACGGCGCTGCCCGACTTCAGCTCCACCGTATGGCCGTTAAGCTTCGCTTGGACTCCGCCGCCGGATACTTGCAGATTGGCTCCCAGCTTGGAGCTTATTTCCCTGAGAGACACGAGGATCTTGCCTTTCTCCGCCATCGTACCGAAATTAACCGCCGTTCCGTTTACGATGTAAACCGAATTCGCAAGCTGCACCGCGTTCTCCGTCTTCGCGTTTGCGGCGAATGCCGCGCCGGCGGAAGCCGCTCCGACCGCCAAAGCCAATACAGTTGCCAGGGACGCTTTCTTTAGCACCATCGACACCGATCACCCTTCTGGATTTTGGTAGATTTTTCTCGTATTGCTATAGTGAGTATAGTCCCGGTTTGTAAAGCGGCTGTTTCGGGTTCGTTTTCCGATTGTTAAATTTAGGAATTCATTTGACCGACCAGCTTGCGGATTTCGTCTCTTGCTTCTTCGGACCTATTTTTGGCCGAGGCGGATGCCGACAGCAGCAGCTCCGCCGCCTCCTGGTTCAGCTCGGACGAGCTCCACAGCTGGGCGAGCGTATCCTCGGTTTTCTTGACCGAGTACATTCCTTTGTCCGCGCCCAGCTTGCCTTCTCCGGCGAGCCCGGACGAGAGCTTCACCGCTTCCGTCATCGATTTGATCTGTCCGGCGATCTGCCCGGCCGACCGTTTCGTCTGATCCGCAAGCGCCCGAATTTCCCCCGCGACGACTCCGAAACCTCTGCCGTGCACACCCGCCCTCGCCGCCTCGATCGCGGCGTTCACCGCCAGCAGATTGCACTGATCGGCCAAATCGGCGATCAACCGGACGATTCCGTCGACGGCCGACGTGCGCTCGGTCAACTGAACGGCGGCTTTCTCTTGCTTGTCCGCGTTCGCCGACCACAGCTTGAACAAATCGAGCATCTCTCCCAATTGACGGCGCCCTAGGTCGGTAATTTCTCCGATCCGCTCGCTGCACTCCTTGGTTTCGTTCGTCGCGTTCGCTACCCGCTCTACGGAAACGTAAATATCCTCGATCATCGCTTCGGTATCGCCGAGCGTGCGCGTCTGCCGACTGACCGCTTCCCTCTGCAGCAGCCTGGAGACGTTAAGCAAATCGTTCACCGTCAGCACTCCGGCCAGCTTCCCATTGTCGGTAAGCAGCACGGCGTCGTAAAACGTCTCTTCCGCCCGCGACAGCGCGCGGTCGATCAGCTCCTGGGGATCGATGGACAGATCGGCGATCATCGGAGCTTTGTCCATCAGCACGGACACCGGCTTCTTCCCGTATACGGACGGGCCGTACAG
>JAEZZE010000342.1 GCA_023418755.1 Bacillota bacterium | reverse complement strand
GTACGATACCGAATCGGGAAGCACGCTCAAATACGCGGAGAACAGCGACTATGAGACGATTACCCGCGATCTGGGAATCAAGGACGACAAAGCCTCTTTGAAAAACTTCATAAAAGTATTGAATGAGATGCCCGATGGGGAAAAAGGCGACATCGAAAGCGTGCTCGATGTAGACTCCGCGCTGAAGTATATCGCCGGGAACGCCGTGCTGGGCAATTACGACAGCTACAACGGAAGCATGGCTCAAAACTATATGCTCTACGGGGATGCCGCCGGGAAGTTTACCGTTATCCCCTGGGATTTCAACATGTCGTTCAACGGTTTTACCGGCGTCGGCCGAGGCGGCAACACGGGCTCGACGAATCCCAATACGAACGCCGTAACGGCTGCCGTTGACCTTCCGGTTCTCGGAATCCGCATGGAAGACGCGCCAATGATCAACAATCTGTTGAAGGTTGCCGAATACAAGGAACGTTACCTAGGTTACGTAGAGCAGTTGGTCGATTATCTCGAAAAAATCGAAAACAGAATCAACGAGCTTGGTCAGTTGATCCGTCCCTATGTGGAAGCAGACCCGACCAGATTCTATGCGATGGAACAGTTCGATGCCAATCTTGCCTACTCTTCGACCGAAGGCTCCAATATGGGCGGCATGGGCGGCATGGGCGGCATGACGCCTCCTGACGGCATGGCGTTCCCGGAAGGCATGACTCCTCCGGATGGTAGGACGCCTCCTAGCGGTATAACATTCCCGGAGGGCATGACGCCTCCGACGGAGTCCGACGGTGCGAATTCGACCGGCAATCGGCAGGAACGTCCGGGCGGCGGTCCGTTCGGCATGCCGGGCGGGAATGGCGGCGGACAATTCGGCGGCAATGGCGGAATAATGGCGGCCGGATCGATCAAAACCTTTGCACTCGATCGGCTGGCCAACCTGCAGGAGCAATTGGGAAGGGCGGTAACTCCCCTGCCGGAAACATCGGCTACCCCCGGCGGAACGGAAGCAACGACGGCTCCCGGAGAGATCAAAGTCGTTCTTGACGGCAAGACCATTGTCTTCGGCGATCAGAAACCGGTCACGCAAAATTCCCGGGTACTGATTCCGGTCTACGGCGTGTTCGAATCGCTTGGAGCTGAGCTTGTCTGGAATGCGAAAACGAGAACGGTAACGGTGAACGGCGGAACGGGAAATACGGCCATAGTGCTGCCCATCGGCGGCAACACGGCTACCGTGAACGGCGAGAAGGTGACGCTGGATGTGCCCGCGCAGATCGTTAATTCGCGAACGCTTGTGCCGGTCAGGTTCGTGGCCGAAGCGTTGGGCCTCAACGTAAGTTGGGATTCCTCCTCCCTGACGGTCAACTTAATAGCAAATAACCAAGCATAGTAATAGACGCATCTTGCGCCGATCCGCGGCGGGATGCGTCTTTGCTTTTTCAAGTTCGGCTCATCTTGACTTCAAGGAATCCAGTGTATATATTATATATATACAGTAAATACACACGACACGGAGGCGCCATGAACATTATTTTATCCAACGCGTCCGACGAACCGATCTACGGGCAGATTGTACGGCAAATCCGTCAAGCGATTTTGAGCGGGGAATTGACGCCCGGCCAGCCCCTGCCGTCCATCCGGCAGTTGGCCAAAGATTTGCAGATCAGCGTCATTACGACCAAGCGGGCTTACGAAGAGCTCGAAAAGGAAGGATTGACCGATTCCGTCGTCGGAAAGGGGTCGTTCGTATCCGGCGCCAATCCGCAATTTATTCGCGAACAAAGGCTGCGGCTGCTGGAAGGCAAGCTGATCGAGGCCGTGCAGGAATGCCGCTCGCTGCACATGCCTCTGGAGGAGCTTGTCGCCCATATTCGGCTGCTATACGAGGAATTGGAGGGAGAAGGATGAACGGGAATTCAGTCATTGACGTCCGCAATCTGACCAAAAACTACAAGCGCTTCGCGCTGAAAGACGTGACCCTGGATATCAAGCAAGGGTTCATTACGGGACTGATCGGCGCCAACGGCGCCGGCAAGAGCACGCTGATCCGGATGATGATGGGCATGTCCGTTCCGAGCGGCGGGGAAGTGCGGGTGTTCGGGCAGACGTTCGATGTTCATGAGGCGGACATCAAGGAACGAATCGGCTACGTCGCCGACGAGTGCAATTTTTACGAGCATATGACCGTCGCCGCGATGAAAAACGTGTATGCGCCCTTCTTCAAAAAATGGGACGAAAGGCTGTTCGGGCATTATCTCGACCGGTTCGAGCTGTCGTCCAAAGCCAAGATCCGCAGCTTGTCCAAGGGAATGAAGATGAAACTGGGCCTTGCCTTCGCCTTGTCGCATCATGCGGATCTGCTGATTATGGACGAGCCGACCGCCGGACTCGACCCGGTATTCCGGCGGGAGCTGCTGGAGCTCCTGTCGGAGCTG
Source organism: Bacillota bacterium (assembly GCA_023418755.1). Lineage (GTDB taxonomy): Bacteria > Bacillota > Bacilli > Paenibacillales > Paenibacillaceae > Cohnella. Next base: position 6,376 of record JAEZZE010000342.1, on the reverse strand, counting down.
ATGCTGGACGAGCGCAAAACGATTTTATTCTCCACCCACATTACGACCGACCTGGATCGCATTGCGGATTACATCGCCTTCCTTAACCGGGGGAAGCTCGTGTTTAACGAATCGAAGGAGCAGATCTTCGAGCGCTACGCCCTCGTCAAAGCGGGGAAGGAATTGCTCGACGCGGACGTTCGCCGCGTTTTCGTCGGGGTCCGCGAAACGTCCGCCGGCTTCGAGGGCCTTGTCGACAACAGGCGGGAGGCCGAACGGCTGTTCTCCGGCTTCGCCCGGCTCGAACGTCCGACGCTGGAGGATATTATGTTCTTCACCGCCAAGGGGGTAGGAGAGTATGCTTAATCTGATTCGCAAAGATCTTCTTTCTTTGAAATTTTACATTTTGGCAGCGGTTATTTATGTCGCCATATTCGGCTCGTTCGCCTTCTCTCCCATGTTGACCGGAGTTTTTCCCGCGATCCTTATTCCGTTGTACGCCTCCAACATCGAGCTTCGTTATAAGAGCATGCTGTTCGTCGGCAGCCTGCCCGTGCGGAGAAACCAGATCGTTATGGCGAAATACGGGAGCGCCTTCGTTTATATGGCTTTGGGCTTCATCCTTATGCCCGTCATTCAAGCGATCCACCGATACGCGCTGGACAGAAGCTTCTCGATCACGGCTTTCGATTTGTCTATGGCAGCCGCTATGGCTATGCTTTTTACGTCCCTGTACTACCCGATACAATATTGGCTGGGCTCGCGGAATTCGTCCATCGTCTCGTTCGCGCTCATCTTTCTGATGATCGCCGCCAGCGGAATGATCAGCAATGCAGCCAATGAGTTATCTCTGGAAACTTCGATCGAATCTGGGTTGACCGCCGGACTTCCGCTGGCCGGACTCGCGGTGATGTGGGGCTCCTATCGAATATCCCTGGCCATTTTCCGGCGCAAGGACATCGAAGGTTAACGGTTCGGCCCCTGGACGGGCAACGCCCTTCTTACTCAAAAAAAGTCCTGATCGGCGCTCAGCCGATCAGGACTTTTGCTATCGTTACACTTCGTCGATGCCGACCCAGGAGCCGCGCTCGATCGACAAGTCGACCGCTTCGAGCACCTCTTGGCACTTCACGCCGTCATAGAACGTCGGCGCGAACGGAGAGCCTGTCTTAATGTGCTGCACGAATTCGTACACAATATGCACGAAAGCGTGCTCGTAGCCGATGATGTGACCGGTCGGCCACCAGTTGCCCGCATACTTGTGCGACGGCTCCGTCGCCATAATGCGGCGGAAGCCGGCCAGGTTCGGCTCGTCCTCGCGGAAGTACACTTCCAGCTCGTTCAGCTTCTCGAGATCCCAGCGCAGCGAGCCCTTGCTTCCGTGGATCTCGAAAGTGTTGTGGTTTTTGCGTCCGGCCGCGAAGCGGGAAGCGACGAACATGCCCATCGCGCCGTTCTTGAAGTCGGCCAGGAAGCCTGTGGCGTCGTCTACGGTTACCTCGTCCTTCTGCGTGGACGAACCGGCGCCGGCGGACAATCCGCCTGCCGCATCCGTCGCAATCGGGCGTTCCTTCACGAACGTACGGTTGTGACCGACAACGCGGTCGAACTCGCCGATCAGGAAGCGGGCGAGATCGATGCTGTGCGCATTGATGTCCCCGTGAGCGCCGGAGCCGGCGACTTCCTTCTTAAGCCGCCACGCCATCGGCGTGTTCGGATCGACGAGCCAGTCTTGCAGGTAGGTGGCGCGATAATGATGAATCTCGCCCAGACGGCCTTCGTCGATAATCTGCTTCGCCAATTGAACGGCCGGCAGGAACCGATAGTTAAAGCAGACTGCATGCTTAACGCCCGCTTTCTCCGCCGCCTCCAGCATTTCGCGGCCGTCCGCCAGGTTCAACGCGAGCGGCTTCTCGCAGAAGACGTGTTTGCCCGCGGCGATCGCGGCCATCGTAATTTCTTTATGCGCGTCGCTCGGAGCGTTGATGTCGACGAAGTCGATGTCGTCGCGCGCGACCATTTTCCGCCAATCGGTCTCGTACGATTCCCAGCCGAACTTGTCGGCCGCCGCCTTGACTCCTTGCTCGTCGCGTCCGCAGATCGCCTTCATGACGACGTCCGCGGCCGGATCGAAAAACATGCCTACGTCTTTATACGCATGGCTGTGGGCTTTGCCCATGAACTTGTAGCCGACCATGCCGACGTTGATTTTGTTTTTTACGCCCACCACATTTCACCCGCGCTTTCTTTCAGAATCAGGGAATTGAGGAACCCGGCCGCTTTCGCGAAGCCTTCGTTCACGCTCATGATGCCGTCTTCGTGCTCGATGCTGATCGTGCCGTCGTAGCCGACAAGGCGGAGCGTGCTCACCATATCCTTCCAGAACTCGTCGTCGTGGCCGTAGCCGACCGTACGGAATACGAAGGAACGGTTCAGGATGTCTCCGTAATGCTTCGTGTCGAGCACGCCGTTCAGCGCCGTATTGCGCTTGTCGATCTTCGTATCCTTCGCGTGAACGTGGTAGATGGAGTCGCCGAGAGCCTTGATGCACTCGATCGGATCCATGCCTTGCCAGAACAAGTGGGAAGGATCGAAGTTGACGCCGATGTTGTCGCCCGCTTCCTTGCGCAGGCGCAGCGCGGTTTCGGTATTGTACACGAGGAAGCCGGGGTGCGCTTCGATCGCCACCTTGACGTTGTGCTTGCGCAGGAACGCGGATTGTTCCTTCCAATACGGAATCGCGACTTCGTTCCACTGCCATTCGAGCACGGTCAGGAAATCGGGCGGCCACGGGCAAGTGACCCAGGACGGATACTTCGCGCCTTCGGAGTCTCCCGGGCAGCCGGAGAAAGTAATGACCGTATCCACGCCGAGCTTCTCGGCCAACTGCACCGTCGCGACGAAATCCTCGTGATCGGATTGAGCCGCGGCCTTGTCCGGATGCAGCGGGTTGCCGTGACAGCTCAGCGCGCTGATCGTCAAGCCGCGGGAATCGACCGCTTCGCGAATGCGGCGAACGGCCGCGTCGTCGTTCACGATCTCCTTCGCATTCACGTGCGCGGTGCCGGGAAATCCTCCCGTGCCGATCTCCACCGCTTGCAATCCCGCCGCCTTAACGGTATCAAGCGCCTGTTCGAACGATTGTTGGGCGAATAGAACGATAAATACGCCGGATTTCACTTGATATTCACCAAACCTTTCATTGAAAATGGAAGCCTTTGCACGTTTATGTACGCGCGTTCATAAATCACACTTCTATTCTACCTGAAATGATGGGCAGTTTGCCACCTTTATTTCCTCGAAGAGGGGCCGGAGCCCCTCCCCTGTCCGCTTAGGCGAAGCTGATCGCTTGCCCCTTGTTCGCGGATTCGTAGACGGCTTCGAGAATTTCCTGCACCACGAGCGCCTGCCTGGCCGTGACGACGGGCTCGCGATCGTACGCGATCGCTTCGATCCAAGCGCGCGCCTCCTGCTCGGCGGCGTCGTCCGGCAGCGGATTGCCTCCGAAATCGCCGGCCATCTGGATTTCCTGCGTGTACAGGCGGCCGTGCTCCTCGCCGTTTACGCGGAGCCCTTTCTTCATGTCGGCTCCCGCCTTCGTCCCGCTTAACGACACCTTCGCTTCGTCGACGTCCAGCGTGTTCAGCGCCCAGCTCGATTCGAGCCAGACGGTCGCCCCGTTTTTCATCGTAATCATCGCGAACGCGGAATCTTCCACCGTAAATTTCGACGGATCCCAAGGTCCCCACAGGTTCGCGTTGCTTCCCTGCTCGGCCAGCTTGCGGTAGGAGGAACCCAGCACCGTCTTCGGCTCGTAGTTGTCCATCATCCACAGCGCCAGATCGAGCGCGTGCGTGCCGATGTCGATCAGCGGGCCTCCGCCCTGCTTCTCCCGATCGAGAAACACGCCCCAGGTCGGCACGGCGCGTCGGCGCACCGCATGAGCCTTGGCGACGTAGATTTCGCCCAGCTTGCCTTCGCGGCAGGCTTCGTACAGCCAGCGGCTGTCGGCGCGGAAACGGTTCTGGTAAGCGATGCTCAGCTTCTTGCCCGTTCTTTCCGACGTTTCCAGCATCCGTCGCGCGTCCTCGGCTGTTTTGGCCATCGGCTTCTCGCAGAGCACGTGCTTGCCCGCCTCGAGCGCGGCGATGGAAATCTCGGCATGCGTATCGTTCGGCGTGCAGACGTGGACGACTTGAACGTCCGGATCGCGCAGCAGTTCGTAAACGTCTTGATACACTCTCGCGTCATGCGTGCCGAACTTGTTCTTTGCTTCGTGCGCCCGTTCGGCCGAAATGTCGAAGAACGCGACCACTTGCGCTTCCGGGATTTTGGCGAGCGATGGCAAATGCTTCCCCATGGCGATTCCGCCGCAACCGATCATGCCTACGTTAACTTTGGTCAAAGCGCTTGTCCTCCTTGCGGCTAATCCATAATCAAACTACAATATAGTGTATCACACTTCATCGAGAATCCCATTCGGGGATCTGCGAGGATTATATGCGATTTTGCCTTTTGCCGCCATCCGTCTCTCTTTGAGGCCGTTCAAAAAGTCCAACTCGATCGCGGAGCGGTTCAAGAAGCGAATTCGGCGTCGAATCGACTTTCGGAACAATCATAATAAGGGGCTGATCCCTTGCAACCGTTAAGAGAAAAGATCGAATACGAGAATCCCCTGCTGTCGCTTAAAATATGGCAGAATACGAGGCGCGACCGCGGAGAGGTGATCTGGCATTATCATCCCGAGTGCGAGCTGATGCTCGTCCAAGAGGGACATCTGACCGTCGACCTCAGCGACGAGACCTTCGAGCTGGGACCCGGGGACATCGTTATCCTGGGCAATTCCCAATTGCATAGAGACCGCACCCCCGGAGGGATTTTGCAATACATCGTGCTGCAGTTCGATCTTACTAATTATTTCGATCAGAGCACGATTCCATACTTGCAGTATTTTAACGAAACCAAGGTGCCGCTAAGCGCCATGAACTATATTTTCCGGGAAAATCCCGAGGCCAGAAGCAGCGTGGCCGAATGCATCAGTCAAATTCACCGCGAAGCGTTGGAGAAACAAAGCGGCTACGAGCTGGCCGTGAACATGCTGATCAAGAAGCTGCTGCTTCTATTGATCCGCAACGACACCCGCGGGCTGCTCGCCGGCCAGGACCGGATCGAACGGATTCGGCTCAAGCCGGTGCTCGACTTCGTCGAAGCGAACATCGACGGCCGGATCGCGGTGGAGGAAGTGTGCGGGCTGGCGAACATGAGCTACTATTATTTCGTGAAATTTTTCAAAAAAATCATGGGTCAATCGTTCACCGAGTACGTCAACTTCCGCAAAATCAAGCGCGCCGAGCAGCTTCTCCTCACCCGGGACATCAGCGTAAGCGAAGTCGGCGACCTGATCGGCATGGCGAACATGGCTCATTTCTACAAAATGTTCAAAAGGTTCAACGGCTGCTCGCCGAAGGAATTTCAGCGCAAGATGCTCGCCTGGGGGCGTGGGTAACGTTCCGGAAGTCTATCTTCCTTGCATCGCCGATAATCCGGACCGCTCCTTCGGGTTGCCGCGCAACGCAAAAAAACCGGCCTAGCCGGCCGGGCGAAGAATGAGGACGATCACCATAACGGCTTTAGGACTTCCGGTTCACGATCAGCTTGTAGCCGACGCCTCGGATCGAGTCGATCTGGACGCTCTGCTGGTTCAGCTCCAGCTTCTTGCGCAGCGAGCTGACATGCACGTCGACAGTCCGCTGGCCTCCGATATAGTCGAAGCCCCAGACGACGTTCATCAGATCGTCCCTCGTAATGACGATGCCGGGACGCTCCGCCAAGTAGAGCAGCACTTCGAACTCCTTAGGACGCAGCGTAATCCACTGCCCCCCCGAGAACACTTCGTACTTGTCGGGAAAAATCTGCAGTTCGCCGATCGGGATGACCTTCTCGCCGTCCGCCGCTTTCGACGGCCTGCTCTCCTCGTTGCGGGAGCGTCTCAACACGGCCGAAGTCCGAGCCAGCAGCTCGGCCACCCCGAAAGGCTTCGTAATGTAATCGTCGGCCCCGAGCTTGAGCCCTTGCACGACTTCTTCCTCCGCGTTTCGCGCGGTCAAAATGATCACGGGCGTTCGTATTCCGTTCTGCCGCAGCTTCTGGAGCACCTCGAAGCCGTTCATGCCCGGGAGCATCAGGTCCAGGAAGATAATCGCATAGGATTCATGCATCGCTTTATGAAGCCCTTCCGCCCCGTTCCCCACCACTTCCGTTTCATAGCCTTCCTGCGAAAGATTGTAGGTTACGAGACGGGCAAGCGTCGGTTCGTCCTCTATAATCAAAACTTTATCCGACATGAGTACCTCCGATCGTGCAGAATCCCCTGCCTTTTTAGCTCACAATGTTAGTT
>JAEZZE010000310.1 GCA_023418755.1 Bacillota bacterium | reverse complement strand
ATCTCGAACTATCGCGCGCCGGAGGCGAAGGAAGCGATCCGCATCCTGAAGGAGCTCGGCACGCCGCTACTCATTCATCAGCCACGCTACAGCATGTTCGACCGCTGGATCGAGAACGGTCTTCAGGACGTGCTGGAAGAAGGCGGAGTTGGCTCCATCGTATTTTCGCCGCTCGAGCAAGGGCTGCTGACTAACCGCTATCTGAACGGCATTCCGCAGGATTCGAGAGCGGCGGGAGCGTCCGTCTTCCTGAACGAAGGGAATATTACGCCGGAGAAGCTGGACAAGGTGCGCAAGCTGAACGAGATCGCCGAATCCCGCGGACAGACGCTGGCGCAGCTGGCGCTGGCGTGGGTGCTCCGCGGCGAGCGGGTGACGAGCGTGCTGATCGGCGCGAGCAAGACGTCCCAGCTCGACGACAACGTCGCGATGCTGAAGCGGCTCGACTTCTCGAAGGACGAGCTGGCGCGGATCGAAGCGATTTTGAAATAAGCGATTCGGGGTCTGTGTCCTAAGTAGGGGCGTACAAGATTATCGATGAGAAAAAAGTGGGCATCTAGCTCCCGGAGACTGTCTCATACGGTCCTGAAATGACCCAGTGACGGGTTTATCCGCTCAAAATTTCAGGATCGTATAGCAGCGGAAGGAGAGAGGTGCCCGTAACTATTCCTCTATCGACAATCTTTCGGTACGACTCTATTTACTTATGGGGCTGCCCCTGTTTCATGGAAAGGGTAATCGACACGCTGGAGGGGAAATACCGGATGAACCACGCGGTAGGAAGAAGAATAGAAGAGTTGGAACGGCTGGCTCCGCCGCTGACGGCGCAGCCCGACTTGGACGCGTATTGGGACGGGGAGCTTAAGCGGTATGCGGCCAAGCCGCTGAACGCGACGAGAACGCTCGTCGAGACGCCGATGGCGTTCATGGAGGCGTACGACGTCGCGTACGAAGGCTTCGACGAGACGCCGATTCGCGGTTGGTGCCTGCTGCCGAAATTTCCTCGCGGGAACGAACGCAAGCTTCCTTGCGTCGTGCTTTATCACGGATACGGAGGGAGCCGCGGCTACCCGGAAGAGTACGCTTCGTATTTGCTGATGGGATTGGCGGTATTCGCCATCGACGTTCGCGGCCAAGCCGGAGAGACGGGCAACCTGATGCCGCAGCCGTACGGCATGACGAGAGGCTGGCTTACGCAGGGCATACTGGATCGCGATACGTGCTACTACAAGGCAATCACGATCGACGCGCTCAAGGCGCTCGATTGGGCCGCCGAGCAGCCGGAGGTCGACCGAAGCCGAATCTGCGCGATGGGCGGAAGCCAGGGCGGAGGACTCGCGATGATCGCCGCGGCGCTGTCCGACAAGCCGGCGATCGCAGTCCCGCACATTCCGAACATGTGCCATATGGATTTCGGCATTTTGAACTCGGCCAGCTCGCTGACGGAGGCCGCTTCGTTCGTGGAACGCTTCCCGGGTCATTTGGAGGCGGTGCTCCGCACGCTCAGCTACTTCGACAACATGAACCTGGCGCACCGCATCCGCATTCCGGTTTTCGTCACCGTCGGCTTGAAGGACCCGATCACGATGCCGGAGACGATCTACGCGGCGTACAACCGGATCGAAGGGGATAAGCGCATCGTGCCGTTTCCGTTTACCGGCCATGCGGTGACCGGAGAGATGCATCGCCAGGCGCTGGATTTCATCGCGTCAAGGCTGCTGCAGTAGCTCCTCGATAATGCGCATTCTCCCGCTCGTCGACCAGCTCATGCCGACCCAGTTGGGCGTGCTGCGCACCCGATCGTTCGCGACGGCCCGGATGGCTTGCCATTCCGGGCTTTCCCGCATGTCGGCGAAGATCGTTTCGTCCTCCGGGTAGAAAAAGACGTTTTGCACGAACAGATGGTCGGTGTCCATATCCGGGTATTTATCGGGGGAAAATTCCACGTTCATCGCGTTGGACGGCACGCAGAAGCCCGGCTTCAGCCCGAGATCGCGGTAAATCAGATCGTTCATCGGGTGGTTGGACAGTCCTTGGATACGAATCAGCTTGTGAATGACTCTCATGATCGTCACCGTCTCGCTGCCGTAACGCTCCCTCAGCGGCCCCCTCGCCTCCTCGATTTTGCGCTCGAGCAGCTTGAAGTTGCGCTCGGCCTCCGCCTCCCTGCCGACGATCTCGGCGATTCTCCGGTTGTTGACTTGCCAATCCATGCTCAGGCTGATGACGACCGTAGGCGCGATCTGCTTGAACTGCTCCAGGAACGGCCTGTGGTAATCGTCGCACAGAATCAGATCGGGCGCGGCTTGGCGCATCTCGGCGATTTTGCCGGCGACGATCGTCTGGTGCGTGCTTCGGTCCATCGTTTTGGCTTTGTGGCAGTTCGCCCAGCAGACCGGGGATGCGCCGAGCGACTCCAGCATGTCCTGGAAGCGCAAAGTCGAGGCCGCCGCGATCCGCAGGTTCTTTCTGCGGACGAAATGGGACGGGGACATGCCGACATGCCGCTTGAACATTCTGCTGAAATAAAACTCGTTGCCGAAGCCGCTGTCCGCCGATACGTCCTTAATGGAGCGGGTACGCTCCACGAGCATCTGCTTCGCCTGCTCGATGCGGTAACGATTCAAGTAATCGATCGGCGACAGGCCGTACATTTTCTTGAACTCTCTGGAATACGAGGTCGGGGTGAAGCCGGAGATGTCGCCGAGCGTCTCCAGCTTGATCTTGTCCCGAAACCGGCTGTGAATATAATCGAGGCTCTGCGCGACCCCGCCGCCGATCCACCTGCTCCCGTCTCCGGACGCAGTGCCGGAAACCAATTCATGCAAGAGACGGTGAAAAAGGAGCTGAAGCCGGCTTCGGTCAGCCGGATCGTCGGTCCGGACGCGATGCAGCTCCATGAGTCGTTCCGCGAGCGCTGCGGCATCCTCGACCGGCACTTCGCCGGCGGGCCACAAGCGATCCAACCAGCGCTCTTCGTCTCCCGCTCCCTTCTTCCCGCTGTCCCTCGTTTGCCATTTTCCTCTAAGCTTGATCAACACCGGCGTTTCTATGAATAACAAATAGAGCTTCGTATCGGCGCTGCGTCCGACGAATTCGACCTGCGTCCCGAGCGGCAGGTGGTAGAGAGAGCCGGGCTTGACGACCACGTAGCGGGAATCTCCGATCGTCGCGGACCCTTCCCCTTCAGCCGCATAGACGAGCATGCGGGCCGGCGTTCGGAAGCGCCGGATGCCCGCCGCGCGAAGCGCCCTCCGATAGACCGAAGAGAGCAGCGGCAGGGGACCAGAGCTTCGACCGCGGTCTGAGCCTTGCGGAGCTGAATTCATGCAATCGCCTCCTGGACGTTCCGAGATAAAATCGGATATTTATTCTGGATAGGATCGGTCATGTACAAGGGGGTACCCTCTCATTATAATTGATAAAGATTCTCATTATCACCTAATTTCATCCTATCAAAGGGGAGCTTTTAGTCATGCCGTTTAATTTAAGGAAACCGCAAGCAATCGTTGCCATTGCAAGTCTGCTGCTCGTCATGCTCGTCGCCGCCGCGTGCGGCGGCAACGGAAATTCGGGCGGTTCCGGCGCTTCGTCGCCCGCGGCCTCGGAATCCGCGTCGCCCTCTGCCTCATCTACCGTTTCTCCATCGGAGTCCCCGATTCCTGCCGCAAACCCGGGAGCGGAAACTCGCGTCGTACGGGACGCGTTCGGAGAGGTCGAGGTTCCGGCGAATCCGCAAAGAATCGTCATCTTGAATTCGTCGGGGCTGGACAACCTGCTCGCCTTGGGCGTCAAGCCGATCGGCGCGCCGTACAGCATTTCGGTCAACGCGAACTTCTTCGCCCATCTGGCCGGTCAGACGGACGGCATCGAGAATACGGGCACGACGGATCAGCCCAATCTCGAATCGATCGCCAAGCTGAACCCCGACCTGATTATCGGACAGCGGGATACGCACGAGGCGGTGTACGAGGACTTGAAGCGGATCGCTCCGGTCGTGCTGACCGAGCGGGTTACCGGCGATTGGAAGGGACTGTTTCGGGATCAGGCGGACGCCGTCAACAAGCTCGGAGAGGCGGACCGGCTGATCGGCGAATTCGAAGCACGCATCGCGAAATTCAAGACGGACAGGGGAGATAAGCTCGCGAACGCGACGGTCACCCTCATTCGTCCGCGGGAAGACCATATCCGCATCTACACGGAGAACTCCTATGCCGGCGATATCGTCAAGGAGGCGGGGCTGGCCCGTCCGGCCAATCAGCAAGGCGTCTCGGGCCAGCATATCGCGATTACCGAGGAGCAGATCGGCGACATGGACGCGGACGTCATTATCTCGTTCGGCAGAGAAAGCGAAGCGGCGTTTTTCAACGACAAAATTCAGACGAATCCGCTGTGGGGCACGCTGTCCGCGGTGCAGAACGATCGGGTTCACATGGTCAACTGGGAAACGTGGCTGAGCGGCCAAGGCATTCAGGCGTCGAACCTGATCCTGGACGACCTGTATCGCTTCTTCGGTGCGCAGTAAGGAGCTCGGTTCGGCGATGCGCCTTGCGGGAATCGTCGTCGGCCTGCTGCTGGTCGCTCTCTGCCTGGCCGTCAGCGTCGCGCTCGGCAAGCAGGCCATCTCTCTGTCCGAGGTGTATCGGTCCATCTTCGAGTTCAACGGGTCGAGGGAGCATCTGATCGTGCGGACGGTGCGCGTGCCGCGGGCGCTGATCGCGATGGCCGTCGGGGCCTGCCTGGCCATGGCCGGAGCGATCATGCAGGCCGTTACGCGCAACGCCCTCGCCGGGCCGGAGCTGTTCGGGGTCAATCAGGGGGCCGCTTTCCTGATCGTCGTTCACCTGTATTTGCTGGGCGGCGTGTCGGGCTCGTCGGCGATCGCTTACGCTTTAGTCGGAGCGGGCGCCGCGGGTCTGACCGTCTATCTGCTCGGCACGATGGGGGCGAACGGGCTGACTCCGCTTAAGCTGATTCTGGCGGGAGCGACGATCAATCTGCTGCTCGGGGCGCTGACGCAAGGCATCCTGGTGTTCGACGAGCGGTCGCTCGACACGATGAGGTTCTGGCTGGCCGGATCGCTTACCGGCAGAAGCACGTCTCTGTTCGCCGAGGTGGCCCCCTATATGCTGATCGGCATCGGGGGAGCGCTAATCCTGGGGAGGCAGATCAACCTGCTCAGCCTCGGCGAGGAGACGGCGCAGGGGCTCGGGCTGCGCACCGGCCTGGTCAAAGCGCTGTCGCTGATTGCGGTCGTCCTGCTCGCCGGCTCTTCGGTGGCGATCGCCGGGCCGGTCGGCTTCGTCGGGCTCGCCGTGCCGCACATCATCCGTTATCTTGTCGGTCAGGATTACCGCTGGGTGCTGCCCTATTCCGCGCTGGCCGGAGCGACGCTGCTGCTGATGGCGGATATCGCGGCGCGCTTCATCGTTCCTTCCCAGGAAGTATCCGCAGGCGTCGTGACCGCCGTGCTGGGCGCGCCCTTCCTGATCTACCTGGCGCAGAGGAGGGCGTGAATTGCGATGGAGACGATAAGAAACAGAGGCGCTTTCGCACTCGTTCTGCTCGGTGCGGCCGCGCTTAATCTGCTCGTGCTGCTGCTGCAGATCGTGCTGGGGGATTTTCCGATTCCCACGGCCGAAGCGCTTCACGCGTTGTTCGGGGCGGGAAGCGAACGGTACGATCTGGTCGTGAACCGCTTCCGGTTCCCGCGCGCGCTGGTCGCTTTTCTCGCTGGCGCGGGCCTGGCGCTGTCCGGCGCGATTCTGCAAGGCATCACGCGCAATCCGCTCGCTTCGCCGGGCGTGCTCGGACTGAATTCGGGCGCGGCGCTGGCCGCGGTAGGCTGCATGGTGCTGGTTCCGGGCGTTCCCGTAGCGATGCTGCCCTTCGCCGCCTTCGCCGGCGCGCTGCTGGCGGCGCTGCTGACCTACGCGTTGGCTTGGAGGCGAGGGCTGTCTCCGGTCCGGCTCGTGCTCGTGGGCGTCGGAATCGCCGCTTCGGCGGGGGCCGTCGTCAGCTTCCTGCTCACTTTCACTGATCTGGCGCAGGCGAAGGCGGCCGTTATTTGGATGTCCGGCAGCGTCTACGGCCGGAGCTGGGAGCATTTCCGGCCGCTGCTGCCGTGGCTGGCCGTCGGCTTTCCGGTCGCGCTGCTGCTGTCGAGAAGCCTGGACGTGCTGCAGCTGGGGGATTCGCTGGCGACCGGCTTGGGAACCCGGCTGGAGCGCGTCCGCGCGCTGCTGCTGCTCGTGGCGGTCGCCTCCGCGGGAGCAGCCGTCGCGATGGCCGGCACGATCGGCTTTGTCGGCTTGATGGCGCCGCATCTGGCGCGCTTCATCGTCGGCTCCACGTCGCTCAGGCTGCTTCCCGTCGCCGTGCTGACGGGCGGTCTGCTCGTGAACGCCGCGGACATGCTGGGTCGGACGATCGCCGCGCCGCTGGAAATTCCTTGCGGCATTCTGATCGCGCTCATCGGCGCGCCGTACATGGTCTATCTGCTGTTTAAGAAGCGTAATTCATAACTCAAGCCGAAGGGAGCGATTCGCATGGGCACGGACGGTTATCCCGTAGCCGAGACGCTGCGGCAGCGCCGGACGATCCGGCAGTTCAAGCCCGACCCGATTCCGTTTGCTCTGCTGCTGGAGCTGCTGGACATCGCCAACTGGGCTCCCAATCACGGGCTTCGGGAGCCTTGGAGGTACATTCTGTATCGGGGAGAGGCGCGCTCCGATTTTACGGAGGCGGTGCTCGGTTCGATGTCCGCGGAGGACAAGGCGAAATACGCGGAGCAGAGAACCAGGGACTATGCGGTCATTCCCTGCCATCTGATCGTCGTCATGAAGGAGGATCCGCGGCAGAAGCAGTGGGAGGAGGACTTCGGCGCGGCGTGCGGATGGATTCAGAGCTTTCAATTGGCGGCGTGGGAGCGGGGCATCGGCGTCGTATGGAAAACGAATCCGTATATCTACTCGCCCTACTTTCGCCGGGCGGTCGGCGTGGCCGACGGGGAGAAGGTCGTCGGAGTGCTTCACGTCGGTTACCCGGATCTCGTTCCCGCCCCCCGTCCCCGCTCCCCGGCCGAATCCAAGCTTACGGTGCGGGGGTAGCGGCCCGGTCAGCATCCGCTCGATAGGAGCGGAAAGGCGTCCGATTCGGCGCCTACCTGTCCTTGTACAGCTCCCGCAACACATGGCCAAGCTCGGGTACGATCAGGCGCGTCATCGCCAGGCGCACGGCGCCGGTCGAGCCCGGCATCGAGAAGACGGCGGTCGATCCGATCGTGCCGGCGATGGCGCGGGACAGAATGGCCGCCGAGCCGATGTCCTCGGCGAAGCTGAGATAGCGGAAAATTTCGCCGAAGCCCGGCATTTCCTTGTGCAGCTGGCCGCGGACCGCTTCGAACGTCGTGTCCCGGCCGGCGATGCCGGTCCCGCCGTTGAGCAGAACGGCCTCTACGCGCGGATCGTCCGCCGCCTGCCTCAACAGCGCGGCGATGCCGTCGTAGTCGTCCTTGACGATCGCATAATCGGCGACCGTATGCCCGGCTGCCTCCAACAGCTCGCGAATGAGCCGTCCGCTCTTGTCCGTCTCCGGCGTACGCGTGTCGGATACGGTAAGGATGGAGCAAGCGACGCTGGAGGGAGCTTCCCGGCGGTGCTGCTCGGTTGAATTCGAGGTCAATGCCAACGTCTCCTTCTCTAACGGTTTCCTAGAAAATAACAGATATTCGGCAAGGAGACAAGCCGGAACGACGAACCGTCGAACGCCGCGCCCGGTTGATCGGGACGAGGCGCTCGGCGGTTTGCTTTTACCGGGGAACACCGAATCTCGATACGCGAGCTGTAACCTCCGGTATGCGCCTCTTGAAAGACGCCGCTATCGCAGACACCGACTCCTGTGCGGCGGAACGTCCACGTACGCGAGCCCTAGGGGTGCCTGTCGGGAATCCCCATCGCTCTGTAGACGCCGAGATACGACAGGCGGGTGAGCTGAAGGGCCATATGATCGGGCGAATACACCATGGACTGGGCCAGCCATTTCTTAATCATGCCGTGGACGGAATAACTGACGTAATCGAGCAGCAGATCCAGCGGGATAAGCAGCTTCTGTTCTTTGCTGATGCTCGAGATGCGGGAGAAGAAGCTTTCGCGGATGACCTCCAGCATCGGGTCCGAAAACAAAGAGCGGTGGAGGCGGTTCAGCATGACTCCGTAGAACGTTTTATGAACGGTCAGGTGCCGGAACAATTCGGAGAAGTAGGGATCCGGCGCATCGAAGCTGGGTTCGTAGACGGTAGACAGGGGGGAGAGGGTCAATCCGGCCAATTCCGCGAGCTTGTCTCCCGTTATTTTCTTCAGCAAGCGTTCCTTGTCCTCGTAATGCGCGTAGAAGGTCGACCGGTTGACGTTGGCGCGTTCGGTGATGTCTTTGATAATGATCGACTCGTAATCTTTCTCGGCGCAGAGGGAGAGGAAGGCGTCTACGATCAACTGCCGGGTTCGGCGGATGCGGCGGTCCAACTGCACCCCGTCCTGTGAGGCTGGCACTTCGAATTCCTCCTTAAAGCAACGTTTTTAATAGAAAAGTCGGATAACCGACAAAACGAAATAGCGTATAAGCGCTGTTCCCTTCCGTTTCTTCCCCTACACAATTTTTCCGTGTGTAGGATTATCTCTCCGTTAACCGATAAATTCCGATTTCATGTTGTTTAACCGTCAAAAAAGGGAAAATCAATTGTTGTCATCTTGATTGTATTAGCTATCATAGGGAATAAATCAGACAAAATCAATCGGAATATTAGGTTAATTTTGAAAGGGGCATTGCCGCGTTGAGGGGAGAACAATTTTTGGAGAGCTTGAACGACGGACGCAGCGTCTGGTTCGAGGGCAAGAAAATCGATAACGTTCGCGAGCATCCCGCCTTCAAAGGAACGTTGGGCACGATTCGGGATCTGTTCCAGACGCTGGACGATCCCGAGCTGAGGGAGCGGGTCGGGTTTCGGGCGGAGGGGAGCGAGCGGTACGCGCACAGCTCGTTTCTCGTTCCTTATACCCCGGAAGATCTGACCCGGAGAAATCGCTCCTTCTCCTTCTGGTCCGCGGAGACGCACGGCATGATGAGCCGGCTGTCGGATTACGCGAGATCGCTCGTCACGGGATGGTATGCCGCCCGCCACGAGCTTAAGGCGCTCGATCCCGGCTTCGAGCTGAAGATTGCCTCGTATTACGAGCACGCGAGAGACAACGACCGGTTTCTGACGACCGCGATCATCGATCCCCAGATCGACCGCTCCAGCGGCTTGGACGACCGGCGGATCGCGGAGAGGTTTCTGCACGTCGTCCGGGAGACGGAGGAGGGCATCGTCATCCGGGGGGCGAAGATGATCGCCACCGGAGCCCCGTATACGCACGATTTCATCCTGTCCTCCTTCCTCAAGTTCGACGTCAAAGACGCGAAGCATGCGCACGTGCTGATCGTTCCGGCCAACTCGCCGGGGCTGCACATCGTATGCCGGGAATCGTTCGCCGATAAGCGCGAGCAAAACCATCCGCTCGGTTCGAAGTACGACGAGATGGACGCGGTGCTGTTTTTCGACGACGTGCTCGTTCCGTGGGAGCGGGTGCTGCTGTACGGGGATTCGCAGAAGGTGCTGGCTTTAAGGGCCAGCCGGACGGCGAACGCGCTCGCCTTCCATCAGAACGTCGTCCGATTCGTCGCCAAGCTGGAGTTCATCACGGGAGTCGCGTTCGCGGTGGCCGAATCGATCGGCGTGTCCGGCTTCCTGCACATTCAGGAGAAGCTGGGGGAGCTGGTCGTTCAGATCGACGTGATCAAAGCGCTCATTATCGCCTCCGAGACGCAGGCAAAGCCCGACGTCTCCGGCGTTCTCGTCCCGGAAATTTCGTTCATCGACTCGGCGAGAAGCATCGGCACGAAGTTTTATCCGCGGGCGGTGGAAATTTTGCAGCAGGTCGGCGGCGGAGGGTTCGTGCAGACGCCGTCCGGCATGGAAGACTTTTACGGGCCGATCTCCAAGCTGATGCACCTGTATTTCGAAGGGGCGACCGTCAGCGCGGAGAAAAAGGTGCAGCTGTTCAAGCTGGCGTGGGATCTGATCGGAAGTCCGCTGGGCTCGAGGCACGAGCTATACGAGAGATTTTACGCGGGGGACCCGGTTAGGGCTTATGCCAATCTATATATCGGCTTCGACAAGGAAAGCTTAATCGACCCGATCTGGGATCTGCTGAAGCAGACAAGCAAGAGCGCGGGAACGAGAGGCTGACGAGTCATGCCGGAGCGAAGGAGAGAGAAGAAGATGGAAATGTTCTGGTTTATCCCGACGCACGGGGACGGTAGATATTTGGGGACGAGCGAAGGCGCCCGGGCGGTCAGTTACGCTTACTGCAAGCAGATCGCGCAGGCGGCCGACGAATTGGGCTTCGGCGGCGTGCTGCTGCCGACCGGGAAATCTTGCGAGGATTCGTGGATCGTCGCCTCGACGCTGGTGCCGGCGACGAAGCGGTTGAAGTTTCTGGTCGCAGCTCGCCCCGGCTTGATCGCTCCGACGATGGCGGCTAGAATGACGGCGACGCTGGACCGGTTCTCCGAAGGGAGATTGCTGATCAACGTCGTTGCCGGAGGAGATCCCGTGGAGCTGGCGGGAGACGGACTGTTTCTGAGTCACGACGAAAGGTACGAGGTGACGGACGAATTCCTCTCGATCTGGCGCAAGGAGCTGGAGGGGGGGCCGGTCGACTTCGAAGGAGACCACCTCCGGGTAGAAGGCGGCGAAGTATTGTACCCGACAGTGCAGAAGCCTTACCCGCCGCTCTACTTCGGAGGCTCCTCCGAAGCGGCCATGAAGGTTGCCGCGGAACACGTCGACGTCTACTTGACTTGGGGCGAACCGCCTGCGCAAGTGGCCGAGAAGATCGCCCGCATGCGCGCGCTGGCCGCCGGGAAGGGGCGAACGCTCAAATTCGGCATCCGGCTTCACGTCATCGTGCGCAAGACGGAAGAGGAGGCATGGCGCGCCGCAGACGAGCTGATCGAGCATCTCGACGACGAGACGATCGCCTCCGCGCAGCGGATTTTCGCCCGGATGGATTCCGTGGGGCAGAGAAGAATGTCCCAGCTTCACAGGGGAGACCGATC
>JAEZZE010000283.1 GCA_023418755.1 Bacillota bacterium | reverse complement strand
GAACAGCCTTCTCTCGCCGGCGGAGGGGGCGGAGACGGTTCTGGTCCTCAGCTTGACGAGCAAGTATTCCGACATGAAGGCGGTAGCCTCGCAGTTCGCGAAGTACGGCGTCCGTCAGCTTCTGCTCACGAAGTACGACGAGACGGAATCGTACGGCTCCGTCGTCAATCTCGTCAAGGAGTTCGATTTCCGCATTTCTTATTACACTTGCGGGCAGACGGTGCCGGACGACATCCGGCCGTTCGATCCGGACGAGCTGGTCCGCAAGCTGCTGGGGGAACCGGGCGATGATTGACCAGGCTCAGGCGCTCCGGCACTTGGTCCACTCGAAGGACCTCCGGTCGGCGAAGGCGACCAAGGTCGTGACGGTTACCAGCGGCAAGGGAGGGGTGGGCAAATCCAATTTCAGCCTCAACTTCGGGATGGCGCTGCAAAATCGGGGCTACAGCGTATTGCTCTTCGATGCGGACATCAGCTTTGCGAACATCGACGTGCTGATGGGCACGCCGGCGAAGTACAATCTCATCCATCTGCTCAAGGGCGAGAAGTCGATCTGGGAGATTATCCAGATCGGCCCGAGCGGCCTGCAGTTCATCGCCGGGGGATCGGGTTTCCAGGATCTGGTGCGGCTCTCGGAGCGAGAACTGGAATACTTCTCCGAGCAGATCGCCAAGCTTCACGGCCACGTCGACTTTATTCTGTTCGATACGGGGGCCGGATTGTCCAGGGAGACGACGCGGTTCATCGCCGCCGCCGAAGAGACGATCGTCGTGACGACGCCGGAGCCGACATCGATTACGGATGCGTACGCGCTGATCAAAATGGTGAATTCGATGGGGCATCAGGTTCCGTTCCGGCTCGTCGTCAACCGGGTCTCGGACGACCGGGAAGGCGCGCAGACCGCGGACAATATCCGGCAAGTGGCAAGCAAGTACATCGGCATCGACATCCCGGTGCTCGGGTATATCTCCGACGATGCCAGCGTCTCGAAAGCGGTCAGACGGCAAACCCCGTTATCCGTCGCTTTCCCGAACAGCGAAGCCATGCGCGGCATCGATCGGATCGCGTCCCGGTTTCTGATGGAGGAGCGATCGCAATCGCAAGCGTCCCGGGGGTTGCCAGGGTTCATGCAAAGGATCAAGAGGCTGTGGAGTTGATCGGTTCCAAGCCGGCGAACATGCGTAAGTGAAGCCAACCAACAACTAGATTAACGAGGAGGATGCCCTATGACGGAGTTAAAAGTGCTCATCGTGGATGATTCCCCTTTCATGCGCAAAGTGTTCGGCGACGTCATCGATGCAGACTCCGCATTTCATGTGTTAGCTGCCGCTCGCGACGGCGAAGAGGCCGTTAAGCTGACGCTGGAGCTTAAGCCCGACATTATTACGATGGACTTGGAAATGCCGCGTATGAACGGACTCGAAGCGTTGAAGAAAATCATGGCGACGAGACCGACGCCCGTCATTATGCTGTCCGCGGTTACGGACAACGGTACCCGGGATACGATACGAGCGCTTCAATTTGGAGCGATCGATTTCATCCGCAAGCCGGACGGAGCCGTGAAGCTGGACATTCGGCAGGTGGGCGAACAGCTGCTGGAGAAGCTGCGCATCGTGGCGGAGACGATCGACAAAGGTCCTCTGCGCATGCTGCCGGCGGTGGAGGAGAAGGCGCCCGAGGAGGCCGCGCCCCGACCGCCTTCGCCTCCGCTTTCGCCGGCCGGGCGCGCGATCCAGGAGGCGGTGGAGGCGGCGCGAACGGCAGCCGAGGGAACGAGCTATCCGCCCGGCAACGAACAGTCCCCGGACGGGCTTCCCGGGATCGGGAAGCCGCCAAGGCTTCCGCGAAGGGAGCCGTCCGTCCGCAAGGACGAGCCGTCCGCGAAACCCGCAGCCGCGGGGACGCTCAAGCCGTCGCGGACTCAAGGACCTCCCGCGGAAAGCCCGCGCAAGCTTCCGAAGCCGGCCAGAACGACGGACAACGGCGCGCTGACCGTCAAGAAGGAGGCGAAGCCGTCCGTTCGGAGGTCGGTTCCGGCTACTCCCGGCGCTTCGCCGCCGGCAGTGCCGGCCGCCGAACCGAAGCCGTCGTCTTCGTTCACCCAGATCGTGGCGATCGGCACCTCCACGGGAGGACCGCGGGCGCTGCACGAAGTGCTGACCGGCATCCCTGCGGATTTTCCGGCGCCGATCCTCGTCGTCCAGCATATGCCGCCCAGGTTCACGCATTCGCTCGCGCAGCGGCTGGATTCGTTCTGCAGCATCCATGTTCGGGAGGCGACGGACGGGGAGACGATCGAAACCGCGACCGCGTATATCGCCCCGGGCGGCAAGCATATGTCGCTGGCGAAGGACGCTTCCGGCAAATACCGGATCAAGCTGTCGAACGAAGGACCGCGCAGCGGCCATATGCCGTCCGTCGACGTTCTGTACGAATCCCTGATCGGTCACCGGCAATTAAAGCGGTATGCGGTGCTGATGACCGGCATGGGCAGCGACGGAGCGAAGGGAATGAAGGCGCTGCTTGACGACGGCGCCCAGGCCACGATCGCCGAAGCCGAACAGACTTGCGTCGTCTACGGCATGCCCCGCTCGGCGGTCGAGCTCGGAGCGGCAACGCGCCAGGTCCCGCTGCAAAGCATCGCCGGGGTACTCGTGCAGGAATTGAAATCGCGCAAAACCTAACGCGCTGAAAGCTCAGCCAACAAGGAGGTGTCCGGCCATGGAAATGAATCAGTACATGTCCATGTTTATCGACGAGTCCAACGATCACTTGCAAGCGCTAAACGAAAATATGCTCCGGCTGGAGCAGCAGCCGGAAGATATCGGCATCGTGCAGGTAATCTTCCGCTCCGCGCATACTTTGAAAGGGATGTCGGCGACGATGGGATTCGAGGATCTCGCTTCGCTCACCCACGAAATGGAAAACGTGCTTGACCTCGTCCGCAACGAGAAGCTCAGTATGAACGGGCATATTTTCGACACGTTGTTCAAGTGTCTGGACGCTCTTGAAGCGATGGTCCAGGACATTATCGGCGGTGGAACGGGCAAAGGGGAAGTCGACGAACTGGTCGAGCGTTTGAAGGGCATCGTCAGAGGCGACAGCGGGGCTCCGGGGGCGGCTTCGTCCGCTCCGTCCCAAGCCGCTCCGGCGATGTCCGCGTCGCTCGTGCTCGACCAGTACCAGATGTCCATTCTCGGCCAATCGATCGAGAGCGGGCATTCGGCCTATTACATCGAAGTGAGAGTGCGCGAGGATTGCTTGCTGAAAGCGGCAAGGGCTTATATGGTGTTCGACGTTCTCGAGAGGAACGGGGAGGTCGTCAAGTCCTATCCTTCCGTTCAAGAGATCGAGCAGGAGCAATTCGACCGCGGCTTCTCCGTCTACTATATTACCCAGACGCCGCGGCAGGCGCTTCACGAGCAGCTCTCCAGAGTGTCGGAGATCGAGTCCGTCGCCATGAACGAGGTAGACAAAGCCTCCTTGCAGGAGATGGAGGACAACCTGCGGTCCTCCGGACAGAGCGCAACCGCGGCGAAGGAGGTTGCCGCGGCGTCTGCCGCCGAGGCTCAGGCTGCCCGTCCGTCCGCTCCTTCCGCGCAATCTCCCGCCTCCGATAAAGGCGCGGCGCGTCCGTCGGCTCCCGCATCTTCCGGCACTGCCGCTCCCCGCACGATCCGGGTCGACATCGAGCGGCTGGACACGCTGATGAACCTGTTCAGCGAAATGCTGATCGACCGCGTTCGCCTCGAGCAGCTCGCTTTCGAAATCCGTCGCAACGACTTGACGGAGACGGTAGAGCATATGGCAAGGGTTAGCGCCGATTTGCAGAACATCGTGCTCAAATTGCGCATGGTTCCCGTGGAGAGCGTCTTTAACCGGTTCCCGCGCATGATCAGGGATTTGGCCAAGTCGCTGGACAAGAAAGTAGATTTGAACATCGTCGGCGCCGAGACCGAGCTGGATCGCACCGTCATCGACGAGATCGGCGATCCGCTCGTGCATCTGATCCGCAACTCGGTCGACCACGGCGTCGAATCGACCGCGGAACGCGTCGCCCAAGGAAAGCCGGAGACCGGCACCGTTATGCTGCGGGCGTTCCACAGCGGCAACCACGTATTTATCGAGATCGAGGACGACGGCAAGGGCATCAACCGGCCGAAGGTGCTCGAGACGGCGATTAAGAGAGGCGTCGTTACGCCGGAGGAAGCGAAGACGCTCAGCGACGACGAAACGAACATGCTGTTGTTCGCTCCGGGCTTCAGCACGGCGGACAAGGTGTCGGATATTTCCGGCCGGGGCGTCGGACTCGACGTCGTCAAATCGAAGATTACTTCCCTCGGCGGCAACGTGACCGTGACGTCGACTCTGGGCCAAGGGACGAAGTTCTCGATCCAGCTGCCGCTGACGCTGTCGATTATTTCGGCGATGCTGATCAAGCAGGGCTCCGAGAAATACGCGTTCCCGCTGTCTTCGATCGTGGAGACGGGAGCGCTCAAGCGGTCGGAAATTCGCACGCTGCACGGCAATCGCATGATCGATTACCGCCAATCTATCATACCCGTCATTTCGCTGGCCCAGCTTATCGACTCTCCGGACTACCGGGACGACGAGGAGAGCGAAACCGAAATGCTCGTCATCCGCAAAGGAGACAAGCTGGCGGCCATTCTCGTCGACGAATTCATCGGCCAGAGCGAAATCGTGCTGAAGCCGCTCGGTAAATACTTGGCGCGCGTGAAGAGCGTCGTCTCGGGAGCGACGATACTCGGCGACGGTCAAGTCGCCCTCATCGTGGATCCCAACTCGATTATTAAATAAGTTCCGGACTCTAAGGGAGGAATCATTCATGGCAGAGGAATTGAAAGTGATCGTCTTCACGCTGGCGCAGGAAGAGTACGGAATCGAGGTCGACAAGGTACGCACGATCGAGCGGATGCTGCCGATCACCCGCGTGCCGAAAACGCCTGAGTTCGTGAAGGGAGTCGTCAATCTTAGAGGCGTCGTCATTCCGGTCATCGATTTGCGCGGCCGTTTCGGCTTGGCCGAGTCGGAGTATACGGAGAACTCCCGCATTATTATCGTCGCCGCGAACGAGCTGGAGGTCGGATTTATCGTCGATTCCGCGAACGACGTGCTGGACGTCATGAGCGACGCGATCGAGAACCCGCCGGAAGTGGTCGGAGGGGTGAAGGCGAAATATTTGAGCGGAGTGGCCAAGATCGGGGAAGACCGCCTGCTTATCCTATTGAATCTGTCCGAGGTGCTCAATCGCAGCGAGATCATTCAATTGGAACAGTTCGGAGAGTAGGCCGTGAACCTGTTCAGGAACAATGCGGATTTTAAGCTGGACGTGCTCCGGGAAGTCGGCAACATCGGCGCGGGCAACGCGGCGACCGCTCTGTCCACGCTGCTTAACAAACCGGTGGACATGGCGGTGCCGACCGTGAACCTGCTTCCGTTCGAGGCGATCGCCGAGCGGGTCGGCGGCTCCGAGGCGGTCGTAATCGCGATTTTCCTGCGCGTCGAAGGCGACGCGCCGGGCAATATGTTTTTCATTCTCAACCGGGATCCGGCGCGACGAATTTTGCAAGGCCTGCTCGGATTCAGCGCGGCGGAGAACGACGAATACAGCGAACTGGAGCTGTCGGCTTTGAACGAGATCGGCAACATTCTGGCCGGTTCGTACTTGTCTTCGCTGGCGGACTTCACCGGTTTGCGGATGTCGCCTACGGTACCTTCGCTGGCGGTGGACATGGCGGGAGCGATTCTGAGCTACGGATTGCTTCAATTCGGCACGATGGGCGACGACGCCTTGCTCATCGATACGACTTTTCTTGAAGGGCAGCAGGAGGCCGAGGGGCATTTCTTCCTCATTCCCGACCCGGAGTCGTTCGATAAGCTCTTTCGTGCGTTAGGAGTGCCGATCTGATGGCCGAGGTCACGCTCATTAAAGTCGGAATGGCGGATTTGAACGTCGCGGACGGGGGAGCGGTGCTCAAGACGACGGGATTGGGCTCGTGCGTCGGTTTGACGTTGTTCGATCCGGAGCTGCGCATTGGCGGAATGGCGCACATCATGCTGCCGTCCTCCGAAATCGCCCGCGAAGGCCAGCTGAATATCGCCAAGTACGCGAACACGGCCGTTCCCGAACTGGTGAGGAGATTGGCGGGCAGAGGCGCGTCGGTCCAACGCCTCCTAGCCAAGATGGCCGGAGGCGCGCAAATGTTCGCCTTCATGGGCGGGACGGATACGATGCGTATCGGCCCTCGCAACGTGGAAGCGACGAAGCAGGAGCTGGAGCGGTTCTCGATCCGTCTCGTCTCCGAAGACACCGGGGGCAACTACGGCCGGACGGTGGAATTGTACAGCCAGTCCGGCGTTTTTCTCATTCGCAGCGTACAGCACGGAGTAAAGGAGATTTAAGATGAACGGTTCCTGGCGATTCACAATCGGATTCGGAGTTTTCGGAGCGCTGCTCACCTGCGTGATCTCCCTGTCGAACAATCCGCTGGGAACGACATTGCTCAGGAGCCTCTACGCTTTTCTGGCTTTTGCGGCTTTGGCGCTTGCCGCGGGTTTCGTGCTCGGGCAATTGCTCTCTCCCGGCAAGCAATTGGCCGCCAGCGGGGCCGATGCTTCGCCGGATCGCGGCAGCATGCTCGATCTGACCACTCCCGACGAAGGCGAAGCCTTGTCGGAAATGATGAAGGAGCAATGGGCCGACGGAAAGCCGGAAACGACGAAAGACGAAGGGGTCAAAGACTTCCAGCCTTTGCAGCCCAAGCGGGTGGTGTCGCTCGATAATCCGAATCCGGAGGAAGTGGCTCAGGCGATACGGCGCCTGACGGACGAATAAGGATGGTGAGGCTACAATGGTCGATCAAACACGTTCCCGGCTGTCCCATCAGGATTTATGGCAGCGATGGAAAGACGACGAGGACCCGGATGCGAGAAAACGGCTGATCGAACACTATTTGCCGCTCGTGGATTACGTCTCCAGCCGCATGGCGGTGGGGTTGCCTAAAAATGTGACCAAAGACGATCTGGCAAGCAACGGCGCGATGGGGCTGATCGACGCGATCGAAAAGTTCGATTATCGGCGGGGCTTGCAATTCGAGACGTACGCTTCATGGAGAATCCGGGGAGCGATTATAGACGGGCTCCGCCAAGGCGATTGGGTGCCCCGTTCGGTTCGTGACAAAGCGAAAAAAATCGAGGACGCCTATGCGGTACTGGAGCAGAAGTATTTGAGGTCTGCTTCGGATGACGAAATATGCGACTATTTGAATATTAGCGGCAGGGAATTCCAGCAAATGCTTCAAGAGGTTGCCGTCGCGGCCGTGTTCTCCTTGGAGGACCCGATCCGGGAGGAGGAGTCCGAGACCCGCCTGTCGCTGCTCGTCGACGATAAGGCAGTCAGTCCGGAATCCAAAGTCCACGAGACGTATTTGAAGGATTCTTTGAAATACGGGATCGAGAAGTTGACGGAGAAGGAACGCACCGTAGTCTCGCTTTTCTATTACGAGGACCTGTCCTTAAGCGAGATCGCCGAGGTGATGTGCCTGTCGCCTTCGAGAATTTCCCAACTGCATTCCAAAGCGATTCTGAGGCTCCGCGGAGCGCTCGCGAAGCAGAAGGAGCAGCTGCTTCAAAACGGATAAAGGGGGCGTTGAAGATGCCTGACAATGGAAGCTTCTCCCTGCAAGACGGACTGCAAGTCACGATTTCCGAAGATAAAATGAATGCCTATCTGGTGTTCAAAAGGGTGGAAGGAGATCCGAGGTTTACCGCCCGGGAATTGGAGCAATACCTGGCGTCGCAAGGCGTCAAGTCCGGGCTGCAATCGGACGCGATCTACTTGATCTCGCAACGGCCACAGGATTTTTACTTCGCGCAGAACGTCGTTGCCGTCGGAACGCCGCCGAAGCCGGGCAAAGACGGCTACATCAAGCTTTTGTACGGCGAAGTCGAGGAGGAGAACCACGCTCCCGTGGAACGGGAGGACGGCAGCGTTGATTACAAGCAGGTGACGAAGCTGGCCAACGTGAAGGCGGGGCAGCTCATCGCCGAAAGAGTGCCCGCGGAGCCGGGCGCGCCGGGCATAGCCGTCACGGGGGAGGAGATCGCCCCGAAGGATGGGAAGGAGGTTCACTTCAAGATCGGAAAAAACGTCGTCGTCAATCCCGAGAATGTGGCGATGTACGCGGCGATCGACGGCCTCGTAACGAAGACCGACAAGGAGAAGCTGAACGTCTTTCCCGTCTACGAGGTGAACGGAGACGTCGACTATAATATCGGCAATATCGATTTTGTCGGTACCGTCGTCGTTCGCGGCAACATTCTGACCGGCTTTCGCGTCAAAGCTTCCGGGGATATCCGGGTAACGGGCGGCATCGAAGGCGCCGAGGTGGAATCCGAGGGTTCGATCGAAGTGACGGGCGGAATTATCGGAACGAACAAGGGTTACGTAAAGGCCGGCCGCAACGTTCGCTGCTCGTTTATCCAAGAAGGGAACGTCATTGCCGGAGAAGAAGTGCTGGTCACCCAGAGCATCATGCACTCGAACGTCCGCGCGGGCAAATCGGTCAAATGCCTGGGCGCCAAAGGGTTGATCGTTGGCGGTACGATCCAGGCGGGAGAACGGGTAACGGCGAGAATGATCGGCAATTCGATGTCGACGGCGACGGTCGTGGAGGTCGGCGTTCGTCCGGAGCTCCGCCAGGAGCTCGGCGAGCTGCGAACGGCGATGCGCCAGCTGACCGAAAGCTTGGACAAGACGGAGAAAGCGCTGTCTCTGCTGGACCAGATGGCTGCGACCGGACAACTGAGCGGAGACAAGCTGGCGCTGCGAATCAAGCTGACGGCGACCAAGCGGCAGACGAACGAGGAGCTCCAGGCGGCGAAAGATCGCGTGCTGGAAATCGAAAAGACGCTGGAAGACGCGACGACGGCTCGCGTGGACGCGGTTCATACGCTGTGGGGCGGCACGAAAATCGTCATCGGACGGTATACGAGATTCGTGAAGGACGCTTCGCAAAGAGTCACTTTCCGGTTTGCGGACGGAGACATCGCCATGGTTCCGTTCTATTGATCCCAAGACGAGGTGATGCGGCGTGAGCTACAAACCGATCGATATGCAGGTTTCTATGCCTCGTTCCGTGGAGATGACGCCGCTGCAGCATCAGCAGCAGCAGCGATCGGCTACGGAGCAAAGCCTGCTCGGTCAGCAGGCGATGAAGACGGCGGAGCAGAATGCGGCTAGAAGCGCGAAGACGGAATCGACGGAAGGCGGGACGATCTCGGAACGTCAGCCCCGCGAACGGGACAAGCGGCGGAAAACGGGAAAAAATGCGTCCGCGCAGGAGCAATCCGAGGAAGAAAAAGTTCCGGAGCATCCTTATAAGGGAAAGCATATTGACTTCTTGGGCTAAAACCAGCAGGGCCGGTCAGCAAGAGAGGAGAATTCAGGGTGGAACCGTGGTTTTACATTGTTGCGCTCGGAGCCGCGATAGCCGGATTGGCGTGGATGACGCCCAAATCCGGCGATGGCGGCTCCGAGCAGGAGTTCGTCAGCGAGGAAGCGTACAGCCGATTGCTAGAGGATCTTGAGGCGGAAAATCGCGAGCTGCTGGACGCGGTCGCCAAAATCAAGCGCGAGCACGACGGCACGGCCGAACTGCTCGGACGCAGAATCGTCGAATTGGAGCAGCAGATGAAGAGTTTTTCGGAAAGCCCTCGCCCTTCCGCAACGCCAGCGGATTCTCCGTCCCTTGCCTCGTCTTCTTTCCCGACTTCTTCCATCCAGATTAGCCATGCAATCCGCCCTGCCGAAGGTTACCGGGGCCATGCCGACGCCGCATCGCCTAACGCGGCTGCGGAAGCGGGAATACCGGCGCGAGAACCGTCGCCGAACGCGGTAGAGGGCGCGGAGTCGCCGTTCCCGGAAGCGGCGCGGAACGCGGAAGAAGGAGCGGAATCATCGTTATCGAAACCGTCGTCCGCCCCGGAGCCGGAGCGCTTGTCGACCGCGATTCGCGACAGGTACGCGGAGCTGCTCGCTATGCACGGGAAAGGCAAATCCGTCGAGCAG
Organism: Bacillota bacterium; assembly: GCA_023418755.1. Classification (GTDB taxonomy): domain Bacteria; phylum Bacillota; class Bacilli; order Paenibacillales; family Paenibacillaceae; genus Cohnella. The sequence goes on along the minus strand of JAEZZE010000283.1, from coordinate 1,706 downwards.
ATCGCCAAAGCGACGGGCATGAACAAAGGCGAAGTGCAGCTCGTTTTGCAGCTGGCCAGACGGGAGGAGCAGCATGCGTAAACATCGGAGTTGGCTGATGGGCTTCGGAATCGGGTTGATGGCCGGCGCGATCATGCTGCAGATGATTACGTTCGCGGAGCGGCAAGGCGCGCCTTTGGCGGAGGAGCAGATGGAGCCGGAGCGGCTTGCCGACGAAGCGAAGAAGGCCGGGCTGCTGCTGCTCACGCAGGCGCAGCTCGACGAACGTATCCGGGAGGCGGCCGCCGCGGGATCGAAGACTGCGGAGAGCCCGGGCGGATCCGGAGAAGAGACGGGCGGCGAATCTCCGGATTCGGAGGCTTCCTCGGACCCGGCCGGTTCGGAGGCTCCGCCGGAAGATTCCGAGCCGCCGGCGGCGGAGCAGGGGGTAGCCGATCCGTCCCCGAAGACGGAGCCGGAGCGGGTGTCCCTCTATATCCGTTACGGGATGAGCTTGACGGAAGTCGGGCAGGAGCTTCTGAAGCTGGGCGTGATCGACGACGTGAAAGAGTTTATCGAGGAGACGAGACCGGTCGCCAAGAAAATGAAGGTCGGAACGGCCGTTTTCAAGGGCAAGCCGACCTATCAGGAGATTATGGATGAGCTCGTCCGCAAAAAGTAAGCGGCATAGTCTACCTTATGGAGATGACGCTATGGCATACCCGCGGAGACAAAAGCTTAGATGGATCGTGAATAACAGTCTTGCTGCCGGCTCAGTTCTAGCCGGGGCTGCTGCTCTATGTTTAATGATCATTTTTGTTTGTGAGTTTTTTACGCACTTTTTAACCAGCGGTAATGAGTCATTGATTTATCTATTAAGTTCTCTTGGTTTTTCTTTGCTTGGACTTTTTCTTTTCTACTATTCCATCAGGCAGATCAAGAAGTCTTCGCGGATATTTAACTGGTGTGGCTTCTGTTTATGTTTATCTCCACTAATCTTCATGACATGGGCACTGCAATAAATTAAGTAATAAGTACAAATTCGACTGCTGAGATATGTTGAATTTGTACTTTTTATTTGGAACAGCATGTATCTTCTAACCGGTGAAAGTCAAAATCCCCCCAAAGGGGGATAGGGGTTAAGCTAGGGAATTTGGGTAAGCCTGTGGAAATGGCAAAGGTTTGAAAGTGGATTCAGTGTGCTAGAGAGATCTCCCTTGCGCAAAAAAATTTCCGCGCGGACCGACTACACTAAGTTGGACTGAAAAATGAGGGACTAGAATAGAAAGAATTCACTAAGGAGCGGATCAGAATGCCTCGGCAAAGACATCACGGAACAATAGGTTATCGCTCACAAGTAGAAGCGAGGAAACAACCCCCATAGAAATTGTTCAGTATTGTTGACAATCCAACTGCTTTGCTCAAGTTTTTTGGAGTGAATATTCTCTCATATGGCTATACCAAGACAAGTAGAGCAGAATATTATTTATATCGTACGACAAAGCGGGACGTATGACAATAAATCTTTACATATTAAAGGAAAATGATGTAAAATAATAAAGATTTAAGTTGAAGAGGGGTGAAATGGTTCGTAAAAGGGTGAATTTTGACTAATAACTACGAATAAGGGAGAGTGATTGGTAATGAACAAAGAAGTACGACAAGTAGTTTCTTTTTTAGTTACTTTATTTTTTGTTATTGGGCACCTTCATGTTTCAGCTAATACA
>JAEZZE010000226.1 GCA_023418755.1 Bacillota bacterium | reverse complement strand
ATTCAGTACGATGCCCGCAGGCGGCAGAGAGATGCCGGACTCCGGAAACAACGGCATCTGATCGGAGTGAACAACCTGATAATCCGATCCCGGGAGCGGAGCGTCCGCTGACAAATAGATGCACGTGCAGTCTTCTCCAACCAGCCTCTCTACAACAGACAATACGAACGGGCTGGTGATAACACTTGGATCAATAAACGGCTGATCGAAGGGCAAGTCCATACGAACACGGTTTTTGCGGAACTCCGTCGTGTTGACCTCCGTCGACTCCGGCGAACGGTTGGTGGCTTCGTCAAGCGCCTTTAGGAATGCCTGGTTCATTTTGTCAACCTGCTCCGAATCCAGGACGCCTTCAAAAAGCACATAGCCGTTAAGTCTGACTTGCTCAACCGCGCTCTCCAAGGTTTCAGGATTCAGTCTGCCGTTTTTCAATTCTTCTGCACTTAGTTTCATAGATAAAACCCTCCATTATAAGAATTGATATTTTCGTGCAAATTATCTATTTAACTGCGTACCGGCTTACTCAAGGTAAACGATGTGTTTAATTCCTTTGCCGATCCGCTACGCGCCGACTCGTAGGCTTTTTCAATAATTTCAATAACATGGGCGCCACGGTCGCCGCCAAGCTGCAGCTCCGATTCTCCGTTGATGCAGCTGACCATATGGAGCAGGTCGACCATCGTATGCATCATCGGAATATGGCTACCTTCATCTTGCGATACCTCAGGCCGAGTCCAGCCTTCTTCGGGCGTGTAAACTTCGAGCGGCACATCTCTGCGCATCCAGCCGCCGATCACTACGGTCCCTTTCGAGCCGAAAAACTCGAATTGAGGGGAATTGAAGGATCTGGTGACATAATTGCCTTGTACGCTGGCAAAACAATTGTCGCCGAAATCCAGCAGAACGACGGTATTATCGTCCATTTGGACATCCAGCTTTTTGCCTTCCCAGTAACGGTCCGGTACGGCGACTCCCGACATAGCTGTAACTCGCAGAGCCGGTCCGAGTATACCCGTGATGCTCGTAAGCGGATAGACCGCCACGTCCATCATAGGGCCGCCTCCCGGCTTGTAATACCAGGAAGGGTCGATCCCCATCAAATCCTCGGTTTCATGGCCCGGATGCGGACCTTGCCCCCGCACGAAGCAGACTTTGCCGATTTTGCCACTGTCAATGATCTGCTTAGCGGCTCGGTGATAGCGGTCAAGCATTTGACCCGGCGAGGCTCCAAGGATGAGGCCGGCCTCTTTGGCCATAAGGGTCAGCTTGACGGCTTCGTCTGCAGTTGTCGTCATCGTCTTTTGCACGTAGACATGCTTGCCGGCAAGAAGGGCAGCGTGCGCTTGCCGATAATGCAGCGGAATCGGGGTCAGAATGGCCACCAGATCAGCATCCGATTCATTAAGCATGGCTTCGTAGTCGGTATAAGCGGCTCCAAAACCGTATTTTTGGCACATCTCCTGTGCACGGCCTGGCACCACATCACATACTGCCGTCACTTCAATTTTGGCTCGGATCTCATCCAGTGCCAGGATCGGAAAGTAATCCTGCTGGGCAACGAAACCGCAGCCGGCGATAGCGACTTTTACAGGCTTCAAGAACATCAATCCTTCCATCGTGAGGTCGTTGCTTGACAACGCTTTCGTGTCTAAATTGTACTATCGCCTCGCCACCCTGGGATGTTGAATATTTTGTTCTTTTGTACACAGATTTGACCTGCCGCGGCTCTTGAATTTTCTCAAAAGTCCTCTACCAGATCCAGCTCCATGTAGTTCTCCAGCGTCTCCTCTCCCGCATCCTTTACAGCCCGAGCTTCCATTGATGGTTCCCATCCCATTCATCTTGCTGCAGCCGCCAATGCACATAATGGACTCACTTCCTTCCCGAGCACGCTTCTTTTTCCGCGCCTCTATCATTCGGATTTGATTATCTGCCTTTTTTCTTAAGACACCGGATCTAACTTCATTATAGTAACTGTTGTGCATCGCTTGAATTTCGGATCTTACAGAAACCTTTCCAATCTGCTCATGAACTTTTAAAGCTTTTCGTTGATCTTCGTTTCCCTGTACATTCGCGGCGATATGCCGTAACGGGCTCGAAAGCTCCGGAAAAAGTAGGAATACGTGCCGAAGCCACAAGTTTCCGCAATTTGCTCGAGACTCATTTTGCTGTACACCATTCTGTCCATAGCGATCGACAATCGGACATCCATCATGTACTGCATGACGGTTTTTCCGAAGGCGGCTTTGAACAAAGATACGGTGCGCGAAACGCTTAAATCGACGTGATGGGCCACGTCCCGAAGCGATATGTTGTCGGTCGCATGCTCTTCTATATAATTTTTCATCCTTGATACCAAGAACGATTGATTGCGAGGGGGCAGAAAATTGCTGTTTTCATAGAGGCTTCTATCAATGTTCAGACATAAAGTACGAAGCAAGTAATCAATAATCTCTTTATTTTCCGTACGCCGCCGTTTTTCCAGGTTGATCTGTTTCCAAATGCCAAGTATGGACGTATCCATCAGCAATTTTGATATGCTTTTGCGTTTGTGCATGGTCCACCAGAGATCGACCCACTCACCTTCACAGTAAATATAGAAATCGCTGGCCGGCTTGTCTCCTGCTGTGAGCGTGCCAATTTGCAATTCATAACGGCTGCCGGGGGCCAGAAGAAGAAGGGTGCCCGGTTCGAGCAAATGCCTCTCGCCGTCCAATTCGGCCTGGCAATAGCCTTCATGCTGAAGCCGCAGCAGATAAGAACTCATATGAAACTCCGCTTCAAATTTGCGGGTATGTGATACGTAATCGGCGGTAATGACTCGCGATTTGGCGCCGGACATCTAAGCTCAACTCCTGCAACTGAGAATACAGCCCGTCTCCGGTAGGAAACGGGCTGCGCAAACGGCAGATCTTATGAATTAAAATTCTCGAGCAGTTCAAGCATTACTTTAAGCTGCTTCGTGCTGTCCATGTAAGCATAACGGCCGCCGGTATAATCCCCTTTTTGCGTTAACGGTATGCCGTTTTGCTCGAGCAGACGAATTTTTTCGTCTATTCCTTTCACTTCAAAGGCGATATGATGAACGCCTTCCCCATTCTTATTGAGCGCGTCTCTCCACTCGCTGGGCTCATGATCCGGCTCGATTAGTTCAATCGTACAAGCGCCTCCCACTTGGAAAAACGATTGCCGGCATCTTGCGTAAGTCGGCTGTCCCTTGTACCGCATGTTTGTTTTGTCCAGCGTATCGGTGATGAAGATCTCCGGGATGTCCACCCCGAAGAACTCCGCATACGAGCGGGTGGCCGCCTCGATGTCATGTACCAATATGCCGATTTGTGTCACGACGTGTGTTCCCAGTATTTTCTTTTCCATGGACGTAATCTCCCTTACTTCTCAGATGCGATAGCATCGCCTTCCTGCTGGATTTTCTTCATCGCTTCAACCGGATCCATTACATCAGACAGCGCTAGACTAGAGTATTTCACGAAAATGCTTTCCCACTCGTTAAAGTTGGAATGAACAGGGTTAAGCACCGTTTTGTCTTTCAGCGCATCGACGAATACGCCGGTGTCGATACCTTTGGCTTTATAGAAGTCTACAAATTTGCTGATCGAATCAGCATGCCCCGGGAAAGTGCTGCCGGATTCGCCTAGGATGTCTTGACCCTTCTTGCTCGCGATGTAGGAGACGAACTTCCAAGCTTCTTCCGGATGCTTCGACTTCGCATAGATCGTATCGCCAAGTCCGTTAACACGAACGATACTGCCTTCAGGGCCTTTTGGCATACGTGCAATACCCCATTCGAACCCGGCACCGTCGCTGATTGGCTTCAACGTCCAGGAGCCCTGCATCCATACAGCGACTTGTCCGGAGAAAAACTTGGCGTCCGAACCGCTGGTTTTAATATCCGTATAGCTTGGATGTACATTGTACTTATAAACCAGGTCATATAAGAATTGGAAGGTAGATTGCAGTTTATCGTCCAATGCCAGTTTGTCGTTATTTAATACCGTTCCTCCGTTGGAGGCGGCGAAGCCTGCGAGGTGTCCCGACGAAATTTCACCGCGGTCGATGAACATGAAGCCATATTGCTTGATATTCTTCGGATCAAAACCCGCTTCGTTGGCGCGTTTGCCGTTTTTGTCGATAGTCAGCTTTTGAAGAAACTGTACGAAAGAACCGCCGTCCTGCGTGTTGAACTCCAGATCTTTCGGGAACTCGTCGAATCCGGCTGCTTTGAGTGCCTCTTTGTTGTAGAAGAGGCCCATCGTGTCCCAATCCTTCGGGATCGCATAGCGATTCTGACCGTCAACGAAGCCGTCGAGCAGCGTTTTGTTGTATTTACTCAAATCGACCTTGTCCTTTTCCACGTAAGGGGCGATATCGAGCAAAGCGCCTTTCTTCGCAAAGCCGGAGAGATACGGGATGAAGTTCCAGAACACGTCAGGCGCATTGCCGCCTGCGATTTCGGTATTCAATTTATCCCAGTAATTCCCCCAAGGAATGACCTGCAGATTCACTTTAATGCCCGGGTTTTCTTTCTGGAATTCATCAATGATCTTCTGGTAAGCCGGCTGTTGATTGGTATCCCAGATGACGTAGCGCAGCTCCGCTTGTTTGCCGCCCGCCTGAGAGGATGAGTCTCCTTGAGCGCTTGCATCCGGGCCGTTCGCCGAACCGCAAGCTGAAATAGTTAGAGCCATCAGAGCAAGCATCAGGATGAATACATTTGATTTTTTCATAGCCCAATTCCTCCAAATAATTAGAATGAGATTCTTCATTGCTCTAAATCAACTCGGTTCCGGCATCCCCCCTCTTATTACTTCAGACCTGTAAGTTGAATGGATTCGACGAAGTACTTTTGAGCGATGGCAAAAATAATCAGAATCGGGAGCAGAGCGATGAACGCGCCCGCCATAATTCCCGCCCAATCCGCCGTATTCTGTCCATTCAGATTAGCAAGGCCGATACTGAGCATATACTTGCTTTCGGAGCTCGTGACGATGAGCGGCCACAGGAAATTGTTCCAATGCTTCACGACGGTCAATACGGTTAAGGTGGCGAGAATCGGTTTGGAAATAGGCAGTATGATCCTTAAAAACGTTCGAATGACGCCTGCGCCGTCAATCTTAGCCGACTCCTCCATCTCTCCGGGAATCGTCGCAAAGTATTGCTTCAGCAGGAACACTTCATACGCTTCGGCAAATAGAGACGGAAGGATAATCGCCGCATAGGTATCAATCAAATTAAACTCCTTCATCATGATATAGACTGGGATCATCGTTACGATTTTCGGGATCATCATGCTGGCGAGCAGAAGCACAAACAGCTTGTCCCGTCCCGGATAGCGGAGTCTCGCAAAGCTGTAAGCCGCAATAGTGGCAAAGATGAGTGTGCCGGCAAGTATAATGCAAGTGACGAGTACGGTGTTAATCAGATAACGGTCAAAAGGCATCGATTCCCAAACTCTAGCGAAGCTTTGAAGAGTGACTTTGCTCGGAATCCATTCCGGCGGAAACTTAAAAATTTCAAATTGTGGCTTTAAACTTGTACTGATCATCCAAAGAAACGGGAAAATCGCGAAGACGGATGCGAGTGCAGCTACCAAATAAGCGGTTATATTGCCCACAATACGCATTGTGGAGACCCTCCTTTTCTCTAGTGGTTCTCTCTGAACAGTCGCATTTGGATGAGAGTCACGACCATCAGTATCGCAAACAGGAACACGGACATCGCTGAGGCATAACCCATCTGCAGCTGCTGGAAGCCTTTTTCATAGATCAGATAGTAGTACACCTTGGAAAGCGAACCGGGACCGCCTTGCGTTGTGGCGTAAACGATATCGAATACTTGGAACGAGCCAATCACCGCAGTGACGACGATGAACAGAAAAGTCGGCTTCAACAACGGCAATGTGATACTCCAGAAGCTCCTCCACTTATTTGCCCCGTCGATGCTTGCCGCCTCGTAATACATGGGAGAGATCCCTTGCAGCCCGATTAAGAACAAGATCGTCGTAAAGCCGAAGTACTGCCACACATCTACGAAAGCGATGGATTGCAGCACGTTGCCCGGTGAGAACCAGGTTACGGTCGGCAAGCTTATCTTCTCCATGTAATAGTTGAGCAGGCCCGTGCTCGGGCTCAAGATCCATTTCCAAACGACGCCCACCGCAATCGGCATCACTATCCATGGCAGAATGATCGGAGCTCGGAAGTAATTCATACCTGGAATCTTTCGGTTTAAGGCAAGTGCAATGAGCAAGGCCAAAATGATCTTGGTAACTTGGCTGTAAAACACATACTTTACGGTCACCCATAGCGAACTCCAAAACTCGGCACTACCGAACATATGGACATAATTTGTGAGTCCAAGAAAACTAGGCGTATTGATCATGTCCCACTCGAAAAAACTGAGAACCATGACCCCTATAGTCGGTATGAGAGAAAATACGAGGAATGCAGCCATCGTAGGGAAAATGAAGCCGTAACCGTGCCATGCTTCGGTATTCAATTTTCGTTTTCTCTTGACGGGCAGCCTGCTGTTGTTCACCATTTTTCCACCTTTCTCTGCCGCATTTACATCAGTTTGATTTTGTATGATAGCGTTTACTAATTGTACTGTGGCAGCCGCACGTCAAAATGTTGAATTTTTTGTGCTTTCGATTAATATTTTGCTTGTTTTACCTCATGTCCCGAACTGCGCCAGTTACTACGTTGGCGCTTTTTCGCGTACCATTTTGTCAACCGGGAGCGAATGGACCGGTCTAGCTTGGCCATCCATCTCGTGCTGTACGGTGTCGCGTAGTCATTCTTCCACCCTTGAATCCTCAGGTTGAGCCATTCCACGTGCTCCTGAAACATCTTGTGTCGCATACTCGGCGGCGCGAGCCGTTCCTTCACCATTTCCCGACTCTGCATTGGAGCATAGCCACTGCTGGGTCGTGAAATACACGCGATTTTGGCCCGTTACTGTCGTCACGGGGCTTCATCCTTATCTCCACCAGTTGCCCGTCAGCTACGAGGCGACTTGGCTCTTACCTCGACCGGACTTCCACCGGCTAGTTGTCGCCTAGCTTGGCTAGGCGCGCATCAAATCAAAAAAACCCTCGAAACTAATGGAGGGTTAATTTGTTTGTATGGTGGAGTTTAGGGGGATTGAACCCCTGACTGACCTCATAGCTGCCAGCGATGCGCTCTCCCATGTATGGTCATTTACACAGCCAGCTCATGATTGCCCCGCTCGTATTGGGGACGGGAGCACGTCTTTCGACGACAATGAACTCAAGCACGAACTCGAACTCATTACGGTTCGGTGTTTTTTCGACGTTATGCAGCAATTACATATCTATTCCCGAAATGGAAATGCTAACCTTCAGTTGAAACGAAGGGAAGCTCAAGCATGAAGAAGCGGTTGTACGACAAGGAGGAGAACTTCTCTCCGAATACGGACGCTCCGCTGTCCTTGGAAGATCTTCGGAATCGCTTCGATCGATGCGACGATATCGTCTTTCACACGATCGCGATTGCAAGCGTTCGAGGATGCCTAGTTTATTTAAAAATTCTGGCTTCAGAACGGGCGCTTGTGGACATTCAAAGGGGGCTGGCTGGAATCGCTCCGGAGGCCGTATCTGCATGCGTTTCCCCGGCCCAGATGCTAGATGCGCTGCACAGCCGGTTTCTGCTAGGCAGAACGATGCCCAATTCTCTTTCGATTCTGCGCGAGATTTTGTCGGGCAACGTCGTTCTGGTTGCGGAAGGGACTGATGTCGTCTTTGTGTTCCAGACGGCCAGCGACTCAGGGAGAGCGATCGAGGAACCCAGCACGGATCAGGTGGTACGCGGTTCGCGCGAAGGCTTTGTCGAGCGTATCGAGACGAACATTCAGCTGATCCGGCGCAAGATTCAAACGTCTGCGCTTAAAGTGCAATATATGACGGTGGGCAAGCAGTCGCAAACCCGGCTCGCCATCATGCACATCGAAGGCATCGCCAAGGATTCGATCGTCAAGGAAGTGCGTAGGCGATTGAATGCAATCAAGATCGACGCGGTCCTCGAAAGCAACTATATTGAAGAGTTGATTTCGGACGGCCCGTATTCGCCCTTTCCGACCCTCTATAATTCAGAACGGCCGGACCGGGTTTCCGGGGACATACTCGAAGGAAAGGTCGCCATTTTGACGGATGGAACACCGTTTGTGCTGACCGCTCCGGCACTGTTCGGGGAATTTTTTCAGTCTAATGCGGACTACTACGACAATTTCTACGCGGCTTCCATCATCCGGTTCATTCGCATTCTCGGCGCCCTCATCGCTCTGCTGCTGCCCGCCTTTTTCGTCGCCGTTACGACGATTCATCAGGATTTGATGCAGACGCCTTTTTTGATCCGCGTAGCCGGTAACCGCGAGGATTTGCCGTTCCCGGTTATCGTGGAAGCTCTCTTCATGCAGCTCACGTTCGAAGTGGTGCGCGAAGCCGGTCTCCGCATGCCGAAAGCGATCGGCAACGCCCTCACTATAGTCGGAACGCTGGTCATCGGGCAGGCTGCCGTCCAGGCCGGATTGGTCGGTGCGCTGATGGTCATCGTCGTGGCTTTCACTGCTCTGACGACGTTCATTTTGCCCAACTACACTTTCATGCAGGTCTTTCGCTACGGAAATTTTCCGATGATGATACTGGCCAGCATGTTTGGCCTCATGGGTATCCTAGTCGGCCTTCTGTTCCTGCTGGCCCATTTGTGCAGCCTGCGTTCCTTCGGCGTCCCGTTTTTGTCTCCCGTCTCCCCATTTGCGAAGGAAGGCTGGAAGGACACCTTCATCCGTGCTCCTTGGTGGTTTATGAAAAAACGAAATCCGATGGCCGCCCAAGGAAACGAGAACAGGGAAAACACGAAAGCTCCTGCTCCTCCGAAACGTTAACTGCACCCATTCTTCACACAGGAGGCCCATGATGAGAGCACTCTTGTCCCGGATGCGACTCCCGCTCAGAGTTTGCGGCACAGGTCTCCTCTTGGCTTCGCTTGTCGGCTGTTGGAGCAGCTATGAGATCAACCGGTTGGCTATCGTCACGCTCATCGGGGTCGACCTGACCGATAATGGCGATTTCAAAATTACGGCCTCTATCGTCCTTCCGGCCGGCACTGCCGAACCGGCTCCGGGCGGCGGGAAATTACAGACCTCCGTCATACTCGCGTCATCCACGGGAAAAGGCATGTACGATTCGCTCCGCAAGCTGTCCAACGCCCTGCCCAAAAAAATTTATTGGTCCCACCTGCAGGCGATTGTGATCGGTGAGGACGTGGCGAAGAAGAAAATGTTGCCGGTCCTGGATGTTATGAAGCGGCAGCACGAATTTCGCGATAATGTGAAAATTCTTGTCTCCAGAGGCAAAGCGGAGAAAATTCTCGGGTTGAAGCCCCTTTTGCAAGGAACACTCGGGGCGGAGGTGAACGGCATTGTCCAATTCAGCCAGAAGACCGCGATGACTCTTGTTAACGATCTGAATCATTTCTCTCAAGATATCTCCAGCCCGACGAAGGATCATATCACCGGAGAGATCAGCCCCTCATTCGAGAAAGGTGTCGAATTCAGCAAAAACGGCAAAAGTTCTTCCGCCGTCAGCATCCGGGGAATCGCCGTGTTCAAGCAAAATAGCTTCATCGGCTGGATGAATCGGGAGGAAACCCGCGGCGTTCTGTTTCTAACCAACAAAATCAGAGGAGGGATCATGGAATTGCCATGTTCGAAGAATGATTCCGATACAGTAAGCGTGCAACTGTTGAACGCCGTTACGCAGAAAACCCCTAGAATCGTAAATGGTGAGCCGGTTCTGAACGTTAACATTCGTGCCGAAGCGGATATTGACGAAGTAACGTGTCCCGATTTTCAGATAACGGCAAGTCAAATCGAGAAATGGAACACAGTTCTTGAGGAAGAAATCAGGACCAACGTGGAGCATGCGCTACAAAAGGGTCAGAAGGAATGGGGGACCGACATTTTCCTGTTCGGAGACGCCATCTACAAGAAGTATCCGCGCGTATGGAAGAAGCTGCAACCGACTTGGAGAGAGGAAGGACTCCGGAATTTGAAAGTGAACTTGAACGTCTACGCCAACATCCGGCGCTACGGTCTGATCATGGATCCGCTTCGGGCGGATAATCAAGGCGGGTAAGGGATGAAGATCGTTTCGAGCCTGTTCGTGCTTCTGCTTATTGTCGGCCCTGTCGGCCCCCAGACTTGGGCGCTGTTCCGAGACAAGAGGAGCAAAATGGCCGTCGTTCAAACGGTCATTTCGGTCTTGGCTATCGCGGGGGCATTTGTTGCCATTTACCGCCCCCCGTTCCCTTCAATCGCGAAGCTCCTGATTTACATAAGCCCTTGGTAGGAGGAAATTCCACTCATGATTGAGTCCGGCAGAATCAGCAACATGCAGTCTGCGATGTTGGCCGTTACCAACCTAACAATTATGGGACATCTAATCATTCTAACCTTGGTCATTGGGCAAAGCCGGCAGGATTGCTGGCTGGCCGCAATCGCCGGTACGCTGCTCGGACTCATTGGCGTTGTCGGGATTGCGAAGCTGTCGAATCGCTTTCCGGGGCTGTCCTACATCGAGATGCTGCGAAGTCGGTTTTCCTGGCCGGGAAAAGCGTTAGCCATGCTTTATTTGGTTTATTATTGGATCATGGCGATGCTGGCGGTACGCTTTTTTGCCGAGACCTACATGGTGATCATGGATGAAACGCCGATGCTCGCCTTCATCGTTGTCATTCTGCTCCTGTCCGCCTACCTCGTTTTTCTGGGGCTGGAAACGATGGCACGCATGAATCAAATCTTGTTGCCGATTCTGGTCGTCACGGCGATGTTCGTCACCTTCCTGACGATGCCGAACAAGGATTACACCAATCTGTTGCCGGTGCTGGCGAACGGGCTCGCCCCCGTCGGATCAGGAGCACTGTCGGTGATGGGGTGGTTCGGTGAATTTGCCATAATGGGGATGGTGTTGCCTTACGTCCAGAAGCCGAAGAAAATCTTGACGGTGAGCGTCGCATCGGTCGTTATCACGATGATTTTTTTTCTTGGGCCTGTCACGGGCCCCGTCGCGATGTTCGGACCGATCGAGGCGGCGCGAATGACGTTCCCCACCTTTTCGGAAGTTCGCTATATCAAAATAGGCGAGGTACTGAACCGCTTTGACGCTATCGCCATCTTGTTTTGGACCGTTGGGTTGCTGTTTCGTGCCTCTACCTTTTACTACGGCTTATGTCTGGGAACAGCGCAAGCTTTCAAGTTCAGCACCTACCGCCACTTGATCGTCCCCTTCGGGTGGCTGATTGGCATCGGCGCGATTCTGTTCTCTAAAAACCATGCGGAAATAAAGCAGTTTCTGTATCACACCTATGTGCCGCTGAATATCTTCATGGGATCGGCCATTCCGATCGCTCTATTGGGATGGTCTGCCTTGTTCGGGAAGAAACTCGCGGCCAAAGCGGAAAGGAAGGGATGACGGCGATGTCGGAAACGATGTCTTTCAAAACATGCAGCATCGAGCGACTTATCACTAGAGCTGAAGATAAGGAACGCGTCCTGGCGCGAAAAAAAACTACCGTGCGCAGAAACGAGCGCTACGCGGATCCTGGCGAGATCATGACGATCGAAGGCACAGCTTTCGAAGTGTGTCGAGTATACAGGCAAACCGTTTCGGACATCTCGGACGAGGACGCCAGAGCGGAAGGATTCGCCGATTTGGAATCGTACAAGCGGTACATTAAATCACTCCACTTGGGTGCGGTTTGGATTCCGCAAGCGAAAGTATGGGTGCACGAGTTCCGTCCCGTGTGAAGGCGGGGATGTGATATGTGCCGAACCGGACAACCTGCAGCGGAAATCGGACCGCATTCCTTACGGGAAGCGATCCGATTTCCGTTGGCTGCAGTTGCCTTCAGAGTAAATAGAAACAAGAGAAGCTTTCCATATCAGGAACACTTCTCTATTTTATATGTGATCATTGACGATTGTTACCTAAAATTTGACACGATTAATCGCTATAAAAGTCAGCAAGAGTGGTAAATGCACAATACGTCGATTCAAGGACCTGTACCGCAGACAAAGTCTGTTATCTCTCGATGATTGGATTTTTCTACCAGTCGCGTACCAGTCCATTCGAGAAGAACCGGAATTTTGCAAGCAATTGGTCTTATCGTTCATTGGGAAGTTTCTGTCGTTCGGGGTAGATGCCCGATTGGGCTGTATGGAAGCGGAAACGGTTCGGTATATACGCAGATTACTCAGGCCTTATAGCGACGCTGAGTTCCGTTACATTATATTTAGGTGCATATGCAAAGAGATAAGGTCGCACAGTTCCGTTACGGTGGAGGTTGGCACCAAATCACTCCGTTCCGTGCGCGCATACGAACCCTTCGGGTTCGCCCCCCTCGGCCATCCCACCAAATAAAAACGCAACCTCTATCAGGTTACGTTGATTGTATTATATTGGGTGGAGAATAGGGGGATAACGATATTCTGATCCAACTTGCTGACGAAGCCTATTCGACGAAGCAGATCGCTGCGGTAAATATCGATGCCGTGCTCGTCCGCCTTCGGCTCCCTGCGCGCGGAACGCCCCTCTTCGGGGTTCTCTCCCAACCTCTTCTCCACATATAAAAAACACGCCGTAGTCGGCGCGTTCGATGTCGCTATTGGTGGAGAATAGGGGGATCGAACCCCTGACCTCATCGCTGCCAGCGATGCGCTCTCCCAGCTGAGCTAATTCCCCGTAATTCCCGAATAAAGAAATCTTACCCATGCGCCAATGTCAATTCTTCCGGTAATTCAATACTCAGTAGCGATCTTAATCTCGGCTGGATTAAGGGGCCGTTTCAATTGGCGACAAAAATGATTCTACCACAGGCTCAAGAGGGTTGTCAATGCTTTTCCCAATAAATAATCGGCGAAGCTGTGCCGTTCCTTAACCTATGCCGGATAAAGACCTTTGGTTCTCGATAAATGATATAATATGGAAAATAAAGCCTCATTAAGGAATGGAGAGGATGAACATGCACAACGGCTTACAGTCCAGAATTTCCCGTTCGCTCGGCGTGGAGAATCCGGCCGAGCGGCTGAGCGAGCGGCTTTCTTCCGCGGATTTGAACTCTCTGCTGCTCGAAGTTTTCCGGGATAAGACCAAGTCGTCATCCCCGGCCGACCTGCTTAGGCGATACGCGGCGAATCGCTTCGTTCAGCCGGCCTCCGTCGATGCCATCCGCTTGAAGCAGCTCGAACTGGACTCGTTGCGCGCGGCGCGCCAGCTGAATTACGAACCCGTTCAGCTTTCTCCTCTCGCGCCTCTGGGCAGCTGCTCCATCGTGGCCATGGCCGATCAGAATAAAGTCGTATCCGCCTTGAGAGGCACGGAGATCGTCGCGGACGCCACCAATTCGCTGGCGCTGCATATCGCCGACGGCATACGAGAAGGAACCCTCGACAATCGGGACAGCTGCATTCGCTTCAGTACAACGCATCGTCACGTGAGAGCTCAGCATTTTGAGCAAACTCCGGGCATGTTCACCCATTTCAGCATCTTCGCGTTGGTTACTTCCGGTCGTGACCATGGCTCGTACGATTTCGAGCTCCGGTCGTTCAAAGAGCATGCCGACGTCTACGCCGATCTGTTCAAGAAGCTGTATGGTGCGGAGATCGAGATCGTCGTCAGTCGGCGCAGCGGTTATGCAGACGGAGACGGCTTTGTCGCAAGATTGATGGAGCATGCGGAATCGCTGCCTTATCGCGTATCCCTGTCTTCCGATACGACTAATGAAGACAACGCGTATTACAACGGCATTCAATTTACCGTATGGTTCCGCACCGGCGAATCGGCGCAGCCGATCGGCGATGGCGGGCTGGTCGACTGGACGCAGCGGCTGTTGGGAAGCCGGAAAGAACGAATGATGATCAGCGCCATCGGGCTGGAAAGACTGGCGCTAGCTGAAACGGACGGATAAAACCTCGTTAAGGTCTTGTCCGGCGGCTCGGGCGCGTTTGAAGCTTTGTATCGTACGCGTTAAATGCCGTGTTTGTTCATTAGCGTATTCAACTCTTTAAGGAACATATTGATATCCTTGAATTGACGGTAGACCGAAGCAAACCGAACGTATGCAACCTCGTCGACGGGATAGATATGCTCCATCAGCAGCTCGCCGATAATGCGGCTCTCGACCTCCGCCGACGCCGTATTGCGAATTTCCCGTTCTACTTCGGAGACGATAACTTCAAGCTGTCCAACGGAAACCGGCCGTTTCTCGCAGGCCCGCAGCAAGCCTCTGAGCACCTTATCCCGGCTGAATTCCTCCCGGCTCCCATCCTTTTTGATGACCATTAGCGGAGTTTCCTCGACCGTCTCGAAAGTCGTGAACCGACGGCAGCACTTCTCGCACTCTCGCCGGCGGCGAATCGATTTGTTATCGTTGGCCGGACGGGAGTCCAACACTTTCGTACCGTTGTAATCGCAATAAGGGCATTTCATGTCGCCGCTCTCGCCTCCTTCGAATACGTTTGATTTTCCAAGCCTTCCCTTACATGATCGGTAGGATAAAGCACATAATACAGTTACCAACCGCAAGGAGGTGAACACACATGGCCGGACAAAACAACAGCAGCAACAACAACAGCAATCAATTGCTCGTTCCCCAAGCGAACGCAGGCCTGAACCAACTGAAATACGAAGCGGCTCAAGAGCTGGGTATCGCTATCCCGCAAGACGGTTACCAAGGGAACATGACAACGAAGGACAACGGTTCCCTCGGGGGTCACATTACCCGCCGTTTGGTGCAAATCGCCGAGCAACAGCTGGCAGGTCAATAATCCCTAACGGATAACCTGCAGCCGAAGCACTTAATACCGGGAGGCTTTGGAGCGCGCGGGCGCTTCAAAGCTTCCTTTTGCAGCATGACCGCGATTATAAAGTTTCATAAATATCTTGATACTTCTTATAATAATACAACACACGCTGTACGTAATGTCTAGTCTCCCCGTACGGAATATCGCTAATCGTCCGTTCTTCTCCGTTCCATACGCCCTGCTGCAGCCAGGATTTGACCTTGCCCGGGCCCGCGTTGTAAGCGGCAAGCGATTTGATCAGATCTCCGTCGAATTGCCGGTTCAACTCTTTCACATACCAGGAACCTAGAGCGATTCCCGCATGCGCCTGCGTCCCCGCGTCCTCCACCGTAATCGGTCCGAAATCGCCCTTCTTCAAAATCCATTCCGCCGTATCGGGCATAATCTGCATGATGCCGACCGCTCCCTTGCGGGACACCGCGGACAGCCTATAGTTCGACTCGACACGAATGATCGCCGCGATCAAAAGCGGATCCAGCTCGTAATGCTGCGCGCTCAGCTTGATTTCTTCCTGAAAAGAGATCGGATAAATCCGCTTTCCCAGCCAATCCGACCGGATAAATAAAGCGGCCAGTACGATTGCGACCAACGCCAGGATGAAGCGTTTGCGTTTGAGCCTTCTCTTCATCCCGACCCCTTTTCCCGCCAGAAGCGCTCGATCTGCAGGCTCGTCTCCTCCGGCGTTCCGCCGTTGTCGATAAGCACGTCCGCTCGAACCTTCTTCTCCTCGATGTCCATTTGGGCCGCGAGTCTTTTCTCCGCTTCTTCCCGCGAGAGACCGTCGCGTTCGATCAACCGGCTCAACTGCTTCTCCCGGGGCAAGTACACGACCATCACCCGGTCGAAATAACTCTCCAGCTTCGATTCGTACAGGAGCGGAACGTCGACGACGACCAGCCTGTCCGGCTCCTCCGTCTCGCTGCGCGACATTCGCTCCTTCATGACGGCCCGAATGGCCGGATGCGTGATCTCCTCGAGCGCTTTGCGCTCCGCCGAGTCCGAGAATACGATTGAGCCGAGCTTTTTGCGATCCAGCGAGCCGTCGGGCCGCAGCACGGCTTGTCCGAACCGCTCGGCGATCGCGCGCAAAGCCGGCTGCCCGGGCTCGACGACCTCCCGGGCGATTTTATCCAGATCGATCAGAATCGCCCCGCGCTCCGTCAGCAGCTTGGCGACCGTGCTTTTGCCGGTGGCGATGCCTCCTGTTAAACCTATGTTCATAAGCCCTCTTCCCTATACAAACAATTTGAATATTCCCATCGTAATCAGAATGATGCCGGGCAGCATCGACAGCTGCTTCATCCAACGCCATTGGGACGCCCAGAATCCGAACTTGGTGCCTGACCAGAGGAACAGTCCGCTGGAAGCCGCGATCGCGATCGCCGTGAACAGCGGCGGAAAGCCGACCAGGGCGGCGCCGATGCCGGCGCCGAAAGCGTCCAGGGACAGCGCCGTCCCCAGCAGGAACGCTTCTCCCGCGCTGATCGTTCCCGACCGGTCCATGTCTGCGGCGGAAGGCGTGCGGAGAATTTGAATAATGAATCCGAATATTTTAAGCTCCATCTTGAGCACGGGAGCGTTGTCGACCGTATTCCCCGGTCCGGACTTCGTCCCGCGGCTTCCTCTGCTTCCCGCTTCTCTTTCTTCGCGTTCTCCGCTCCGGATGAATTGAATCAGCGCCCATAGGCCTATGCCGATCAGGATGACCGCGCCGACGGCCGACGCGCCTTTGGGCGGGATCCATTGCGACATCGCGACGCCGACGACCATCGAGAGCAGAATGATCAAGCCGGAGCATACCGAAATAATCGCCACGGAAGATACGGGAATTTTGATTTTCCTGGCTCCGTAGGTCATACCGACGCCGAAGCCGTCCAAGCTTACCGCGAAAGACAATAAGAGAAGCGACGCGACAGGTGCCATCATAGCGGTTTTCCCCCTGCATGGATGCGATCCCGGTCTTCCGAATCCGAAAGCCGGGTACTCTCCATCCTATGCAGACGGCGGCCGCAATGCCCCGTTTAGGATTGGGCTATCGCTTAGCTCCGTCCAAACGCCGCTTGACGGCATGATTGGCCCGCCGTTGCGGCGCGGCGCCCGACAGCTCCCGAGAGCCGCGCGGCGGTTTCTGGCACTTCGGGCACACATGAGTGCCCCTTCCGCCGACGACCGACTTCTCGATCGGAGTGCCGCATTCGGGGCAAGGCTCGCCCGTCCTGCCGTACGCCCTTAAACTGTGCTGGAACATCCCCATCTCGCCCTGTCCGTTCACGTAGGATTTGATGGAGGAGCCGCCTGCTTCCACGGCGGCCGCGAGCGTCGCGACGATAGCTGCGTGAAGTCTCTCCAGATCCTTCCGCTTCAATTCGTTGGCGGGCGTCTCCGGATGGATTCCCGCGGCATGCAGCGCTTCGTCCACGTAGATGTTGCCCAGCCCGACGACGACCTCCTGATTGAGAAGCAGCGGCTTGATCTTCGTCGTCCTCCGGCCGAGAACGCGCTTGAACTCCTCCGGCGTAAAGTCCTCGTCCAGCGGCTCTAATCCCAGTTTATTCAGAGGAGCCGCGATCCATTCGTCTCCCGGGGCGAACAGATGCATCGTTCCGAACTGGCGGACGTCCTTATAGCGCAATTCGGTGCCGTCCGTAAAATGAAAAAGCACGTGAGTATGAAGCTCGACGGGATCGTCCCTGCCATACAGCCCGTAGCGTCCTTCCATCCGGAGATGGGAGACCAGAACCAGTCCGTCCAGCACGAGCCGCAGAAACTTCCCGCGGCGTTCCGCGGATTGGAACGTCCTTCCTTCCAGCATGGCGGCGAACGCTTGCGGGTCGTCCGGCTTCTGCAAAATGCGCGGCAGATTAACCGTCACGCGTTCGATCTTCTTCCCCGCGATCAATCGATTCAAGGTGCGGCAAACCGTCTCCACCTCGGGCAATTCCGGCATTTCTCTTCCCTTCCTTCTTGTTGCCTTTCCCCATTCCATTGGGCCGTCACTTTGCTGGGTCTTGGTTCGACTTCCGTTTCTGCCGATTACTTTGCCTCGTACCAATTGGAGCCGACGCTGACTTCCGCCAGCAGCGGCACGTCGAGCTTCAACGCGTTTTTCATCGTCTCCGGCACGAGCGTCTTCATCGTCTCCAATTCATCCTCCGGCACCTCGAACACCAATTCGTCATGAACCTGCAGCAGCATCCGGCTGCGCAAGCCGCCCCCGGAGAGTTCCTCGCTCATCCGCATCATCGCCAGCTTGATAATGTCCGCCGCGGTCCCTTGGATCGGCGTATTCATCGCCGTACGCTCCGCGAAAGAGCGCAGGTTGAAGTTGGAATGGCGGATCTCCGGCAAGTAACGGCGGCGCTCCAGCAGCGTCGTCACATAGCCGTCTCTTCTTGCCTGCTCCACGATATCGGTCATATAGCGGCGCACTCCCGGGAACGCCACGAAATACTGCTCGATGAAGTCGGCCGCCTCGCCGCGCGTAATATTCAGGTTCTGCGACAAGCCCCAATCGCTGATCCCGTATACGATGCCGAAATTGACGGCTTTCGCTTGGCGTCTCATATTGGCGTCTACCCGGTCCGCCGTAACCCCGAACACGTCCATCGCCGTCTTCGTATGGATGTCCATTTCTTTCAAAAAGGCTTCCTTCAGTCCGTCGTCTCCGGAAATATGAGCGAGCACCCGAAGCTCGATCTGCGAATAATCCGCCGCGAGAATGGTCCAGCCCGGCTCGGACGGTACGAACGCTTTGCGGATCTGACGGCCTTCCTCCAGGCGGATCGGAATGTTCTGCAGGTTCGGGAACTGGCTCGAC
>JAEZZE010000199.1 GCA_023418755.1 Bacillota bacterium | reverse complement strand
GAATACGTCCACGGCAGCCAGCCTCTGCCTTCCGTGAACTTGCAGTGCCGGTCGGCCGCGCTCGGCTCATCCGTGAACACTCCGGCGATCGTCTTGCCGAACTGCTCTCCGGCCGCTTCCTTATACGCTTCGTAGGTCGTCTCGATGAACAGCCGGACGGAATCCGGGTTGAGCGTATCGTGCGGCGATTCGTCGTTGAACCATTCGCAGGCTTCCGCCACCTCGATCCGCAGCACGAGCAGCGCCTCTCCGGCGTCCGGTTCCGGATAACGGACGCCCGAACGGCATTCCAGCCGCTCGCAGCGCCCGATCTCCATCCCGTCGATCTCCGCCCGGAACAGCGCCGCGAAGGACTCGTCCGCCTCTACCGCTTCCCGAACGACCTCGATCGTCAGCCCCTTGGCGCGATAAGCGTCGCCATGCGACGGGACGATGCCTCCCGCCGAACCCGAAGGCCAGCGGTCCTCGTCATAGATCCACGCGGTCATCCCCCGCTCGGAGGCGGCCTGGACAGCCGTTCGGACGTGTTCCATCCATTCCTCGCTCATATACCGGGTTTCCAGCCCGTCCCGAGAATGCATGAAGAAGCCGCCCGCTCCCTGCTCCTTCATCCCTTCGATCTGCCGAACGAGCTCCTCCCGCTCCAGCTTATCGTTCCATGCCCAGAACGGCGCGGAACGATGTTCCGTGCCGGGCTGCCGGAACTCCTCTCTCAAGTTCGTCTTCTTCATGCTTCGCGTCTCCTCTTCGCTTACCCTTTTACCGAACCGAGCATCGCGCCTTGAACGAAATATTTTTGCACGAACGGATAAATGCACAGCACGGGAAGAATCGCCACGTAGACGACCGCGTACTTGATCGTAGCCGACATCGTCGCCATGTCCGCCCCCATCTGGGTCGTCTGGGAAGCCATATCGCCTTGAATGACGATGTTGCGCAGAATGATCTGCAGCGGATACAGCTCTTTCTCGTTCAAATAGATCAGCGCGGGGAAGAAGCTGTTCCACTGTCCGACCGCGTAAAACAGGAACATCGTGGCCATGACCGGCATGGACAGCGGCAGCACGATCTGCAGAAGCGTCCGATATTCCCCCGCTCCGTCGACCGTCGCAGACTCGTGAAGCGCCTCGGGAATTTGTTCGAAGAACGTCCGCATCAGGATCATATTAAACACGCTGATCGCCGTCGGAATGACGAGCGCCCAGATCGTGTCGACCATGCCGAGTCCATGCACGACCATGAAACGGGGAATCAGTCCGCCGTCGAAGAACATCGTGAAGATGACGAACAACGAGAAGACCGCCCGTCCGTAGAAATGATTGCGGGACAGCGGATACGCGCACAGCGTCGTCAACACTAGGCTGATAAGCGTTCCGAGCGCGGTATAGAAAACCGTGTTGCCGTACGACCGAAGCACCGCGGGATCGTCTAACACGTATTTGTAAGCCTGCAGGTTGATCCCCTTCGGAAGCCACAGCACCTCCCCGCGGCTTACCGCGCCTCCCGAACTGATGGACACGATGCCCATATAATAGAGCGGGTACAGCGTAACGACGAGCAACAGCAGCATAAGGACGAGGTTGACCCCGTCGAACCAGGTTTTTTTGGTTGTCATCGATCTCCCCCCTTAGAACAATCTCGCGCCATTGAATTTTTTGGATATCTGGTTAGCGGAGATGACGAGCACGAACGACAGCACCGATTGGAAAATGCCGACCGCGGCCGCGAAGCTGAAGTCGCTGTCGATCAGCCCTCTGCGATAAACATAGGTTTGGATGACGTCAGCCGTCTCGTAGGTCGGTCCGCTGTACAGCAGCAGGATTTTCTCGAAGCCGACGGACAGCATATGTCCGAGATTAAGCAGGAGCATCACCATGATGACGGTCATAATGCCGGGAATCGTTATGTGACGTATCTTCTTCCACCGGCTGGCGCCGTCGATCGTCGCCGCCTCGTAGAGCGTCGGGTCGATGCCGGTCAATGCGGCCAAATAGATGATCGATCCCCAACCGAGCCCCTGCCAAATGTCCGAGCCGATGAAGATCGTCCGGAACCACTCCGGCAACGACAGGAAGGTAATCGGATCGCCCCCGAGCATTCCCCGGAACTGATTGATCAAGCCGTCCGAGGACAAGAAATTGACCAGCATGCCCGCCACGACCACGGTGGACAGGAAGTGCGGAATGTACGTGATGGATTGGACGAAACGCTTGAACAGTTGAACGCGCAGCTCGTTCAGGAGAAGAGCGAATACGATCGGCGCGGGAAAAAAGAAAATCAAGGAATAAAGATTCAGAAGAACGGTATTGCGCACCACTTGCCAAAAGTAGGAATCGTTCAGAAATTGCTCGAAATACTTCGTTCCGGCCCAGGAGCTTCCGAAGAAGCCTTTCACGATCGAATATTCCTGGAAAGCCATTAGATTGCCGACCATCGGTGCGTAATGAAATATCAGAAAATAAACCGTCGGAAACAAAAACATCACGTATAGCGCCTTGCTCTTCTTTATTTTTCTGCGAGCTTCGCTCCAACCGGATGCCGCGGCTTTGCTTGACGAGGCCATCGGTAATCTCTCCCTTCCCATGACAAAGCCGCCGCCCCGCGAAGGGCCTTGGGGGCAGCGGCTCTGCATTCATTTCTTAAGACTGTACTCTTGCCAACGCGTCGTTATAGATTTTGAGCAGCTCATCCGCGCCTTTGGTTTTGCACTGCTCGACGAAAGCCTCCCACTCGCTCTCCAACGCTCCGTCCTTGATGATGAACTTGTCCATATTCGAAGTGATGAACGAGTCCAGCTCGGTTCTGAGCTGCTTCAGGCGCTCCCGCTCCTCCTTGTTGAACGGAGGATCGTTCGTGAAACGGAAGTTGATGCCGGCCTCTACGTTCTTCAGGTTCGTATCGCTCCAGGCCAGCGAATCCGGCGCTTGGAACGGAATGTTCGGACGGTCGTCGTAATGCATCGCCAATCCCAAATACCCCGTGCCAAGATCGGACTGCATGGCGTAATACGGAACCGGCTTATCCATATACTTCTTTTCGGATTCTTCGGTCAGCTTGAACTCGCCGTTCTCGATGACGTAATCTTCGTTCTCTACGCCAAGGGAAGTGATGTTCGTTCCCTCTTCGCCGTACATCCAATCGATGAACGCGATAACCTTGTCCGGATTTTTGATCTTCGAGCTGATCACGTACGATTCGCTCAGATG
The DNA here is from genome assembly GCA_023418755.1 of Bacillota bacterium. Lineage (GTDB taxonomy): Bacteria > Bacillota > Bacilli > Paenibacillales > Paenibacillaceae > Cohnella. The sequence goes on along the minus strand of JAEZZE010000199.1, from coordinate 899 downwards.
ATCCAGGCTGTAGACCAGATTGCGCTTCACGCCGCCCGGGCCTTCCAGTACCGGTATCATATCGAATTTGGCCTCGGGATCCTGCTGCTGCATGATCGTGTTGAACGTATTGCCGAAGCCGTTGTTGTCCTGGAAGTAGAACGATTTGCCGGAATTGAGCTTCTCTTGCCACGTCTGGGAAGTCGCCGTCGTGTAATCCTGGTCGAGCAGCTTCTCGCTGTACAGCTTATGCAGCCAGGAGATCGCTTCCTTGAACGCGTCGGAATAAGGCCCGAACTCGTAACGCTTGGTCGCCGGATCGTAATAAACCTTCGTGCCGTTGCTCGTCGTGTAGCCGCTTCCGAAGCCGAAAGCGATCGGGTTGATCAGATTTTCCGTGCCGGTCAAGCCGTTGGCGGCCCGGGATGCGAACGGGAAGGAAGAGGGGTTGGCTTCCTTCAGCTTCTTCAACGCCTCATAGAGTTCGTCGTACGTCGCCGGGACTGCCAATTCGTTCTTTTTCAGCAAATCCATCCGGATCATCGGGATTTGTCCCGCCTGAAGATCCCATTTGGTAACCAGCGGGAAACCGAACAGCTTTCCGTCGATATAGTTGTTCTTGACCTCGGGATGATCCTCCAGCACCTTCTTGAAGTTCGGCATCTGGTCGATGTACGAAGTCAAATCCAGGAACACGCCCGTATCGGAATAATTCTGGATGTCGTCCTGCTTGACGAGAATAACGTCCGGAATCGTGTTCGTCGCGATCAGCGTTTTTTTCTTGTCGTCGTAGTTGCTTTGCGGAACGCTCTGGAGATTCAGCTTGACGTTCTGTCTTTTCTCGATTTCCCGTACCGCCTTGGAGTCGCTTACGATCGCCTGGCTCGGGTGCTCGTACCTCATCCAGGTCAGGCTCAGGG
>JAEZZE010000128.1 GCA_023418755.1 Bacillota bacterium | reverse complement strand
CCACCCCGGCAAGGCCTCCGCATAGCACGTACACGTACTGCTTGATTCGGTGCACGTTGATGCCCGACGCTCTCGCCGCTTCTTCGTTGCCGCCGACGGCGTAGACGTAGCGCCCGAATACCGTCTTGTTCAGCACGAACAAGGAGAGAAGGAAGACGACGAGCACGATAAGCACCGGGATTTGGATACCGAACAACGTACCGCCGATCGCGTTGAACGACGGGGAAAGGTTGGAGATCGGCCTCCCGCCGCTAATGACGAGCGCCCCTCCCCGCGCGATCGTCATCATGCCCAGCGTAACGATGAACGGCGCAAGCTTCCCTTTCGTGATCGTCACCCCGTTCACGAGGCCGATCAACAGGCCCCCCGCGACGCCGAGAACGATCGGGACGAAAGCCCCTTCGCCCGACCCGGCGAACAAGGCGGCCAAGCAGCCGGTCAAGGCGACGTAGGACCCGAGCCCCAGGTCGATCCCTCCGATGAGAATGACGAAGGTGACGCCGATCGCCAGCGTGGCGTTGATGGACACCTGGTTGAGCACGTTCAGCAGATTTCGTTCGGTCAGGAAGACCGGCGACATCGAGGCGAATACCGCGCAGAGAACGACCAGCGCCAGCAGCAGCCCGTATTTTCTTAACCAATCGCCCGTTAGAGCGGATTTCATCGCATGGCTCATGAGAACGACTCCCTTATGGATTCATCTGTTGCGTTTGCTTGCCGAAGGCGAGCGCCATAATGTTCTGCTCGCTTGCTTCTTCCCTGGACAGCACCCCCGTCGCTTTGCCTTCGTGGAGAACGAGGATCCGGTCGCTCAGCCCGATAATCTCCGGCAGCTCCGACGAGACGACGATAATCGCCTTGCCTTCGTCCGCCAGCTTCGAGATCAGCTTATAGATTTCCGACTTCGCGCCGATGTCGATGCCGCGTGTCGGTTCGTCCAGGATGAGCAGGTCGGGATTTCCCAGCAGCACTTTGCCGATCACGATTTTCTGCTGGTTGCCGCCGCTCAGGTTTTTCGCTTTCTGCTCGCGGCCCGGCGTCTTGATCGCCAGCTCCCGGATCATGTCGTCGGCGATCCGCTTCTCCTTCGCGTCGGAAACGACGCTGGAGCGCGAGCATAGCCGGTAGTTGGACAGCATCATGTTTTCCCTGACGGACAGCTGCAGCACGAGACCTTGCGTTTTACGGTCTTCGCTGACGAGCCCGATGCCCTTCGAGATGCCGTCCTTCGGCGAACGGATACGGACCGGCGCTTCCCCGATGCGGATCTCGCCGCCGTCGGGGCGGTCCAGGCCGTAGATGCAATTGACGACTTCCGTCCGCCCCGAGCCCATCAATCCGGCGATGCCGAGAATCTCGCCTTTGCGGACTTCGAACGACACGTTCTCGAAGACGCCTTTCCTTGTCAGGCCGCGAACGGTCAGAACGGCAGGCCCGTATGCCGGCGTTCGCGGAGGAAACAGCTCCTTCAGCTCGCGCCCGACCATCATCGAGATCATCCGGCCGATGTCCGCGCCCGCGATCGGCTCCGTTCCGACGTAGGTGCCGTCGCGCAGCACGGTGAACTCGTCCGCGATCCGGAAAATCTCGTCCATCTTGTGAGAAATGTAGATGATCGCGACGCCTCTCTTCTTCAAGCCCTCGACGATCTTAAACAACCGCTCCACTTCCCGGTCGGAGATCGCCGAGGTCGGTTCGTCCATGATGATGACGTCCGATTGGTACGAGATCGCTTTGGCGATTTCGACCATTTGCCGCTCGGATACGCTCAGATTCTTCATCCGCGCGGCCGGATCGATCTCCACGCCCGCCAGCTTCAAATAGCTGATCGTGTCCTCGCGGAGCTTCTTCCGATCGATGACGCCCCACTTGTTCCGGGGCTCGTTGCCGAGAAACAAGTTTTCCGCGACGGTCATATCGGGAACGTAGGACAGCTCCTGGTGAATCATCGAGATCCCGGCGTCGATCGCGTCGCGGATATTCGCGTGAACGAGCTTGCGGCCTTTGTACAGAATCTCGCCGTCGTACTGCGTGTACATGCCGATCAAAATTTTCATCAACGTGGATTTTCCGGCGCCGTTCTCGCCCATCAAGGCGTGCACGGTTCCTTTCCTGACTGCGAGGTTTACGTTTTTCAAGGCATGAACGCCCGGAAAAGATTTCGAGATGTTGCGCATTTCCAACACGACCGTGTCGGCATCCATGAGTTTCACCCTGTCCGGCTCGATATTGGCTTCTTCGCCGCTTGCCTACCCCGAATTCTAAGGCGGATGTTCCGCGAAAACATTTCGATTTTTTCAGATTCCGCTTGTGATCCCTTCTGCTCCGCGAAAGGCGGGCGGATTGCTTTCGCGCGTTTCGGGAATCGGTTTTGTTTTTTTCGGGAACGACGATTCCATTCTTACGTACCGGATCGACTGTGGTAATCTAGTGAAGTAGGAATAACGAACGGAGGTGCCGGACTTCATGCGGAAAGCTTCACTACTTTTCATCTTGTTGAGTCTGGCGTTGACGGGCTGCTTCGGAGGAAGCGACCGCGAGCCGCGGTCTTCCGGCACGCCCCCTTCTTCCCGGGCGCCGGCAGAGACGAAGCAGGAGCCGATCCGGCTCGGATTCACGGTGCTGGGGAGCTTCGAGTTTACGGATATGATCAAAATCAAGCTGGAGGAGGAAGCCGCTTCGCGGGAAAATATCGAGTTGTTTTCTTACGAGGGAAACGTCGACGCGGAGCAGCAAATCGCGGACGTCAGAGATATGATCGCGAAAAAAGTGGACGTCATCATACTGAACCCGTTGAACGCCGCGAAATCCAACGAAGCCGTTCAGCTCGCGATCGGCGCCGGCATACCGGTCGTCGGCATCAATACGATTCCGGATACCGACAGGCTGACGACCTACGTCGGCTCCAACGATATCCAGGCCGGGGAAATTCAAATGCAGTACATCGCGGAAACGCTCGGAGGAGAAGGCAACATCGTCATTCTCAAGGGGCTGCTCGCGCAGTCCTCGCAAATTCAACGGGCCCGGGGCATTCTGAACGTGCTCGACAAATATCCGAATATTCGCGTGCTGGAGGAGGAGACCGCCAACTGGTCGCGCGCGGAAGCTTACGAATTCATGAAGAAATGGTACGCCGAACACGGCTCCGAGATCGACGCCGTCGTCTCTCACAACGACGGAATGGCGCTCGGCGCGCTCGATTACATGGAGGAAGCCGGCATCCGCGTCCCGATCATCGGAGTCGACGCCATACCGGACGCGCTGCAGGCGGTCAAAGACGGCAAGCTGACCGCGACCGTCTTCCAGAACGCGACCGGACAAGCCAAAATGGCCGTGAACCTGGCGATCAACATCGCGCAGAACGGCCAAGTGGCGAAAAGCTATTTTATTCCTTATCGGCTGGTGACGCAGGAGAACGTGGATTATTTCATCAAGAACCGTTAATCCGGCTAGATGCCCATGGCGGACATTCTCTTCTGATACTCGCCGGGCGGATAGCCGGTCAGCTTCTTGAACAGGACGGTAAAATAAACCGGATCCTTCATCCCCACCAGTTCGGCCACGACCGACGGGCGCAGCTCGTGTTCGACGAGAAGCTGCTTCGCCTTCTCCACGCGGACGTGGTTCAAGTACTTCTTGAACGTCCAGCCGGTCTCGTTCTTGAACAGTTCGCTGAAGTACGTCCGGTTCAGGTAAAACTTCTTCGATAACGCCTCCAGCGTGATCTCCTCGAAGTAGGACTCGTCGATGTATTTCTGGGCTTGCTGGATCATCTGCCTTGCCTCTCCCTGATTGCGTTTGGAGGCCGCTTCCCCGATCTGGACGGCGAGCACGAGCAGCTCCTCCTTCAGTTCGGCGGCATCCGCCGTCCTGTCGAGCAGCTTGCCCAGCTCCGGCATTCTTCTCCTCATCGGTTCGGGCTCCATGAACAACCGGTCGACGATCTGTTCGAGCGCGTAGTAAACGGCGGCCGCCGCATGCTTGGCGGGCACCGGCTTGTCGAAGAACGCTTTGATCGTCTCCTGAAGCTCCTTGGCGTTCCTCCCTACGACCGCTTCCTCCAGCGCTTCCCATCCCGGGTCGGGGCTTCCTCCCGCCTGCCAAACCCATTTGTCCCCATCCGATAGAAACAGGACAGCCTCATCTTCCGGCTCCCCGTCGAACTTCAGCCGCTCCTCCGCTTGCCGATACGCCATGCCCGCCGCCTGAAGATCGGCAAAAGACGGAGTCACGAGAACGCGCGCCCCGAATCTGCCATACTGCCGGAGGTTCCCGAGCAGCTGCTCGAACGATTGCCTCCAAGCGGCCGTCTGCTCGTTCGCGGATTCGGACGAAGCCAGTCCGAGCAGCCCGACGTATTCGCCTTCCTTTCCTTCGCGCGGGAAGCAGTAGACCGGCATAGCCAGCGTGTCCCGTGCGATGTTCTCGAAGACGAAAAACACGAGTCCGGCATCCTGCATGAATTGAGCCTTCACGTTCCCGTAGTCCGCGATGCGGACGACGAGCATCGCATAACGCGGAAATTCGAGCAGGACGCCGAGCCGGCTCAGCTTATCCGCGGCCGACCGGGACGACATCGGCTTCAAAATCCGGTTCATGATCTGATGCTTGAGCAGCGGAACCGCTTGATTCAGGAGCAGGCCCGTCGCGATATCCCGGCGGCTTCTCTCCTGCTCGGACCGGATCATGCGGATCGTCTTCTGCAGCGCCTTCTCGAGCTCCTCCTTGATGACCGGCTTCGTCAAGTAATCCACCGCGCCGCTGCGCAGCGATTGCAGCACGTATTCGAAGTCGGAATAGCCGCTTAGAATAATCGTCTTGACGCTCGGGAATTGCCGTTGCAGAATCGGCAGAAACCGGTAGCCGCCCATGCCCGGCATGCGCATGTCGAGCAGCACGATATCCGGCGTTTCCTTCTCCATCATCTCGAGCGCCTGCTCGGCGTTCTCCGCTTCTCCCGCGATTTCGATCGGCAGTTCGATGCCTCTCAGCTTGCCGATCAAGCTGCGCCTAACCCCGATCTCGTCCTCTACGACCAATATTCTTACGGCGAACGGCTGCTGTTGCATGGCGATAACCTCCATTATTTTGCGGGTATGGCGGGAAAGCGGATCGCGATGTCCGTGCCTTCCCCCTCTATGCTGTCGATATCGAAGGCGAGCCGGTCTCCGAACAGAATGCGGAGCCGCAAATAGACGTTTTTCAGTCCGACTTTCTTGGCGTCTCCGGGTTCATAGAACGTGGACGCCGACTGCTGCTTGAATGCCTCGAACGCTTCGAGGGCTTCCCGGTCGAAGCCCGTTCCGTTGTCCGAGATGCGGATTTCGATTTGGTCGCTTTGCTTCTCGACCGAAAGCTTGATCGTCGCTTCCCCGAGCTTCCTCTCTACGCCGTGCTTCACCGCGTTCTCGATCAGCGGTTGGAGCGTGATTTTCAGAATTTTGTACGGAAGCGCTTCGGGATCGATTCTCCGCTCCACCCGAAGCTTGTCCCCGAACCGGCTCTTCAGAATCAGAAGGAAATTGCTGCAGTTGTCGATCTCCTCCGAGAGCCTCACTTCCTCTGTCTTCAGATCGATATTGTATCTCAGCATCCGGCTCAGCGACTGCGTAATTTCCGATATCTGCGACACTTGCTCGTAATCCGCGATACCGCTGATCACCTCGAGCGTGTTGTACAGGAAGTGCGGATTGATCTGCATCATGAGCGCCTTCAGCTCCGCATCCTTCTTGTGCAGCTCCATCTCGTATTGGGTCTTGACGAGCTCGTTGATGCGCGCGAGCATCGATTCGAAGCTTTTGCCGAGCTGCCACGTCTCCAGATTCGATTCCATCAGCGGAATGCGGGCGTTCAGCCTGCCGCGTTCGACCTGCTGCATCGCTTTGCTCAGCTGCTTGATCGGCTTGGAAATATAGACCGACAACAGAAACGACAAGCCGAATACGAGCACGACCGAGAGCAGCATAACGAAGATCGTCAGGTTGCGAATCGATTCGACCTGGCTGTTGATGAGCGAAAGCGGAACGGAGCTGATCATGTACGCGTCCTGGTTCGGCATCAAGCTCGCGAGCACCATGCTGTCCTTGTCGACCGTCTCGGCCTCGCCGTTCGCGGCGTCAAACGAAGCCGTGATCCGGGCGAACCAGACCGGATCGACCCGGGTTCCGATCCGGTCCATGTCCGTATGGTACAAGATTTTGCCTTCCCTGGACACGAGTTGAATCGTGCTGCCGGCCCTTTGCTCGAACGGCTGGAACAACGAGGCGAACGAGTCGATCTCCTTGTCGAAGCTGATATAGCCCATCCGCTTGCCGCTGAACGGATTCATGACGGGCTTGGACGCCACGAGACTGAGCAGGCCTTCCCGGTTGAGCGGATGCACGTCGAAGATGAGCTTGTTTTCCCGATTGTTCCGCATCGCTTCTCGCCAGGCCAGATCCTCGTCCGAGTTGTAAGAATACACCTCGTACGTCTCCTGGTTAAACGCGCTGCTGATGAAATGGCCGTTGTCGGAAAAGACCCGAATGCTGAGGAAATTGCCGGTCGCTTCGAACGTGCTGTGCAGATAATCGTTGATCTCCATAATATTTTCCACGATGAACGTATCGAAGAAGTACACTTTTTCGTTCAACCGGATATTATTGTTGACCATCTGGGAAGCGAATTTGTTCGCGTCGATCTCGATGTTGCGGAAATACAGCTCGTAATTGCCGACGATCTCGCCCATCAATTGCTCGTTGCTGTTTTTCACCTCTTCGGAGATCGTGGCGGACGATACCCGGAACGTAAAATAGCCGATGACGACGATCGGGACGAGGTTGATGATCATGAACGTCAGGAAGAGCTGAAACTGGATGCTCTTCCGGTTCAATAAGCGGTTCAGCGCCATTCGCGCGAGGTTGGCTAACACCGGACTTGCTCCTTCCGACGGCAAAACGCCGAAGGATATACATTCGGCGCCGAGGCTTTCGATCCTTTTGGTTTTTTTCGGATGCGGGTATGAATAATTACAAAACGAATCGTATTCGCCGCATAAACAAGACCTTACAGTCGAAGATGCCCGCCGAAGTTCCGGCGGGCCGCGGATGCCGCTATTGTTCGTTGTTACGTCTCCGTCATGATCCCGCCGTTGACATGGAGCACCTGCCCGGTGACGAACGAGGAGTCGTGAGAAGCCAGATAGACGTAGGTCGGAGCCAGCTCGAACGGCTGTCCGGCGCGTTTCATCGGCGTCTCGAGTCCGAACGTCTTCACGTATTCGGCGGAATAGCTGGAGACGATGAGCGGCGTCCAGATCGGCCCGGGCGCGACGGCGTTCACGCGAATGCCCGCCCGGACCAACTGAAGGGAAAGCGAGCGGGTAAAGGATACGATCGCCCCCTTCGTCGCCGAATAGTCCACCAGCAGCGGGGCTCCCGCGTAAGCGGTGACGGACGCGGTGTTCACGATGGCGCTTCCCGGGCACAGGTGGGGAAGAGCGGCTTTGGTCATATAAAACATCGGGAAAATGTTCGTCCGGAACGTATCCTCGAGCTGGGAATCGGAGATGTCCGCAATGCTGTTTTGCGGGAACTGCACGCCCTGGTTGTTGATCAAAATATCGAGCCGGCCGTAGCACTCGATCGTTCGGCGGACGACTTCGCGGCAAAACTCGGGCCGGCGCAAGTCTCCTTCCAAGAGCAGGCATCTTCCGCCGTAATGGGCGACCATCCGCTGCGTCGCCATCGCATCCTCCCGCTCGTACAAATACGCGATCGCCACGTCCGCGCCTTCCTTGGCGAAGGCGATGGCCACCGCCCGCCCGATACCGCTGTCTCCGCCCGTAATGATCGCGACTTTGCCGGCTAGCTTGCCGCTTCCGCGGTAAGCCGGATTATCGGAGATCGGCGGGGGCGTCATCTTGTATTCCAGCCCGGGCTGGCGATCCTGATGCTGGGGCGGGAACGTGATCGGCACTTGCTTGCATTTCGTCTCCTGCCCGAAATAGGCATATCCGGGAATCATTGAGCAACCCTCCATCCATTCGAACTGATAGCAGGGTATTCGCCTAGAGGGGCGGAAGTTCCGGCGACTCCGTTTTTCTCCCGGCGGACGGGCCTTGTCGAACAATCGCGCAACTTGCGTCGCAAGCAGGCGATAAAGCGACAACCTTTTCTTGATACATAATGTATCATTTAAGCGATAGAATCGTAAGATGATCATTATGCCTGCAAAACGAGGTGAAGGAACGACTATGATTATTCCGTCAACGTCCCGCTACGTCATCTATACCGATCCGGCCGCATCCATGCGGCTTGCCAGCCGGTTCGGCTCGTATTTCGACCGACTTTCGCCGCGCAGGCGCATCGTCGTCGTCTGTATCGGAACCGATCGCTGCACGGGGGATTCGCTCGGTCCGCTGACGGGCACCCTGCTCTGCAAGTACCGATCTTCCGAGTTCGATGTTTTTGGCACGTTGGAAAACCCCGTTCATGCGATGAACCTAGCGGATACGATGGACAGGCTTTACGTCCGGTTCGAGGACCCGTTCGTCATCGGCGTCGACGCTTGTCTCGGGCAAGCCTCCAGCATCGGAGCCGTCATGATCGGAGACGGCCCGCTGCTGCCGGGCGCGGGCGTCAACAAGCAGCTGCCGCCGGTGGGCGACATTCACGTGTCCGGCATCGTGAACATCGGTGGGCTGCTGGGCTATCAGGCTCTTCAGAGCACGCGGCTGCATCTGGTCATGAACATGGCAGGACTCATCTCCCGCAGCCTGCTCGTCGGAATCCGCATGTCGGCCGGGCGCAAGATCGAACCGGCCGAATGCGCGATGGAACCGGCCGTCCCCTGACAGCAAACAGGGCTGTCCCCTAAGGAAGGGCGTACAAGATGATCGATGAAAAAGAAGAAGCATCTATCTCCTGGAGACTGCCTCATACGGTCCTGAAAAGACCCTGTTACGGGTTTACCATTCAAATTTCAGGATCGTATAGCATCGGAAGGAGATAGATGCGACTTGCATCATTCCATCGATCATCGTTCGGTACGACTCTTTGTACTTAGGGGACAGCCCCTCGATCATTCGATTGGATTCAAGATGAGCTGCATGCCTTCCGTTCTGAGCCGGTCGTACGAGATCGCCCACGACTTGAACGCTTCGTACGTCTCGTCCGGAAGATCGAACATCCGCTTCATGTCCATGACGATCTGCTTTTCTTCTTCGCAATAGTCTCCATCCGCGTAGGCGAGCAATAAGATCTCCAAGAAAAAAAGATGCTGGACGCGTCGGTCCCGGATTCCGGACAATACTTCCTCCAGCTCTCTCGGCGGCGAAACGATCCGCAAATGCTCTTCCAGCCCCAGCTCGGAGCATACCCCCTGCAGATAACGCTTTTCGCTGCCGCTTACGAATCCGTCCGCGTTCGCCACGGCATGGGCCAGTTCGAGAAAAGCTTTCCTGTGCTCCCTCTCCTGTATAAAGTGCAAAAACATCCGCAGTCAGCTCCTCGTCCCGCCATAACTTCCTCGCTCCATCTTGCACCGAAATCGCGTCTTTTTCAAGACGATCGACGAGTTGTTCGCGAAGTTGTCGATGTGCGGCGAGCGGCTTCGAACGCTTTGGCGACTGCGGGCTATCTGTACTCCTTCGGAATTCTGCGAGCCGCTCCGGAGACCATCGCCGCGCGAACGACGCGGTCGCGAATCCGCTCCACGACCGATTGGTCGAAGACGCTCGGAATGATGTAATACTTGCTCAGCTTGTCGTCCGGGATGACCGATGCGATCGCCTCCGCCGCGGCGAGCTTCATCTCTTCGTTGATCGCGGTCGCCCGGCAATCCAGCGCCGCCCGGAAAATGCCGGGGAAGCATAACACGTTGTTGATCTGGTTCGGATAGTCCGATCGCCCCGTCGCGGCGACCGCGACGATGTCGTCGATGTCGCCTGGCAGAATTTCCGGGGACGGATTGGCCATCGCGAACACGATCGGATTCGACGCCATCCGCAGCACGTCCTCCCGCGACAGCATTCCCCCCGCGGACACGCCGATAAACGCGTCCGCGCCTTCCAGCGCCTCTTTCAGAGAGCCGGTTTTGCGATTCGGATTCGTAAATTCGGCAAACGCCGTTTTTACCGGATTCGAGTACGCTTCGCCTTGGACGAGAATGCCCTCCTTGTCGATGCCGATCAACTCCTTGACGCCCGCGGACAGCAGTATTTTGCTGATCGCCACGCCGGCCGCGCCGATTCCGCACACGACGACCGTCGCGTCGGATAGCTGCTTGCCCGCGATTTTCAGCGCGTTGATCAAACCCGCGTAAGTGACGACGGCCGTCCCGTGCTGATCGTCGTGGAAAACGGGAATGTCCAGTTCCTCTCGAAGGCGCTCTTCGATCTCGAAGCATCTCGGCGAAGAAATGTCTTCCAGATTGATGCCGCCGAACGCCGGAGAAATCGCTTTGATCGTGCGGACGATCTCTTCCGGATCCGTCGTCTCGAGACAGATCGGGAACGCGTCGACGCCCGCGAACTGCTTGAACAGCATCGCCTTCCCTTCCATGACCGGCATCGCCGCCTTCGGTCCGATGTCGCCAAGCCCGAGAACGGCGGTGCCGTCGGAGACGACCGCGACGGTATTGCGCTTGACGGTCAGAGAGAACGCCTTGTCCGGGTCTTCCCGAATGGCCTCGCATACCCGGGCAACGTCCGGCGTATATACGCGCGACAGATCGTCGCGGTTCTGGATCGTCACCTTCGGCGTTACTTCGATCTTGCCGCCCAAGTGAAGCAGGAACGTCCGGTCGGACGTGTTTACGACGCGGATGCCCGGAATTTTGCCGATCGCCTCCAGAATAAGCTGTATGCCCGACGCGTCGACGACGTTCACCGTCATGTCCCGCACGCTGCCCTCGTTGCCGATATGGATCGTGTCGATGGCGACGATATCGCCGCCGAGGCTGGACACGATGTTGGCGACAAGTCCGAAGTTCATTCGGTCGCCGCTGATGTCCAGCCGGATGATCACGCTTTTGCCGCCCATTTCCTTAGCCTGCCGTTGTCCCATTTTCGTTCCTCCAGTCGGATGTTTCGCGGATTACATTTTCCGGGTCATAAAACCGCCGTGAAAAAGCTTGGGCTCGTAGCTGACGATAAAACAGTTCGGATCGATCGCAATCGCTTCCCGATACACGTTCTGCTGCTGCTTGCGCGGAAGCACGACGTTATGCACCCAGCGGCGGCCTTCCCGGCCCTCTCCCGGCCAGCGGGTTACCCCGTAGCCTCGAGCCCTTAGATGATCGGCCAAATGGCCGAACTCCTCCTTCGTCGTAATCTGCACCGTAATATAGCCGATCGCCAGCCGCTCCTCGATCCGGATGCCGAGCAGCACGCCCGCGCCGTAGCTTAAACAGTAGATGATCAGATTCAGAGGGTTGTCCAGATTATCGAGGACGAGCTTAAAGCCGATAACGTAGATGCCGATCTCGACCGCGCTCATCATCGAAGCGACGTACCGGATGCCCTTGACCATTAATATGAAGCGGATAGATAGCATGCTGACGTACGTAATTTGCAAAGCTATGATCGATAAAATGACCGTCATCCGCCGCACCTCTTCGGATAGCAAAGGGACTATCCCCGTAAGCCGTTGGGACAGCCCCTCGCGTTGTTGTCTTATCGCGGGATTGCGAGTGCAACGGTCTGGCAGACCGCTATTCCCACTCGCGGGCCGGTTCCGCCTTCGTTAACGGTCTGACAGACCGTTATTCCCACTCGCGGGCCGATTCCGCCCCCGTTAACGGTCTGGCAGACCGTTATTCCCTCTCACGGGCCGGTTCCGCCTCCGTTAACGGTCTGGCTGACCGTTATTCCCTCTCGCGGGTCGATTCCGCCATCGTTAACGGTCTGGCAGACCGCTATTCCCACTCGCGGGCCGGTTCCGCCTTCGTTAACGGTCTGACAGACCGTTATTCCCACTCGCGGGCCGATTCCGCCCCCGTTAACGGTC
>JAEZZE010000077.1 GCA_023418755.1 Bacillota bacterium | reverse complement strand
TACAAGGGCGGCCTGCGCTTCCACCCGAGCGTGAACCTGGGCATCATCAAGTTCCTCGGCTTCGAGCAGATCTTCAAAAACTCTTTGACCGGTCAACCGATCGGCGGCGGCAAAGGCGGCTCCGACTTCGATCCGAAAGGCAAATCGGAGAACGAAGTGATGCGTTTCACGCAAAGCTTCATGACGGAGCTGTACCGGTATATCGGTCCGGACGTCGACGTGCCGGCCGGCGATATCGGCGTTAGCGCTCGCGAGATCGGATATATGTTCGGGCAATACAAGCGGATCAGAAGCGGCCATGAGGCGGGCGTTCTGACGGGCAAGGGCTTGATCTACGGCGGAAGCTTGGCGCGCAAGGAAGCGACGGGATACGGCTGCGTCTACTTCGTGCACGAGATGCTGCAATCGAAAGGCCTCAGCTTCGAAGGCAGCACGGTCGTCGTCTCCGGATCGGGCAACGTTTCGATCTACGCGATCGAGAAAGCCCAGCAATTCGGCGCGAAGGTCGTCGCATGCAGCGACTCCAACGGTTATATTTACGATCCGAACGGCATTGATCTGAATCTGGTGAAGCAATTAAAAGAAGTCGAGCGCAAGCGGATCAGCGAGTACGTTCTCACTCATCCCCACGCGAAGTATACGCCGGGCTGCGAAGGCATCTGGACGATTCCTTGCGATATCGCCCTGCCTTGCGCAACGCAGAACGAGATCGACGAGCAAGCGGCGAAGCTGCTCGTGGAGAACGGCGTCAAGGCGGTCGGCGAAGGCGCGAACATGCCTTCGACGCTGGACGCGATCGAAGTGTTCCTGAACAGCGGCGTTCTGTTCGGCCCGGCCAAAGCGGCCAACGCCGGCGGCGTCGCGGTCTCCTCGCTGGAGATGTCCCAGAACAGCATGCGTTTGTCCTGGACGTTCGAGGAAGTCGACAGCAAGCTGCATGATATCATGCGCAATATTTACCATAACAGCGTAGCCGCTGCCGAGAAGTACGGCCATCCGGGCAACCTGGTCGTCGGCGCCAACATCGCCGGCTTCGTACGGGTAGCCGACGCGATGATCGCGCAAGGCGTGGTATAAGGCGCGGTCCGGCAAAACAGCGGCATTCATCGAAAGCGGCGGCGGAATTTCCCGCGCCGCTTTTTCTTTTTTAGGATAAAATGAAACGTGATCGGCCACCCGCGAGATCCTCCTCGAGCATAGTCGTCCAAGGCCGAGCCTGGAAATACCCCTTTTACGATCCCCCCTATTATGCCGCGCTCACGGTAAGGTTCCTCTTCAGCACGCCGTAGCAGGTCGTCTTCTACTAAGGAACGGCAAGACCCGTCTCGACGGAGCGCGGGCGTTTTTCCGTCTGCTCATTTTCGGAGGGCCGATCTGCGCGTGCCGGCACGCGGCGAGGATGCGCGCTCCGAATCGTCGGGTCGGCGGAAGAAGCTTGGCGGGACTTTCGTTCCATAAATCCATGGGTAAAAATGGTTAGGATAAAATACCCGATCGTAGTATTATTGGACAGTACGAAGTCACCCTAAGCAAAGGACGTGCAGCTAGAATGGAACGGTTTCTAGGTTTTTGCGCAGTACTCATCGTCATTTTATATGGATCCCAAGCGATAAGCGGGGAGCTGGACGATGCCTATCAATTGAAAGCCGTCGTGGCGGCCTATTCGGCCGTGAACGACAGCGACGGCGCCGACGGCGGATTGGGCGGGCTGCTGAACGCGGCGGGTTCCGACGAATACACGAAGGCCGATCTCGTCGCCCTGATGGAGATGATGGGCCCTTCCGTCAAGAAAATGGATGCCAAGACGAAGCGCGAGATGGCGCTCGCCTTCGGGGAAACGGATATCCGCTACCATTTGAAGTTCAAGTCGGGCAACTACGTGGCTACTTCGCTGGATTTCTCGACGAACGTACTCTACAACTTCTCGTATATCGTCAATACGCCTTCCAAGCTGCTGCACAATATCAAGACGGACATCGCGATCGAGAAGGACTATTTCTCGAACTCGGGCATGCTTAGCCGCAGCATCGGCGCCGGCACGAAAATCGCGTTTATTTTCTGGGACATCCTGCAGGCGGTAACCGGAATCGGGCTTGCGCTCGTCATGCTGCTTCTAGGCAGCCTCATCGGCCTGCTGTTCCATCCGATCCACAGTATCGTCAACCTGATTCCCGCGCTTTGGAACGTATGCGTCACGCTCTGGCATGCGGTTGCCTATCTCTTTAACCTGTTCAGATAACGGGAAAAGCGAGGGCGCAGCCGCACGGCCGGATGCCGGGTCCGTCTCCGGTTGCGCCGATCTGCTATAATGGATAGGCCCGCAGCGGCAACTGGCTTGCCCGATTCGCTGCAAATACGCCAATGGGGGATCAGACATGTCTAGCTTACCGAACTGCCCGCAATGCCAATCCGAGTACGTTTACGAGGACAGAGGAATCTTGATCTGTCCGGAATGCGCCCATGAATGGACGGCCGGCATGGAAGAGGAAACGAACGAAGAGATCAAGGTCGTCAACGACGCCTACGGCAATAGGCTGCAAGACGGGGATGCGGTCACCGTGATCAAGGACCTCAAGGTCAAAGGAAGCTCCCTTGTCGTCAAAGTAGGAACGAAGGTCAAAAACATCCGTCTGGTCGAAGGGGACCACGATATCGATTGCAAGATCGACGGCTTCGGAGCGATGAAGCTGAAGTCGGAGTTCGTGAAGAAAGCGTAGCGTCAAGTTAGCGCGACAACGTCAAGATTAACGCGCCAAGCCGGGGGGATCGCGTCCGGTCGACAGAAACAACCGCCAGGATCGGGTTCCCGGCGGTTGTTGTCTTCTCGTATAAACTTACTTCTTCAGGCTGTCCCAGGTGCTCTGGAACGCTTCGAGCATTTTCTCTTTAGTCAGCTGGCCTCCCACATAGCCCTGCATGGAGTCGCCGAACTTCTTGCTGGACGCCTCGCCTTGCGGGAACTTGAACCAGTTCCAGGAGAGGACTTTGCCGTCCTTGTTGTACTTCATGATGTCGCTGGCCAGAGCGCCGAGGTCTTCCTCCGTCGCGGAGATCGTCGTGAGCGCCGGGATGAACTTGAACTCCTTGGTAATGTAGCTTTTGCCCGTCTCCGAGGTAACCATCCAGTTCAGGAACGCTTTCGCTTCTTCCTTCACCGCGGAGTTTTTGTTGACGACCCAGTTGTTCGGAACGCCGACGAACAGCTTATCGTTCGCCGCCGCGTCTTCCGAGATCGGCATCGGCAGGAAGCCGATGTTGATGTCCGGATTCGTCTTCGAGATTTGCACCTGCGTCCAGTTGCCTTGCTGGGTCATCGCCGCCTTGCCGGTAGCGAATTCGGTCACTTGCGTATTGTAATCGGTCTGGAGCGGGTTTTTGCCGCCGTATTTCACGGTCAGGTCGAACAGCTTCGTCCAGTTCTCGAACACTTCGTTGCCCGGGATTTTCTGGCTGCCGTCGTTCAATCCGGCGATGAACGCGTTCGGATCGGCTTGGTAAGCGAACGGCAGGTTGACGAAGTGGTTGCCGAGCACCCACCATTCCCCGTAGCCGTTAATGAACGGCGTAATGCCCTTGTCTTGCAGCTTCTTGGCCGCGTCCTCGAGCTGGGACAGCGTCTTCGGCAATTCCGTGATGCCGGCTTGCGAGAACAGATCCTTGTTGTAGATGAAGCCGTAGCCTTCTACGCCGATCGGCATGCCGTACAGCTTGCCGTCGTGGGTCATCGGTTCGTCCGTGCCTTTGACCAGGTCCTTCACCCAAGGCTGATCGGACAGGTCTTCGAGGTTTTCCAGCCACAGGTCCAGATCGGAAAACCCGCCGTTGTTGAAAATGTCGGGCTTGTCGCCGGAGTTGAACTTCGCTTTCAACGCGGCGCCGTAGTCGGCTCCGCCTCCGACGGTCTCGATCTGAATTTTCACGCCGGTTTCTTTCTCGTATTCGTTAACGAGGTTCTGCAGCTGTTCGGCGATCTCCACCTTGAACTGGAACATCTTGATCGTGACGTTTTTCTTGGGCGATTCGCCGGCCGGGGAAGATGCCCCCGGGGAGCTCGCGTTATTGTTGTTTTTCGCGCTTCCGCACCCCGACAGGACGGCGGTGAGAGCAAGAGCGGCGGACATGAGCACCATGGACGTTTTTTTCATTTGCAGTGATCCTCCCTTATAATGTCTTCTCTGTAACAATTTTAATTTTATTGAATTAACATCAAGCGAAACACCGAGAAAATTGAACGATTAGGGGGAACTTATTGTCATGGGAGCTGGGACATAAGGATTGCGCAGTCTCCGGAATTACCCTTTCACCGATCCGGCGGTGATTCCCTCGATAATGTGCCTCTGCATGCCCAGGAAGAAGGCGATGATCGGCAATACGCCAAGCGTCAAGGCGGCCAAGGCGAGATCCCATTGCTTCGTATATTGGCCGAAGAACGAGTAGGTGGCAAGCGGGATCGTCCGCGTCTCCGGTCCGCTGATGATCAGCAAAGGAAGCAGGAAGTCGTTCCAGATCCACAAGCTGTTCAGCAGCACGATGGTCACGGTGATCGGCTTGAGCAGCGGGAAGATGATTCGCCAGAACAGTCCGAACACGGAGCAGCCGTCGACGATGGCCGCCTCCTCGATCTCCACGGGGATCGACTTGACGAAGCCGTGGTAGAGGAACAAATTGAGCGACACCCCGAAGCCGAAGTAACAGATGACGACGCCCCAGATCTCGTTCAGGAATCCGATCGTGCCGGCGAGCTTCACGAGAGGGATCATGATCGATTCGAACGGAATGATCATCGCCGAGACGAACAGCAGAAACAAAATCTGGTTCACCCGGCTGTTGTTGCGAACCATCCGGTAAGCGGCCATCGCGCTGATGACGACGAGACCGACGTTGCTGGCCACGGTGATGATCAGGGAGTTCAGGAACACCTTGGGAAAGTTCATGATCTGCCAAACCTGCTCGTAATTATGGAAGCTGAGCCTTTTCGGCAAGCTTGTCGTGTCCACGAGAATGTCGGCGAACGGCTTGAACGAGTTCGTCAGGACGAAGTAGAACGGAACCAGGAACACGACGGCCAGCACGATGCCCAACACCTCGAGCGAGAACAGGCGGCCGGTATAGCGCTTATAGGCTTCCATCAGGATTCCACCTCCCGTTTCTTCGTCAGGGTGACTTGAAGGATCGTGATGACGGCGACGATGAGGAAGAAGATGACCGCTTTGGCGCTGCCGAGACCGAGCGCGTTATTGCGGAACGCTTCCTGGTAGATGTTCAGCGACACGGATTCCGTGGAGTTGAACGGACCGCCTTTCGTTAAGGACATGATCAGGTCGAACACCTTGAAGCCCCACGACAGCGTCAGGAACAAGCAGACGGTGATGGACGGCATAATGAGCGGCAGAGTGATCTTATAGAGCATCTGCATCCGGGTCGCGCCGTCGATTCTGGCCGCCTCGATCATATCCTTGGGAACGTTGGACAACCCGGCGATATAGATGACCATCACGTATCCGGCGCCTTTCCATACCGTAACGATGATAAGCCCCCAGAACGCGGTCGGCGCGTCGCCGAGCCAGGGAAGGTTGAAGAAAGCCAGTCCGGTCAGTTCCCCGATCGAAGCGAACCCTTTGACGAAAATAAAGCTCCAGATAAAACCGAGCAGCAGCCCCCCGATCACGTTCGGCATGAAGAAGATCGTCCGCAGAATGTTGCGCAGCTTCAGCGCTTGCGTGAGGAGCAGAGCGAGCAGGAAGCCGACGACGTTGGTCAACACCACGCTGACGATAGCGTACCGGAACGTAAACAGGAACGACTTATAGTAGTCGGGATCGTTGAACATAATCTTTTTATAATTTTCGATTCCGATCCATGTTACTGTTGTACTAACCCCGTTCCATTCGGTAAAGGAATAATAGAGACTCATGAAGAACGGGATCACGAGGATCAGCGTAAAAAAAAGGACGGCAGGCCCGATGAACAGCAGCTGATGAAGCCATCTCCGACGGGCGTTTTCCATGGCGGTTTCCCCCCTGACACGTAGTTCTTTCGCAATAATAACCCAAGTATAGGGTTTTGAATCCGGGGCTCCCACTGACTCTGATGATCAAAGAGGTGGAATTTATTGATCTTTACCAGTATCCGAACGAAAATGATGCTGTTCCTGCTGGCCGCGACGCTGATCCCGATTCTGGCCTCGATCTTTATCACGTACAGCCTGACGACGTCCAAAGTGACGAGGGAAACGCTGAAGAGCAACGCCGACCTGCTGTTCCAGGGAAAGACCAACCTGCTCAATTACATGAACGCGGCGCAAGAGTCGACGTATATTTTCTACAACGATAGCAAGCTGTTCGCGATTCTGGAAGACGGAATCAAGGACTACAAGGACGATCAGGAAATTTATCGCGGCCTGATGCTGCTCAGCTACACGGCGAAGGACTTCGAACAGGCGCATCTATACCTTCGGGAGAGCGACCTGCATTACGTGATCATCAGCAATCGGTCGAAGCGAAGCTTTAAAGGCGACGGGGATCGCTACATCCCTGCCGGCCTGGCCCGCGGCAACTCCTACGTTCAGCCGCCTCATCCGGTGGACAAGTTCGGACGGGCGGATATCCCGACGACCAACGCCGATCGGGTGCTCACCATTCACAGCTCGCTCTATTACTTGGCGGCGAAGGAGGAGCTCGGCACGCTGTCTATCGACGTTAGGCTGGACGGCATTCGCTCCATTGCCGAGCAGTTGTACTCCGACGGGCGGGAGGAGCTGTACATTATAGACGAGGACAGGCGGGTGATCTACAGTTCGCTTGATCGCGGCGGAGGTCTGCCGATTCAGGCGGATTGGGTCGAGCGCGCCTTGGGGGCGGCCCAGTCCGACGGCAACTTCTCTCTGAATCAGGATGGCTTCTCGGGGGAAATTGTATACGATAAAATGGAAACTCCTTTCTTGAACTGGACGTTGGTGAAGCGGATTCCGAACGAGACGCTGCATCAGACCGCCCGGGAGGTCGCGCTGATCAACAGCGGGATCGCCGCCTTGTTCCTCGTGCTGACGATGCTGGCGACCGTGCTGATCACGTTCCGGCTGACCGCGCCGATCAAGAAGCTGATCCGCAACATGAACCAGATTCAGAGCGGCAATCTGCAAGTCACGATCGACGCCGGCCGCAAGGACGAATTCGGGATCCTGGCGCGCAGGTTCCAGCTCGCGATGGATACGATCAACGAGATGATCATCCGCGAATACGAGCTCGAGCTGGCTCGCAAGACGAACGAGCTGAACGTGCTGCAGGTGCAGACGAATCCGCATTTTATCAACAACGCCTTGCAATCGATCGGGACGCTGTCCTTGCAGAAGCAGCAGCCGGAAATCTATAATTTGATCTTCTCTTTGGGGAAAATGATGCGTTACAGCATGAACACGGGAGAGCCGATCGTCTCCCTGGAGCGGGAGCTGGATTACGTGAAAGCCTACATCTCGCTTCAACGCCAGAGGTTCGGCGAACAACTCCGCTATACGGTACGGGTAGACGACTCGCTGCTGAGCCGTCCGATTCCGAAGATGATCGTTCAGCCGCTCGTCGAGAACTATTTCAAGCACGGATTCGACGCCGCCGCGAACGATTCGGAGATCGCGATCTACGGGACGATGTCCTCCGATCGCGGATGGATGAGGCTGGAGGTAAGAGACAACGGCAGAGGAATGGACGCCGCGGAGCTGAAATCGCTGCAGGAGAGGCTCTTTCACTCGAAGGGCGCGTGGGGCACGGGAGAGTCGGGCATCGGGCTGCCGAACATCCTGTCGCGCTTGAAGCTGTATTACAACGAATCGGCGAAGCTGGAGGTCAGCTCCGCCAAGCCGGGCGGCTTCAGCGTCGTGCTGCGGATTCCGATCAAGGGAGAGGGGGGAGACCATGAGAGCGCTGATCGTTGACGACGAACGCCATGTTCGGGAAGCCATTCGGCTGCTGGTCGATTGGAAGGCGCATGGTATTGAGGAAGTGCTGGAGGCGCAGGACGTGGCCTCCGCGATCGAACGGATCGGCCGGGACCATCCGCAGATCGTGTTCACGGACATGATCATGCCGGAGAAGCTCGGAACCGATCTGCTGGCCTGGATTCGGGAGCATGCGCCGTTAACCAAGGTGATCGTCATCAGCGGCCATGACGACTTCGACTTCGTGCGCAAGACGGTTCTGTACGGGGGAATGGACTATATCCTCAAGCCGATCGACCCCGAGCAGCTCAATCAGGCGGTCGCCAAGGCGGTGGAGAGCCGCAAGCAGGAGGACGAAGGCACGAAGCAAGAGCAGCGGAAGGCGATCGAGATCAATCAACTGCGCCCGGTATACTGGGACAAAATATTGACGAATCTCGTGGAGGATCCGTCCTATTATTCGGCGATCGCCGAGACGCTGCGCACCGAATTCGGACTGTCGGAGAACGAGCGTCTCTGCCGGGCGGCGGTGCTGGCAACGGATACGATCCATCCGGCGATACGCAGCAAATTCTCCGGGAGCGAGGATCTGCTGTATTTTTCCCTGCTCAACATTTGCAACGAGATCGTCCGCAAGCACTGCAGCGGCGTTGCTTTCCGGCACGAGAACGGGGCGATCGTCATCCTGCTGTGGAAGCAGACCGGCAACGCCCCCGCTCTGCTCGACACGGTGAACGAGGGCATCCGGCAGGCGTTCGGCAGCCGTCTGGAATTTTGCCTGGGCGGCGAGAGGCCGCTGCCGGGCGGCATCAGGCAATCGTATCAGGAAGCCAACATCGTGCTGCGGCAGCGCAACATGCGCGCGGCCAGGCCGCGTATCCGCTGCTTCGATCCGGACGAAAATCCGCGCCTGTCGGCGATCCACCTGTCCGAGTTCGAGGACAGGATGCGAACGGCGGTCAGAAGCGGCCGGGAGGAGCCGATCAAGGACATCGTGCGGCTCTGGACGAATCAGGTCGAGAGGATGGACTACATCAATACGGAGCAGCTTGAATTATGGAATCACGAATATAGCGTCATTCGCGCCCGGTGGATGAAGGAGTTGTTCGGGGATTTGCCGGCGGCGCCGAGCCGATCGTCCGAGTCCGCGTTTGCCGCCGTTCCGGTCGATCCGGAAGGGCGCTTGGAACTGGCCAAGCTCGCGGAAGGGCTCGAGCGGGATCTGCTGCGGTTATCCCGCCTGTGGGCGGAGCATCAGCGGCAGGACGAGCACGTCATCTTCGATATCGTCAAATATATCGATTCCCACTACGCCGAGGAAGTGACGCTTCAGGACTTGGCGGAGCGCTTCTTCCTCAGCCGGGAGTATATCTCGCGCAAGTTCAAACAGCAGTTCCGTGAGAACCTGTCGGACTATATCGAACGCGTGCGCATGGAGAAGGCCAAGCTGCTGCTGATGAACCCGCAATTCCGCATCGCCCAGATCGCCGAGCTGGTCGGATACAAGGACGAGAAGTATTTCAGCAAAGTGTTCAAAAAGCTGGAGGGTCTGTCGCCTAACGAGTATCGCAAGCGGGAGAAATGAGCCGGGGTGTAGGAATACGACGGACGGTAGTGCGTGCAGGAATAGCGGTCTTGCGGACCGCTATTCGTATGCAAACGGGTGCGACAGCGGAAATAACGGTCTGTGGGGCCGCTATTCGTCGTGCAAATGGGGGTTTGGCGGAAATAACGGTCTGCGAGACCGTTA
>JAEZZE010000066.1 GCA_023418755.1 Bacillota bacterium | reverse complement strand
GCGCTGCCGTACGCCAAAGTCGTCGGCGAGTCGTGGCCGCTGTCGCTCGACCGCGCGCGCATCGAGAGCGAAGCCTTGATCACGGAAGAGCGCCTCGCGCCGGGGCTTGTCCCGAAAGTGTACCATTCCGACAACGAGCTGGCCCTGACGGTCATGGAAGACTTGAGCAGCCACGTCATTATGCGCCAAGGCTTGATCAACGGCGGCGTCTACCCGCTGTTCGCGGAGCACATCTCCGACTTTCTCGCCAAGACGTTGTTCTTCACGTCGGATCTGGGCATGAACCAGCAAGAGAAAAAGCTGTTGACCCGCTCCTTCGTCAACCCGGATCTGTGCAAAATTACGGAAGACCTTATCTTCGACCATCCGTATGCGAATGCCGAGACGAACAGCTTCGACCCCCACCTGCAGGAGGACGCGGAACGTCTGTGGAACGATCGGGAGCTTCATTTGGAAGTGGCCCTGCTGAGGGAAAAGTTTCTGACGCACGCGCAGGCGCTCCTTCACGGGGATCTGCATACCGGCAGCATCTTCGTGACCGAGCGATCGACCAAGGTCATCGACCCCGAGTTCGCTTACTTCGGGCCTATGGGCTTCGACTTAGGCGCGGTGATCGCGAACCTGCTGCTGCACTATGCTTCGCAAGAGCATTGGTCGGCGGACGAAGCGTCCCGCGGCGAGCGCAGACAATATTTGATCGGCACGATCCGCGACAGCTGGAACGGCTTCGAAAGGAAATTCCGATCGCTGTGGAACGAGCACGGCGTCGACCGGATCGCGAAGACGCCGGGCTATCAGGACGATTATATGCGCAGGCTTCTGCAGGATACGGCCGGGTTTGCCGGAGCCAAAACCGTTCGCCGCATCGTCGGCCTGGCGCACGTCGCCGATATCGACAAAATTCCCGACGCCGGCGTGCGCGCCAAAGCGCAGCGGCTGTCGCTGGCGATCGGAACGGCGCTGATCAAGCGCAATCGCCGGATCGAGTCCGTCGAAGATATCGTCGAAATCGCCGAATCCGCTTCCCGGCAATAACGCGGGATGCCGGGCGGACCAAAGAATCGAGAGGAGCCATTCATTCATGGGCAACGAATCGCAACAAGAGAATCACGAAGTGCTGCAATCCTTAATCTGGGATAACGGCGCGTTATCGCTGCTCGATCAGCGTCTTCTTCCGGAAGAGACCGTCTATTTGCGCCTGACGACGCCTCAGGACGTCTGGGAAGCGATCCGCGAGCTGAAAGTAAGGGGAGCGCCGGCCATCGGCATAGCCGCCGCGTACGGCATCGTGCTCGGCGTGCAGGGCCTATCGGGCAGCGCCGCCGATTGGGCGGCGGAAGCGAACCGTCACGCCGAACATCTGGCGACCTCGCGGCCGACCGCCGTGAACCTGTTCTGGGCGCTGGACCGGATGAAGGCGAGAGCCCGCGAGCTCTCCACGCTCGGCCTTGCGCCGGAGGAAGCGACGCAAGCGCTGCTGGACGAAGCGAAGCGGATTCATGCCGAAGACGAAGAGACGAACCGCTTGATCGGCGAGCACGCGCTGACGCTGTTCAAGGACGGAATGGGCGTGCTGACCCATTGCAACGCCGGAGGATTGGCGACGGCGAAATACGGCACGGCGCTAGCTCCGTTCTACCTGGCTCTGGAGCAAGGCATGAAGCTGAAGGTGTTCGCGGACGAGACTCGTCCCGTACTGCAAGGCGCGCGCCTGACCGCGTTCGAGCTGCAGCGCGCAGGCGTGGACGTTACGCTGATCTGCGACAATATGGCCGGACACGTCATGTCCAAAGGCTGGATCCAGGCGGTAATCGTCGGCACGGATCGGGTTGCCGCCAACGGGGACGTCGCCAACAAGATCGGCACGTACAGCGTGGCCGTGCTTGCCCGGGCGCACGGCATTCCCTTCTATGTCGCCAGCCCGCTCTCGACGATCGATCTGTCTACGCCGACAGGCGCCGACATTCCGATCGAAGAGCGCCACCCCGACGAGGTGACCGCCGGCTTCGGCAAGCGCACCGCCCCGGAAGGCGTGGCCGTGTACAACCCGGCTTTCGACGTGACTCCCGGGGAGCTAGTGACCGCGATTATTACCGAGAAGGGAATCGTAACCGCTCCTTACGAAGAGAACCTGCGCAAGCTGTTCGGGTAAGAGTTACGTGACGGCTTCCGCCATGATCCGAATCGCCTCCCGCCCGCGCATGCCCGCGTTAATTCCG
This sequence comes from Bacillota bacterium, assembly GCA_023418755.1. GTDB lineage: Bacteria > Bacillota > Bacilli > Paenibacillales > Paenibacillaceae > Cohnella. Next base: position 2,829 of record JAEZZE010000066.1, on the reverse strand, counting down.
ATGGCCTGCGCGGCGTGGGTGACCGATTCGAGAGGAGCGTCCAACAGCTCTTCGAACGTTTTGACCCCCACGGCCCGGCCCGCTACGATGCCGCGTTCCTTCAGCCGTTCATTGAGCAAGCGGACGTCCAGCGCTCCGCACATAATGTAGCCCGGACCGGCCGTCACGGCCAGAAGGGTCGTTTTGGGCAGCAGCACTTCGACGCCGATCGCCGTCCATTCTCCGACTTGCAGCGGAATCACCTTAACCATGCCAATCACCTCCCCGTTCAGGCATAGGTTCTTATAATAAAATATGCGCATATCGATCTATTTTTCAGGGCATTTGGACCTCCACCCCTATATTGGGCGTCCATCTCATGGTATATTGGGATTTAGGACATGGTTTTATCGAACTACGCAAGGCAACGGAGGCTTCTTCATGAGTGATACCCATCCGAATTCCGATGGCTCCCATTCTTTTCTGGTGGAATTCAGCATTTCCTCTCCTAATCGCGGAGAGGCTTTGAAACAATTGCTGCAAAAATTGGGCAACGCGAACTTCGAACATTATCGGATCCTAACGGAAGCGCAGGCGGGAGCTGCCAAGGAGGCTTCGAAGGCCAAATCTTCTCCGGCGGCCAGGAAGCCGGGGCCCAAATCCTCCGACCCTAACCCGCTGGAGCTGCGCATTCGTTCTTTCATCGAGAATAGCAAGCTGATCCGGATCCATATAAACAAAGGCCGCGGCGTGAAGCTGAGCATTCCGTGCCGCGTGTTGAACTACGATTCCGACAAACAGCTTATCACCGTGTACCATGTGGACGAGAAGCAGGTTTACACCCTGGGTCTGAACGAAATCGACGATTTCTTGGAATAGTCCCCAATAGAAAACTCGCACAAGAGCGTCAAAGCGCCCTTGTGCGAGTTTTTTGGTGCGATCTCCAAGCTGATTATTTATCGAAATCGAACACGAAGTCGTCATCGGTCATCGTTTCCACGTGAATCGTCCGAACGTAGCCGTTGCCTTTCTTCGAGAAGAAGTCATGCTGCTTCGTTTTCGTGCTGATGCCGTTGAATACGATCGGATTGACTTCCTCCTCCGGGAATACCGGATCGAAGCCCATGTTCATGAACGCTTTGTTGGCGTTGTAGCGGACGAACTTCTTGACCTCTTCCGCAAGTCCGATCCCCGTATAGAGCTCGTCGGTATACTTCTCCTCGTTCTGATGCAGATGCATGAGAAGTCCGTACAGCACCTCGTAAACTTCCTTCCGCTCGCTCTCGTCGAGCTTGGCGTACGCTTCCTGCGCCAGCACGCCCACATAGAGTCCGTGGATGCTCTCGTCGCGCAAAATAAGGTCGATGACTTCGCCGCTGCTCGTCATTTTTCCCTGGCCGGCCAGATAGAGCGGATAGAAGAAGCCGCTGTAGAACAAGTAGCTTTCCAGCAGGACCGATGCGCCCATCGCCATGAACAGGCTCCGCGGCGAATCGATATTGTTGTAATACTGCACGATCGTATCGGCCTTCGTCTGCAGGTACGGATTCGCTTCGACCCAACGAAATACGCCGTCGATCTCTTCCGTCGACGCCAGCGTCGTGAAAATGCTGCTGTAGGACTTGGCGTGGATCTGCTCCATCATCGCCATGAAGCCGAGCACCGCTTTGCGCTGCAGCCCGTCGACATGATCGAGGATTTTCGGCATGCCGACTCCGCCCTGCACCGTATCGAGCAGCGTCAATCCGCCGAGCACCTTCATGTACAAATCGCGCTCCCGGTCGCTCAGGTTCATCCAATCCATTTTATCGTCCGAGAGCGGGATTTCCTCGTCCGTCCAGAACTGCATAATGTTCTGATTCCAGAACGTAATCGTAAAATCGTCGTCCGGGCGATTCCAGTTTACGGCTTTTATCGCGCACATAAGTTTTCGTCCTCCTGATTCCCGTCGCTTTGGGAGCTTATCTCGCCCCTTATACCGAACAGGTTACGCACTCTTCCACGGAAAGGCGATTCGTGCGCGTATAATAGAGAGATTTCAGGCCTTTCTTGGCCGCATAGACGTAATAACGGGACAGCTGGCGCGTCGTAACGTCGCTGTTCACGTGAAGGACGGTAGAGATGCCCTGATCCACGTGCGGCTGAATTTCGGCGATCAGGTCGATCACCTTGAACTGGTCCATTTGGTAGGCCGATTTATAAAAGAAAATGTTGTCTTTGCTCAAAAACGGCATCGGATAGTACGTCGTCGAGTTCGCGTAAGTGCGAGTCTCGATCGGTTCGACGATGGGCATGACGCTCGAGGTCGCGTTCTGGATGTACGAGATGCTCTGCGTAGGCGCGATAGCCAGCCGGTAAGCATGATACAGCCCGTGGGCGGCGACATCGGCTTTCAGCTTCGCCCAATCTTGCGGAGAAGGCACCTCGATGCCTTCGAACAGCCGCTTTCCGCGTTCCGTCTGCGGACGGAAGTCGGTCGTCAAGTACCGATCGAAGTATGTGCCTTTGGCATATTCGGAACGCTCGAAGCCTTGGAACGCGACTCCCGCGTCCCGGGCGATCTCCATGCTCTTCTCGATGGAGTGGAAGTTCATCATCATGAAGAACGTGCGTACGAAATCGCGCGCTTCCTTGCTCTCGTAAGCGATCTTGTTCTTCGCCAGATAGCCGTGCAGGTTCATCGCGCCGAGTCCGACGGAGTGCAGCTCGGCGTTCGCCTTGGCGACGCCCGGAGCGTTGGCGACCGTTGTCATGTCGCTGACCGCGGTCAGGCCGATCATGCCTTCGTGCACCGATTCCTTGATTTTGCGCGCATCCATGACGTTGGCTATGTTCAAGGGAGCGAGGTTG
>JAEZZE010000039.1 GCA_023418755.1 Bacillota bacterium | reverse complement strand
ATACGCAGGGCTTTACGCAATCGGGCCTGCTTCAGTTCGTCGGCCCTGCGGCGCTTGCCCCCGCTTCTCTGTTCGGCAGGACGAGAGCGTGGCTAAGGGCGGTTAACCGCGACGGAGCATACGGACGGGAAGGGGCAGATCTGCCAAGCGTTAAAGCGATTCATCGCAACTCCGCGAGAGCGGTGCAGCTTCGCACGATCGAAGGGGAATATCCCGAGGCCGGCAAGGGAGGATACGTGCTGTCGCAGACGCCGGTCGTCAGCCTGCAAGTATGGGTCGACGAGACGGGCACGATCGGAGAGCACGAGCTCGTACGGTTGTCGGAAGCGGACCCGGATCGTTACGAAGCGTTTCGCGACAGCGAGGGCAACGTGCAGCGGCTGTGGGTGCGCTGGGACGAGGTTCGTTCGTTGAACGGCTCCGCCGCGGACGATCGGCATTACACGTTGCAGCCGGCGACCGGCGTGCTTCGGTTCGGCGACGGGACGCGCGGAATGGAGCCCCCGCTAAGAGGCGGAGACAAAATCCGCGTTACCTACCGGGTGACGGACGGAGCTCGCGGGAACGTCGGGGCCGGTCGGGTGACGGGTCTGATGCAGTCGATCGCCTTCGTGCAGGGCGTGTCCAACCCGCTGCCGGCAACCGGGGGAGGAGACGCGGAACCGCTCGAGGGCGCGCTGCGCAGAGGGCCGCAGCAGCTCAAGCATAGGGGACGGGCGATCTCCGCATCCGATGCGGAATGGCTGGTCAGGGAGATCGAGCCCGGTATCACGAAGGTGAAATGCCTTCACAACCGAAACGCGCGGCTGGAGAACAGCCCGGGCTCGTTTGTCGTCGTCGCCCTGCCCTTCGGGGGAGAGGCGGGGAGAGAGCATTTCAGCGAGACGAAGCGCAAGCTGGAGACGGAGCTGCGTCGGCGGGCGCCCAATCTGGCGGCGCACGGCGGCAAGCTGAGCGTTATGGCCCCGGCTTTCATCGAGATTTCGGTGTTCGCCACGATCGTCGTCGACTCGCCGGACATTCTCGTTCCGGTCGAGGCGGCCTGCCTGGAAGCGCTGAACCGGTTTCTCGATCCGCTGACCGGACAGATGGACGGAAAGGGCTGGGAAATCGGCGAACCGATTCACGCTTCGGTTTTCTACGGTCTGCTGCAGGCGATCAAAGGCGTGCAGAGAGTAGAGCAGCTCTATCTTGGCGTCATGCGCACGGAGAACGGCAAGTCGACGGAGATGCTCCCGGACGATCTCCGTCGCGTGCCGCACGGCATCATAGGCCGCGGCCGCGGGCATCGGCTTATTCTGACGGTGAAATAAAGTCTACTAAGCGGAACTAATCAAAGCGTTTAGCCGAAAGGAGGGAATCCCGATGCTTCCCAGAATTCCGCTCGACGACCGCACGTTCGAGAACATCGTGCAGGAATCGCGCCGCGGCATCCCGCGGCGGCTGCCGGAATGGACGGACGAGAACGCGCACGATCCCGGCATTACGTTCGTGGAGCTGTTCGCGTGGCTCAGCGAAATGCAGCAGTATTACTTGAGCCGAGTGCCCGAGCGCAACGTCCGCAAATTTCTGGATTTGCTCGGCATCGTTCCGCGGGAATCCGCGCAAGCGGAAGCCGACGTGACGTTCGGCAACGTCCGCGAGCCGGTTACGCTTCCTGCGGGAACGAAGCTGCAGGCCGAGGATCAAGTGTTCGAGACGACGGAAGCCGTCAAGCTGCTGCCGCTAGAGATCGAGCGCATCGTCACTCGCACGGAGAAGGAGACGAGCGACAGATCCGCGTCCAACGAGAGAGGAAATGTCGCTTTCTATGCGTTCGGCCGCGAAGCCGAAGCGGGCAGCCGGCTGTACATCGCGTTCGATCGCGAGCTCGAAGCGGGGGAATCGCTCTCGCTCTACGTCAAGCTGGCGGACGGCGAGGAGACGAAGACGGACGGAGTCGTACCGTCCGCGCGCGTCGCCTGGAAGTCGTACGGCTGGGACGAGGAGCACGGCAACTCCTGGCTCCCGCTGGAGCTGGTGGAGGACGGCACGCTTCATTTGACGAGCAGCGGGCGGATCGTCTTCCGCGTCGCGTCGCCGATGCGTCCGGTGATCGTCCATCCCGCGGCGGATCGTCCGCGTTATTGGATTTGCTGCGTTTTGGAGGAGGACGGCTACGAGCTTCCGCCGCGAATCGATCAGGTGCTGTTGAACACGGCCCGGCTGCGACAGCGGGATACGAAGAGCGAGCAGACGGCGTTCGACGGCAGCGGGCTACCGAATCAGGAGATCGAAGCGGACAGTCTGTTGGCGCGCTACGGCAAGCTGAGAGTTCAGGTGCGGCAGAAAGACGGCCGCTGGAGAGAATGGCGGGAGGTGCCGGACTTTGCTTCGGCCGATGCCGCTAGCGAGGTGTATGTCGTCGAAAAGAGCTTCGGAAGGAGAGGCGCTTCGCGCGTGCGGTTCGGAGACGGCGTGCGCGGCGCGATTCCCGGACAAGGCATCGGCAATATCATGCGGATCCATTGCTCGGAAGACTTCGCCGAACTGCGCTGGATCGGGCGAAGCAACGGTCTGCCGCATCAGAGGCTGCGGCTGTACGAATTGCCCGTGAAGCGCAGGGACGGTTTGCGCATCCAGGTCGGCGTGCCGGAGGGCAAGGAAGGACGGCTCGTCTGGGAGGACTGGGAGCCGGTGGCAGGTTTCGACCGCTCCGGCCCGCTCGACCGGCACTACATGTTCGACCCGGCTACGGGCGAGCTGGCGTTCGGCAACGACGAACGCGGAGCGATTCCGGCGCTCGCGGCGGAGCCTAACCTATGCGTTACGGTATGCGAGTTCGGCGGCGGCGAACGCGGCAACATCAAGCCGGGTCTGTTGAACCGATGGGTGCTGGAGGAGCAGGACGAGCTGCTGCTGACCGCGGACAATCTCGATTACGGGTTCGGAGGGGCGGAGGCCGAGACGCTGGAGGAGTGCGTGGAGCGCGCCCGGACGATGTGGCAGGTTCCTTACTGCGCCGTGACCAGCGAAGATTACGTCCGGATTGCGATGGGCACGCCGGGATTGAAAGTATCTCGGGTGCACGTCATTCCGAACTACGCGCCGGGACGAGGACAACCGTCCGACGGAGCGGTCACCGTAGTCGTCGTGCCGAAGGGACTCAACGAGACCCCGGTGCCGAGCCCCGGCTTCTTGGCTACGGTGGCGAAGCATCTGGACGACAGAAGGCTTATAACGACGGAGGTTCATGTGGCGGCGCCGGATTACGTCAAGGTGACGGTACATGCGGTCGTCGTCGTGGAACCGCATTTTATGGAGGAAGGCCACCGGATCGTCGCCGCGCTAAACCGGATGCTGGCTCCCCTGGATAAGCCGGGCGGCATTCAAGGCTGGCCGTTCGGCAGAACGGTGCACAAAGGCGACGTCTACGGGGCGATTAGCCGGGTCAAGGGCGTCGCCTACGTTCAGGATCTATGGCTCGACGCGGAAGGAAAGGCCGTCAGGAAGAGCGCGGGCGGCGATCTGGAACTGCCGGAAACCGGGATCGTCTATTCGGGAGCGCATCGCGTCGAATTGATCAGCAGCGCGCAGCTATGACAACCGGGATAACGAAGGAGGGACGGGCATGCAGGGCGGGACGACGTACTTCTCGCTGAACCGGCCGGAGCATTGGGCCCGCCGTGGAATCGGGCGCAATCTGGAGCTGGACGAAGAGGTCTCCATCCAACGCGGAGAAAAATACGGAGTGCTCGAGACGGTGCATCTGGCGCAGCTAGAAGGCGTCGGCGACGTGACCGCCTTCGCGGTTCACCCGCAAGGCCGGTTAGTGTTCCTGAACGCCGAAGGGGACTTGTGGACGTACGATCGGGGCAGCCGGCATCACGAGCGTCTGTTCGTTCCGGGACACCACTTGTTTACGGCATCGGCCAATTTGGCGATTACGGGCGACACGCTGTTCGTCGCCGACGCGGCCGGAGAGCCGTCGATCTCGGCGTTCGACATGGCCAACGGCCAACTGCGCTTTCGCAGGTCGGGACACGAGCTGGACGGCTATCCCTTTCATCCGCTGGCGATCGCTTCGGACGAGTACGGCTTGTACATTCTGACAACTCGGCTGCCCGTCGACGATCCGAGCGCGTCCGACGCGCGCGGCTTCAGACAGCTCGCGCTGATGCGGCTGACGATGTCCGGTTCGGTCGCGGACGTCTACGCGAACGATAAGTTTACGGCGAAGCTGCCGCAGGAGACGGATCGCTGGCGCGGAACCCAGTTTATTTCCGTTACGCCGCAAGGGGACGCCTTCGTTCTCGAAACGCTGACCTGCGCGCTCTATATCCTTTCGGGCTTCGCGGGGGAGCGGAGACTCGACCGCATCTTGATGCCGCCGGAATATTTTGCCGGACTGGGCGTCGATTCCCGCAAAATGATCTATGTCGGGGATTCGCGGGAGATTGGCGAAGACGGGGAGGACGACCGCTTTATCGTGCGATTCAGCAGCAACGGGGAGCACCAAGACCGGATCTCCGGCTTCCGCGGCAAAGCCGGCGCCATCATCGTCGACGGCCGCGACCGGATGTATGTCTGGAACGGGGAGGAAAGCACGGTAACGGTGCTGGAGCTGCAGCCTCAAACGATGGGGTGGGAAGGAAGCTCGATTCCCGAAGGGGTGTGGCTGTCCAGGGCGTTCGACAGCGCCGAGGCGGAGACGATATGGCACAAGTTCGCGCTGGACGCGGACATTCCCGACGGCACGCAAATCCGCGTGTCCTACTACAGCTCGGATTCCGAGTTTCTGCCGATTCAAGGCACCGTTTGGAAGGTGGACGACTGGATCGCGGAAGAGGAGCATTCGTTCCGGGAAAAGCTGGCGGGCATGGCGCCTTATTGGTCCGCTCCGATCGTCAACCCGGCGGACGCCTTGTTCTTCGGAGCGCAAGGCAGATACCTGTGGCTGAAAATAGAGTGGATCGGCAGCGACCGTCAGACTCCGTTGCTGCGCCGGCTTCGCGTCTATTTTCCGAGGGAAACGCTGCTCTCCTATTTGCCGGCGGTTTATCGGGAGGAGGAGGGCAGCCGCGACTTTCTGGAGCGGTATTTGTCGCTGTTCGGCACGCTGTTCGACAGCGTAGAGGAGAAGATCGACGGCATGGCCGCCTATTTCGACAGCGAGCGGGCGCAAGGCGAGCAGCTTCGCTGGCTCGGATCGTGGCTTGGCCTCGATAGCGACGAGCACTGGCGGGACGACAAAGTACGCGCGTTGATTCGCGCCGCCCCGGAGCTCTACCGGTACAGAGGAACGAGGCGCGGGATCGCTAAGCTCGTCGAAACGCTTACCGGCCGGCCGCCGATTATCGTCGAGCCGTTCCAGTTCAAGGCGATGAGGGATAACGCGGAGTTGAGGAAGCTGATGGATGGGCTTAACGGAGACAATCCGTACACGTTCACGGTGCTGCTCGATCAGGGACAGGCCCCTTCGGAGAAGGAACGAGTCTTGCTTCGCAGTCTCATCGAGGAGCATAAGCCCGCATACACGGAAGCGCGTCTGGTCTGGCTGGAGCCCTGGATGTACCTCGATCTGCATACCTATTTAGGCATCAATACGGTATTGGCCGAGCCGTCCTTGTTCACGCTCGGGCCGGACAGAAGCATGCCGAACGATACGCTGATCGTGGATCAGGACATGGACGGCCGGATGGACGCCCATACGAGGCTCGGAATGGATTCGGAGTTGGAATGATGCTGCACCGATGTGACGACAAACCGTGGACGTTGCACGCCACTCGTTTGATCGCACCCATGTGACGACAAACCGTGGACGTTGCACGCCGCTCGTTTGATCGCACCCATGTGACGACAAACCGCGGACGCGGAGCGCCGCTCGTTTGATCGCACCATTTAAGGAGGGGTTCCGGTGAAAAAGGCGAGGATGTTTCCATTTGAAAGAAACCGGTATTTTTACGGAAAGCTGCTGACCGTACGGGATTTCGAATCGGAGCAAAAGTATTTCAACGACAAGAGGAGACTGCTCAACCGACTTCTATTCGGAAGCGGGGTCGTTGCCGGCATGCAGGTCGTGGCGGTGGACGACAAGACGGTTACGGTGGAGATGGGCGTCGCGCTCGACTATCTCGGCCGCGAGATCGTGATCTCGGCGCCGGTAACGTTAAAGCTGTCGATGATCGACGGCTTTACGAACAACGAATACAAGAAAAACGTCTATTTGTACGTCGCCTATGACGAGAAGGGCCGCGAGCCCGTCCATTCGGTCGGCAATTCCTCGGTGCGCGGCGAAGAGACGAGCGAGTACAACCGGTTCCTGGAAAGCTACCGCTTATACGTGAAGGAAGAAGCGCCTGCGCCTCATTCGTTCGAGCACGACGGTCTGCTGGAGGACATCGTGACGATCTATCAGGACAAGGACGTTCGCGTGACCCAGAGAATGCCGAAGTTCGCCAATCCGGGCGAAGTCGTCGATGTGACCCTCGTCGTGGAAAAGACGCTGCAAGCCCCGCGCGTGTCCCTCTCCATGGCGTACGCGGCGGACGGCTTCGATTCCCTGGGTAAGGACGGCAACATCGTGAAGTTCATCGAGCCCGGCGACAAGCAGGATACGGAGTACCGATTGACCTACAGCGTGAAAGTGCAGGACCGTCCGGGAACGACCGGCATGCTGACGTTGAACGCGGGATCCGTCGAGCTGCTGCTCGGAGACAATCGTGTACCGATCGATCATTCCGTCCGCCACTCGGTCGATATCATCTCCGAGCCGGTCGAGGAGCGCATTATGAAAGTATGGTACGAGCGCTCGCTCGATCAAGCGGTGGAGGGCTATGCCGATCAGAACGTCTGCCTGGCGAAAATCGGCCTGCTGCAGCTTGGTCCGACTTATATGATCGAGCAGGTGGAACGGGTACCCTTCGGCGAATATATTCCTAACGCGTCTCTTGCCAACCGAATGTCCCGCGGCGGAAGAGCTTCGGCTTTGCATCGTTTCTACGCGGAGGCGAGGGCGTACGATCTCGAGTATGGCAGCAAGCCGGAGTTGGACGTCGTGTACCATCCCGAGCGCAACGCCTTCGACTTTAAGCTGGGCATCCCCAAACCTCAGACGATCCAGGACGAAATGGCGACGGGCGTCATAGAGGTTCCCCTTGATGCGCAGGCTAAGCAAGGATCGCGATTCTTCACGCGCGGCAAACGGAATTACGTAAGCGATGAAATCGTTCACGGTCTGGGAGAAGGTCAAGTGACGGTCGTCGTCGTGCTCGAGGAAATTCCGGATTCGCAGGCTCCGGTCGGATCGGGCGGCTCGAAGGTCTATTTCGGAGCGACCGACGTATTTAAAGATACGGAATACGAAGCGGAGCTTCCGAATATCAGCTTCGGAACGCTCATCTACCCGGATAAGGGCAGCTTCCGGATCGGCATGAAGCTGGCGGGAGCCGCCTCGGGCACCTCGCTGCGCATTCGCTGGTGGGCGTTCAAGAAGCTGCCGGAAGGCTCCGGGTATCCGGTCGCCGACCTGCGCAAGGCGGTGGACGAAGCGGCCGCGGGAAGCGATAGCAACTAAAGATTTCGCATCAAGTCAGCCGCTATCGCGATTGGGCCGCAAGGGCGAGAGGGATAGGAGGCTTGATCATGAGCAAAATTTTACTGTTTTTTGGTTTGACCTGGCTGTTCGGCAATCCGTTCGTTGCGATTATCGTGCTGCTGATCGTGATCTACGTTTTGGAAAGGCGGTTTATCGGCCTGTCTCCCAGCTTCGTCAAGCCGCTGCGAAGGCGCGGCTCGATCTCCAAGTGGAGAAGACAGCTGGAGATGAGTCCGCATGACGTATCGGCCAAATCCGAGCTGGCCAGGCTGCTGATCGAGAGCGGAAAGCACGCTCAGGCCCGGGACATCTTGCGGGGCATCGAAGACCGGATGGAGCAATCGGCGGAGTATTGGAGCGATCTCGGAGCGTGCGAACTGGCGCTGGGGCGTCTGGAGGAGGGCGAGCTGGCGATGAAGCGGGCGCTGTCCATCAGTCCGAAAGTCAAATTCGGCCAGCCTTATCTGAAGCTTGCCGAGGCGCTGGCCAAGTCGGAGCCGGATCGGGCGATCGCTTATTTGCGGCAATTCAAGGATGTCAATTCATCTTCGTGCGAAGCCTATTACCGGCTGGGGACGATCTACGACGGGCTCGGCAAGGCGGCGGAAGCCGCGGAAGCGTTCGGGGAGTGCCGCCAACTGTACCGCACCCTGCCCAAGTACATGAAGCGGCACGAGCGCAAATGGGCTCTCCGCGCCGCGCTGCGCGGCCGGACCTGATTCGCCGCAAGGAACAAGGGGCTTGCCGGCGCAAGCGCGTCCGCTCCCGCGCTGATAAGCCCCTTAGATCGTTGTCCGGTCAAGAAAGAATGATTACTCGGCTTCCGCTTCCGTATCGGAAGCTTCGCTCTCGTGGGCGGCGACTTCGGCCAACGCGGGCTCGTCCGCCTCGGCTTCCGCAACCGCCCGTTCTTCCGCCGCTTCCTCCGCGACGGCTTCGGCGACTGCCTCCTCGTCCGCTTCGGCAGCTACCGCCTCGTCCTCCTCGGCGACTCCTGCTTCTTCCGCCTCCGCGGAAACCTCTTCGGAAGCAGCCTCGTCCGCTTCTTCCTGCTCCGCGCTCGCCTCGGCTTCTTGAGCCGACTCGGCTACGGCTTCTTCGGCAACCGCTTCTTGGGCGGCTTCCTCCGCAACCTCCGCGACCGCTTCAACTTCCGCTTCCTGTCCTTCTGCCGCTACTACTTCTTCTGCATCCATCGATACTACCTCCCGGACTCCGTAATGTGGGGGACAATCCCCTATAATCAACGTTATAACGGAAGTAAAAAAGTGGCAATGGTGTTATTTTGTTGGTTAATGACCGGTTTCCTCGAAAGCGGGAGCAGTCGAGCCGATCCGCCGAATAACGTCAGATGTTCCTACGGAAGTCGAATGGGAAACGTGGCGGATGCCGACAAGTGCGATCGCTTTTTCTACGGCGATACGATGGCGAATTTTACCTTTCCGAAACACCAAGAAAAACCGCCCAAAGAGGAGAGAGATGTTCCTCTGATCCTTGGGCGGTTTGCAACGGGCGTCGCGTCGGCCAAACGATTGCTCGGCGCTAACGTGCGACAATTACGGCATCATCGGATGCACGCTAAGCCGAACCGGAATATCTTTGTTGTAGGTGAATATGTAGAGAGCGTCGTTCCAGGCGTAGGTCATTTCGTATTTGCCGCTGCCGAGCGTTTGCTTGAGCCCTTTCAGTTGCTCGGCTTGGATCGCCTTCGCAAGCTGTTCCAGCACCGTTT
>JAEZZE010000025.1 GCA_023418755.1 Bacillota bacterium | reverse complement strand
CTTTGTCACGGGGCTTCAACCTTAGGATCTCTCCACCAGTTGCCCGTCAGCTACGAGGCGACTTGGCTCTTACCTCGACCGGACTTCCACCGGCTAGTTGTGCCTAGCTTGGCTAGGCGCGCAATCGATAAAAAGACCGGCCTGCAACGTCATTGGAATTGACGCACTAGACCGGTCCTGCGTTTTTTATCCGTGCTAGGAGCTCCTAATACGATTGGCGATCCGTATGCAATAGCCAGCGATACAGAATCGCGGACAGCTCTGCTCGGGTCATCCATTCATGCGGGGCAATTTGTTGATTGGCGCGGCCCGTGATGATGCCCGCCGAGATGGCTGCTCCAACATCCGCTTTGGCCCAAGAAGAAATTTGACTTGCATCCTCGAAGGAGGTCAAGGCAGCCAGCGCTACCTTTTCCTCGACACGGATCCCCGTTAATTTGGCGATCCGATTAAGAACGACAATGGCTTGCTCGCGAGTAACTAAGCTGTCCCCCTGGAAGCTCCCGTTCTCATAGCCTTGCAGCAAGTCGAATGCTACTGCCGCCTCCAACTCATTCGCGTACCATGCTTCCGGACGGACATCCTTGAATCGGTTCCTGTAGCTGATTTCTCCTAAACCCAAGGCCCTTGCCGTCAGCGCAGCCAACTGCGCCCTGGTGATATATTGATTCGGCTTAAAGCTTCCGTCCGCGAATCCATCGACTACACGGCGGTTCGCGAGCTCTTGAATTTGTTTCTCCGCCCAATGCCCTTGAATGTCATTAAAGCTCTTCGAGTGTTGAATCATGGTGAAGCTGCCGTTGCCAATGAGACTCAGTTCGGCAAAACTCCGGCCATTCTCCATGATAAACTTGGTTGGAACATGGACAATTCCCTTCTCATCCAGACGAACGGCTGTGGTCAGGTCTGTCGAATCCGTCGGGAAGCGAAGCTGTGCAAACCTGTTAAAGCGTTCTACCGCAGCCGTTTGCTCTCCTGCCTGGACTTCCAGCTTGAGCGTAATGACTTTGCTCTTGCGGACGACTCCCGCCGGCAGAGAAGCCGATTGAACGCCTGGTTCGCCAACCTGCAGATGCAAGACGACGGAATAGGCCGTATCCCCCGAGAGCTTCAATCGCTGCTTCATTTGATCCGTGATAACATTCTCGACAGGGAAGCGATATTCGATCCCTTGATGCTCCACCTGTACAAAGCCTTGAGGAACAAACAGCTTGGTCCAAGCTTTCTGCGAGATCTCCAGTTTAATGTCCGTTTCTTTTCTGGAGGATACAATCCTCCATTCTCCGTCGCTACGATTGGCTTCGATTCCATCGCCATTGATCCAAATGTCAAAGAAAGGACGGATCGGATCGGGATTCGTTGGTGACGGGCTTCCGGCAGTTGGCGGCGGGTTGCCTCCAGATTGCCCCGCGCTTGGCGTAACGGCATTGGATAGACCCGATTCAAGACCGTCGCCCGCTGCGGTTACCGCATGTACCGAGAAACGATAGCTTGTTCCATTCGCGAGTCCGGTTACGGTAATCTCCGTAGTCGGACCTTCACCGACAACCGTTCCGGATTGCGTAGAGACCACATACTTGTCGATTGGATAGGAGCCGCTATCCGTTGGCGCATCGAACCGTACGGTCGCTCTACCATTGCCTGCGCCAGCTGTGACATTCGTTGGCGCCGCTGCAAGGCGTGCCGCTTCTCTGGTGACAAGCACGGTTGAATGGCTGGCGCCTACCGCATCTGTAAATTCAGCTTCAATCGTATTCAGTCCCACTTGTAGCGGGATATCCGTTCCCCAGGCATGAGGAACGCCTTCAACCCATAGTTCTGCCGAGGCAATGCCTTTCGTTGGATCATAAGTCGCGTTCGTTACGGATACTTCATAGGGAACGGTTGCCGAATATACGGCACCGGTTACCGTAGGTAGAAAGTTAACGTCGGCCAGCTTTAGCGGATGATCGAATGTTTCTGTTGTGAACGATATCTGCGGGCTGTAGCGAGTCGCAGTACCGTCTACGGCAAAGGCCCTGGCATAATATACGGTATTCGGCTGCAGTTCGTTTACTATAGCATCCATAGCAGCCTGATAAGGAGCAGCGATGACCAGCTTCTCATCCGCTGCAGTTGGATTAGGAGTCGTGCTTACGGCAAGGCCGACCTTCCGAAAATAATTCAGATTTAGCGTATCAAGTGATACGTGTGCCTGTGCAGTACCATAAGTCACTTCATCTATGGCCAAACCCACTGTCCAGTTTTTAAAAGCCAATTGTTGCGTATCCGACATCGCGATTTCTGCGGATCCTGTATTCACGGCGAGTACCTTCCAGTAGTAAGGCGTACCTGGTATCAACGATGAGGTGCTCAAGTTGTAGCTGGTCCGGCCCGTCACATCCAGTCGTTGATAGCTGGTAAAGCCGGGATCTGTTGAGAGCAATAGATACGACTTGTCATAATCGGCAGAGTCATTGGCATTTGTCCATTCGAGAATCACTTCATCCTCATCGGCATCGAACAGCGTTTTATCGGCAGGGGCATTCAGTTCAGGGGCTGTCAGCGTATTCCCCGTTGTCAACAAGATCGGAATATACGGTCTGCCCCGTTCGGTCATGAACGAATCATGCACCAGATTTACGCTTTGTGCCGTCCCCGAAGGGAATCCGCGATAGCCCCCATTATCCAGCAGGCGATAAGTGTAGAACTCCATCGAAGGGGTCGCTTGATGCGTTTCAGCCTGACCGACAATTTCCCCGGTTTCCTCGAAGAAGATCAGTTGGAATGTTCCTTGGTCCCATGAATGCCCGATATTCGAAAACTGGATCACCGCCGTTCTTTTACCGGCTTCGCTGCCGATCACGGCATGATAAATGGCATCGGGTGCGCTATTTATATTTATTCCGGTCTCGGGATGCTCCGTGAAGAATAATCGAATTCCACCGAGGTAGTCTGTCATTTGAATTTCACTTAACGCCGTACCGTTATAGGGAAAGTTAATTCCCAAGTTCAGGACTGTACCCGTAACCAGCGTGCCGGAATACAGTTGGGGCTCGGGGACCGTCGGGAAGGAAGCCTCCTGGTCCTCATCGGGCGCAGTCATCTGCACGAGAACGGGAATCATTTTATATTTGCGAGAAGCTCGGTCATAGACCTTTTTGGGAACGAGATAGGTATCCTTCGAGTAATAGGTCCACTCGCTAGAATAAAGCTTGCTTTGATCTTGATAGACCGTCCCATAATTCGGTTCAAGAATGGACAATTGATTTCCCCAATCCTGTCGGATCAAGAAACCGGAGCTGTCCATAACCCCATAGGTATAGTCAAGCGAGTAGGATGTCTCTGCATATTGATGCGTATTCGGATTGAGAATATACAGATTTTCGCTATTTTCTTCGGTGAAAGTAACCTGTTCCCCATCGCCGTGCATATTCAGGTCATATCTGCCGCCTACCGGGTAGGTATATTCTAATTCAAGCTCTTTGGTTGCGGCATTCCACGAATATTGATCCAGTTTATCCCCGTACAGAGCTAGAAATTGCCCGTTTGGCGTCCACAAAATGTCGCGCGGATTGATTGAAATCGTCTTTTGGAGCGTGAAATCGGCAGCGGATAGGATATCGAGGTCAGGGAAGCCCTCCCCCCTGAGGGTAAAAAAGTATCCATCGTGATAAACCACTTTGCCAACGTCGTTCGTAAAAGCTTTACTGCGCATATAATTGCCTTGTGCATCGAATTCATCAAGCCTGTCCGTATGCAGATCGGCCACAAAAAAATGGCCATTATCCGGATTTGTCATCATTTGAAGGTAATCATTTTCATAAACTTCTCCGCGGGAACTGTTTAATAAACCTCCAAAGGTGTAGGATCGTTCAGCGCCGTTATAGGTATAGAAGGTTAGGCTTTCTCTTAAGCCTACGATCAAATCTCCGTTATTCCTAAATTCGATAGCGGAGTAATCCAGGGAATAAGCATCATCCATGGTGATTTGTTCGCTTCCATTGAAAAAAAGATAGTTATCCCACCAGTAACTCCCTGCAATTGCACTGTATTCGCCGTTCTCGGAAGCAGAGGGATGGGAGTAAGCGTTATCTGTACTGAGCGGAGTACATGTTGTCAGATTAAGTTCATTACAAATATAGGCTTTAACTCCCCCCTTGACGAGGTATTTGCCATCCGCTGTGTATACGATGCTTTGGATATAATCCCCCAATGTCGTAGACACGGTTGTCACTGCAGAGGGGCTGCCTGTCGTATTTAAAGTATAAAATTTATCCCATTCACCATTCATCGAAATATAGATGACCCCATCTTTACCCTTTTGCATTCGCGAAGGCGCCTTCGTAAATACATGCACTTGGTCTGCGACAACGGTTTTCGTAGATACATTGAGTTTAATCATCGGAAAGATAGCATTCGTATGTTTTAAAACCATGTAAAGATAACGTTCGGACCCTTCTTTGGAAAAAGCCATCATAAACGGCTCGATCGCCGGCGCGCCTGGAGTGTTGGTATTCCAGGCTGCTCCCGTCAATTGGGCGGCTAACTGACCGCGAGTGATCAAGCGGCCCAGAAAATTCCGATCTGTCGTAAAATGAAAAATGTCCTTGGCATTGACATAGGTTTCGTTGGCAATCACATACACATTGTTGGTGTCATCGGCCTCAATCATGTCAATGTTTTCGAGATAGCCTTCATCGGGTACTGTAAACGCGTCTGGCGCTAACGAAAAGGAAGTTTCCTTAATACCGTAGGAATCTGCAAGCGTTGCCGCCGCCGCTTGGGGTTGCGAATGCCATCCCGCCAATAAAGAAGCAAACAAGGCGAATACGACAAATCCATTCCCAACTTTTTTCATCATTCTTTTCATCATCTGACTCCTTCGTGTAGAAGCGATTTTTGGACGATCTAAATAACAGGTGCGGGCCCGAACTTGCAAAAAGCACCGTGAATGAGACACATCCTATCAGGGGTCAATGAAAGAAGAATGAAAGAAAGTCCGTGCGGCGGCGCCTAACCGCGATGGAACTTTCCAGCCGATTATTCGTACTACCTTATACAACTCTATCCAAGGAGGTCATTATGAACAGCAGAAAACCATTTCGGTTTCTATCCCTGACGTTGGCTATGGCATTGCTGGCTCCGGCGGGCGCAATGGCGGCCGATTCCAACGGAGAGGCCCCGACAGCTTATGAAAACACGCGGAAAGCCGCATCCGAGAAGGCCGATCTCCTGACGGGACAATACGGCACGACAAGCGTTCAATACGCGCTGATCGATCAAGGCCGGATCGTCGTCTCCGGACAATCGGGCGTCAACGATAGGGAAGGCGAGAACCCGCTTACCGCGGATACGATGTACGGCATCGGTTCGGTGAGCAAGATGTTCACTTCGGCTGCCGTAATGAAGCTCGCGGATGAAGGCAAGGTAGATCTGGACGCGCCCGTCTCGGAGTACGTTCCGGAATTCAAAATGGAAGACGAGCGGTACAAGCAGATTACCCCGCGCATGCTGCTGAACCATTCCGCCGGATTTAACGGGTCGTCGCTGACGAACGCTTTTTTACTCGAGGATAACGATACATACGCGCACGATACGCTGCTGGAGCAATTGGCCGGACAGAACTTGAAAGCCGATCCGGGCGCTTATTCGGTTTATTGCAATGATTGCTTTACTCTAGCGGAAATTTTGGTAGAGAAGGTCGGCGGCACGGATTTCACGTCCTTCATCCATCGCCATTTTACCGAACCGCTGAACATGGCGAATACGAAGACGCCCCAGGACCGCCCGAGCGCATCCGGGATGGCGGGACTCTATCTTCCCAACTTCGCAAATCAGTTGCCGAACGAGACGGTGAACGTCATCGGAACGGGAGGAATCTACTCCACGGCGGAGGATATGGTTCGGTTCTCGCAGATTTTCACCGGACAGGCCGAAGGGATCCTGTCGCCCGAATCGGCGGAAAAGATGGCGCAACCGGAGTATAGAAGAGGTTTCTGGCCCGAGGACGCCGATACCTCGATCAACTACGGATTGGGTTGGGACAGCGTGAACCTGTTCCCGTTCGGGGATTACGGCATTCAAGCGCTCGCCAAAGGCGGAGACACCATTCTGTATCACGCGGAGCTGGTCGTTCTTCCCGAGAAGAACATGGCGGCGGCCGTGCTCTCGTCCGGAGGCTCCAGCACGACGAACCAGCTTCTGGCGAACCAAATTCTGCTTCACGCTCTGAAGGAAAAGGGAGAGATCGACGAGTTCAAAGCGGATAAGTCGTACGGCATACCCGTCAAAACCGACATGCCGCAGGAAGGGCTGAACGATTCGGGTATCTACGGCTCTACCAACCAATTGATCCAGGTAGATATCTCCGAGAACGGAGAATTGTCGATCTCCCTTCCTCAAGTGCCGGAGTACCCGGCGGAGAAGTATGCCTATGCGGCGGACGGCTCGTTCAGGAGCGAAGACGGAAGCGTAAAGATCAATCTGGTGAAGGAGAAGAACGGACGCACCTACCTCTGGACCCGTCAGTACCTCTCCCTTCCCGGACTCGGCCAAATGGCCTTGTCGCAGTATTCCGCCGAGAAGCTCGAGCCCAACTCCGTCTCCAAGGAGACATTGGAGGCTTGGACGAAGCGTGACGGCAAACGTTATTATCCGATCAACGAGAAATATACGTCCCTTGCGTATTTGCTGGCCTCGTCCGCGCAGATCCAGCTGGTCGAAGAGGCTCCGGGGTACATGCTGGACAAAAAAATGACGGGACCGAATACGGCGACGGCCGACTTGCATTTGCCGACTGTAGGCGGAAGGGATGCCGACGAATTCAACTTTTACGAGGAGAGCGGCATCGAATACTTGAAGCTCGGAGGCAATCTGTTCGTCAGCGAAGAAGCCTTGAAGCCGATTTATTCGGGCGGAAGCTCCTCGCTCACGATACCGGACAGCGGTTACGCCAAGTGGTACTCGATACCCGACAGCGCCGCCGGCAAGACGATGAAGGTGACCCCGTCATCCAAAGGCTCCTATGCGGTATACGACATGAACG
Source organism: Bacillota bacterium (assembly GCA_023418755.1). Taxonomy (GTDB): domain Bacteria; phylum Bacillota; class Bacilli; order Paenibacillales; family Paenibacillaceae; genus Cohnella. The sequence goes on along the minus strand of JAEZZE010000025.1, from coordinate 17,655 downwards.
GCATGTGCGTGGATTCAGGGGTCGTCAGTCCGGACCATACGACCGAGCTGCCCGAGAACGGCACCATCGTGTTCGCAGGCGATGCCGGAACGATGTTTAAGATTACGTTAAAATAATGAATTCTAACGGGTAAGCTAAGCGGTAAAAAAGGCGTCTATCTCCAGTAGGAGATAGACGCCTTTTTTGATTCTGTCTACACCCATCCGCGTTCAATCGCCTTGACGATGAGCGATGCAAACAAACTGTTGGACCACGCGAACCGCGGAAGGTTAAAACTTATCGGGTCGTCCGGGTGGAATCCCTCGCGCATCTTATTCTGCCAACCAACTCTTGCAGCTCTCCGCCAATTGTTGAAGCTCTTGAAAGAACACGCCGGCATGATAACCGTCGCAAACGGCATGATGGAGCTGTACCGATACAGGCAGCAAGATCTTGTGGTCCTGCAAATGGTATTTGCCCATCGTAAAAATAGGCAGCAAATAGGTTCCCTCGTTGTAAACGTTCAGGTTAAACCCAGTAAAGCCGACCCAGGGGATACTTGAAATCGGGAACGTATTCGGCGGTTCGTTCGCGGCAGGGAATAACCGCTTTGCATTCTTGTACGTTTCGATCTCTTGAAGATACCGAGCGTGAAACGAATGAAACTCCTTGCTGAACGGAGCCCAAATACTTGAGAAAGTCTTATCCTCATGAAGTATGGTGAAGCTGGGAGACATGCGATCCCAAACGCCCAGACGTCCCTCCGAGTCAAAGCAAGTCCGAAATTCGCTATGGCGGTTGACCACCGTCGTAATCATATGGATCAAGGCTGGATATAGCTTCATCCCCATGCCCTTTAGTTCCGCCCGGAGCAGGGCGATGTCAATATCGGCGGTTATACCGTAGGTACACCTGACCTGGTTCATATAGTGCTCAAAATAAGGCTTTCTGGTCCAATTGAATCAGCAAGCCGAGATACTGATCCTGCGAGGCTTCGGCAAGGCTGTACAGCTCCGGACCTCCGTTGATATAATCATCCATTTTTTGCAGGCAAGACGCAATGGCGATTTCGTCGTCGTACAGTCTGGCCGGCGTCCTGCTGAATCAGCACGCGATTGTCGAATATTTCCGCCCCGCTGTCCGCGAACGCTGATATGATTCGAGCGAATCCAGGACCGATGCTGGTTTGACGTAAAGTCGTAAATGCCCAGGCGATCGCCGAAATCAATCCAAGCCAGCTCTCGCTGGGACGGAATCAGCTTATCGTAGGCGGGCGGGCCGCTTCTTGTCGGTCCGTTCACCCATTCGGTCTCGAAACGCATCGCCCGAATTCGCGCCTCCTCGAAGCCGACGCCGAGCATTTTGCGTATGAGGCTCGCTCCGTGGTAGAGGTGCGAAATCGATACCGTCGCTTCGGTGATCGCCCCCAAACGGCCTGAACGAATCAGCTTCAGCCGCGCCTCCTGCATCGGATGGTAGGGGTATTGCTCCGCCACCTGCACCTTTGCGCCGCCAATGCGGCCGATTTGCTCGTTCAGCTCCAATAGCCCGGACAGATCCGCGGCGGGCGGCGTCTCCATCTCATCTCTCCTTGATTAAGTGATCCCTTCATTTATTATCCTTGAGTCTTCACGGCTGCATCAACCGTGTGCTTCAACAACATGGCGATCGTCACCGGACCTACTCCAGCCGGAACCGGGGTAATCGCGGATACATAGGGGAGGCATGCCTCAAAGTCCGCATCTCCGATGTTCCCCGGGTTGTATCCGGCATCCAGCACAACATCCCCCGGCTTAATCCAGTCGCCCTGAACGAACCTCGGCTTCCCGACCGCGGCGACAACGATATCCGCCGACCTCACGAACTCCTTCAGATGGACTGTCTTGGAATGGCACGTGGTCACCGTCGCGTCATTGTTCAGCAACATAGCGGATACGGGCTTGCCGAGAATGGGACTTCTTCCGATGACCACCGCATGCTTTCCCGATACCGGTAAATGATAATGATCCAGGATGGCCATTATAGCTGCCGGGGTACAAGAAGGATAAGCGGCAAAGCCAAATGCGTTTTGCGCGAATCCCTGAGTCGTTACCCCGTCTACGTCTTTTGCAATGGAAATCGCATCAAATGCAGCCCGTTCATCGATATGTTCAGGCACAGGGTGCTGCAGCAGAATTCCATGTACCTCGGGATCTTCGTTCAGCCCTTGTATAGCTTCGATCAATCGTTCCGTCGTCGTCTCTCCGGGCAGATCCACGCGAACGGACCGAATGCCCAGTCTTTTACAGGCATTCGTTTTCATGCGCACGTATGTAGCCGAGGCCGGATCGTCACCGACCAAGAGGGTAGCCAGACAAGGGACTATTCCTCTTAAGATAAGCTTCTCTAATTGACCCGCCATGCGTGTCTTGATGGTTGCGGCAACCTCGTTACCATCCAGAATTAGCGGCTTTCCCTTCATGGCCATCATCCCTTCCTCCCCGTTAAAAACACAAAGAGGCAAGGAGAATCCCTCCCTACCTCTGCCCAGGCGATCGGCCGTATCAAGTATGCGCTCCCCCGTGGTACTCCACGTTTCGCCAGTTACGCACACCGAACATCTAATTGCATTTTGCCAGAAATATTCGACAATTTCAATGTACAAATTATTTTAATCCAAACTCGCCATTGAATATCCGGCCTGCCATGCTAAAAATAAAAGGAAAGGAGATGATGAGTCCATGAAAACAGAAAACCCTGGCATCGTCCTCATTACCGGAATCATGGCAAGCGGAAAATCAACCGTCGCGCAGTTGCTTTCCGAACGTTTCGAGAAATCGGTGCATTTGCGGGGAGATATTTTTCGGAGAATGATCGTGAATAACCGCAAAGAAATACAGCCAAACGCGCAAGCAGAAGAGTTGGATCAATTGCGACTCAGGTATCGACTGGCCGCACAGTCCGCGGATACCTATGTTCAATCCGGGTTCACGGTTATCGTTCAGGATGTCGTGGTGGGTCCCCTGTTGGACGAATTTATTTCATATATCCAAAGCCGTCCATTCTATGTCGTGGTTCTTTGTCCGGAACCGGGAGTTGTCGCACGGAGGGAATCCGGCCGCGTCAAAAAAGGGTATGGCGTCTGGACCGTGGAAGCGTTGGACAGCCTGCTGCGGAACGAAACCCCTCGAATCGGAATGTGGTTGGACTCGTCCGAAATGACGCCCGAAGAAACCGTTATTGAAATATTAGAGAGAATGCAGGATGAAGCTCTTATTCAAATATGACCGCAACATTATAAAACCCCTCCTATGTTACAACTGAAAGTGAAGAAGAGGAGGAGTGGATAGGAATATGAAAAAGCTAAATGGAAAAGTTGCTCTAGTTACGGGCGCAAGCCGGGGGATTGGACGTGCCATTGCCATGCGTCTGGCGCAAGAAGGGGCTTTCGTGGCCGTTCATTATGGCAAAAATCAGGCTGCCGCGGAAGAAGCGGTTCGCGAGATTGAGCGGAACGGAGGGACAGCATGCGCATTGGGCAAGGAGCTTGGTCTTCCTAGCGATATTAAGAGTCTTTATGAATCATTGGACGAAGCGTTAGTAAGCCATACGGGGGACAATTGTTTCGATATTCTGGTCAACAACGCGGGTGTCGGCCTTTCGGCATCGATTGAGGAGACCACGGAAGAAGCCTTCGATGAGATTATGAGAGTCAATGTGAAGGCGCCTTTCTTTATGATTCAGCAGGCTCTTCCGCGCTTACGGGATGGAGGCCGAATTATTAACCTGTCGTCGGCTATAACAAGAATTTCCCTGCCAGGTATTCCCGCGTACAGCATGACCAAGGGAGCCATCAATTCGCTTACGCTGGCCTTATCGAACCAACTCGGTCCTCGCGGAATTACGATCAATGCCGTACAACCCGGCTTCGTCGCTACGGATATGAATGCCGGGATGCTGCAGGATCCTGCCTTACAGAAATTCGGCGCTGATTATTCGATTTTCGGAAGATGGGGAGAACCGACGGATATTGCGGATGTCGTCGCATTTCTTGCCTCTTCGGATAGCCGCTGGATTACCGGGCAATGCATCGACGCAAGCGGAGGATCCCATCTATGAGTTAACGAATATAGGAACGGAAATCGTCCGCATCCTAGCAGAGGGGCGGACGATTTATTTCCGTTAACCGCAAGAATCCGCTTCGCCGATCTCCCTAGGCTTCCCTATCTCCCATACAACGCCCGATACTCCTCCTCCAGAATGCTCAATAGGATGGAGTCGTAATACCTGTGATCACCTTTTGATAGCCGGTACCGTCTGTTTTGATCTTATATTGCTCCCGATTGTACACAAAGTAGATCCAGCCGCCCTCTATGCGAAGAACGCTGGCGGCTTTGACCTTCGTGCCTCCTAGTCGGGTGAGCTTCGTGGCATCCTTCTTCATCTTGTACAATCCGTCGTCGAAGCTGTCCGCGAAATAGATCCATTCGCCCGATACGGTCAGGCTCGAATACGAATGCCGCTGAGTGGACAGCTGCTTCCGGCCGGTGCCGTCCGTTTTGATTTTCCAGAAGCTATTTCCATCGAACAAGGTACAGTACAGCCATTCCCCGTCCGTCGCCATCTGGGAGACGCGGTCGTTGGCGAGCCTCTTATCCGATGTGCCGTCCGTCTTGATTCGATACAGGGCACCAACGAACTCCAAGCTTGCTAAGACTAATTATCTCCGAGAAAAGAACAGTCTGAAAGGAAGGATCAATCCCAGAAGGGATAGGACAATAAAAACAACTTGATGAATATGATCATTTCCCGGCGGTAATCCGCCCACCAAATGCAACACCCAGAAGATGGGATAATACCAGAGAGTAAACCATGCCCATCTTTCTTTTCTCCTGAACGAAACGAGCGTGATCGCAGTACCGAATAACCCCATTCCTGTCGTTGCAACGCCAAGCGCTCGCGCCAACCCCGAATCATCCGAGCCTGCACTGCTTGGATCCACGGAAACCAATATGCCAAAGATCAGGATCCCGAGTCCAGTAATAAGAAGGAATATCCAGCTCACTCTGAGAAGCATAGACTGCCCTTTGTTTTTTTCCATGTCCGCCACCGCCTTTCCCATTGCCAAGGTTTTTTCTAACCTTATTCGCGATGTAAGAAGTTTTTCCCTTTTCGTTAGAGTAGTTTATAACTCGTATTCTTCTTCATTTCGCACGTTTTTTCCTAGAATCCCAAAATCATGCAACCTCCTTACGCAACAAACGTATACCTATCAATATTTATCGGTAGCAAGGGAGGATCAGATGCGCATGAATATTACCGCCAAACTGGAGCAAAAGGTAAAAGAACGCGTCGCGCTTCGCAAGCTGAAAGGTTATCGGGATAAAGCCGGAACGATAAATAAACGGGATTTGCGAGAGTGGAACGACGATCGGCTTAAAGCCGAATCCATGCGGCTTCAAGGCGAAGCCCAGGCTGGCGCGCCGCTTGACAAGCTGCTGATCGATGCTTACGCATTGGTTTGCGAGGCGGCGCAGCGAACGCTTGGCATGCGGCCGTTCGAGGTTCAAATTATGGCGGCTATTGCCCTTCACGAAGGGAATTTGGTCGAAATGCAGACAGGCGAAGGGAAGACGCTTGCGGCCGTTATGCCGGCGTATTTAAACGCGATAACGGGCAAAGGCGTGCATGTCCTGACGTTTAACGATTATTTGGCGAACAGGGACGCGGAGTGGATGGGACCGATTTACCGGTTTCTCGGTCTATCGGCAGTCGCGGTGCAAGCGGGCATGAGCTTGGCCGAGAAAAAGCAAGCTTATTCGGCGGACATTACGTACGTGACGGCCAAAGAGGCGGGCTTCGATTATTTGCGCGACTCGATTGCGATGACCGCGGGCGATACCGTCCAGCGGGCTTTTCATTACGTAATCGTCGACGAAGCGGATTCGCTGCTGCTCGACGAGGCGCGCGTTCCGCTCGTCATTGCAGGCGAAGCTGCTGCAGCTACTGGAAACGACGGCACAAGGTTCGCGGATGTGGCCAAGCAATTGCATCCCGAAGAGCATTTCGTTTTCGATGAGTTCAAGCGTAACGTCTACCTAACAGAAACGGGCTCCGAAAAGGTAGAAACGTTATTGAACTGCGGTAATTTGTACGAAAGCCGTAACAGTAGCTTGTTAACGTCCCTCAATTGCGCTCTTCATGCAGATGCCCTATTAAAAAGGGATATCGATTACATCGTTCGGGACGGTAAAATCGAGCTGATCGACGAATATACCGGACGCGTGGCGGAAAACCGGCATTTGCCGGACGGGCTCCAAGCCGCTCTGGAAGCGAAGGAAGGGCTTAGTTCGAAAGCCGGCGGCCGGATACTCGGCACGATCACGCTTCAGCACTTGCTGAGCTTATATCCGATAATCAGCGGAATGACGGCTACCGCCCAAGTTTCGGCGATCGAATTCGAGGATATTTATTCGCTGCAGGTGGTTCAAATTCCTCCCAATCGTCCTTGTATCCGAATCGATCACCCTCACAAAATCTATACCCACAAGGAAGCGAAGCTGAAAGCGCTGGTCTCCGAAATCGCGTCCGTCCATGCGACCGGGAGGCCGATTCTGATCGGCACGTCGAGCGTCGAAGAGTCGGGCATTTTGGCGGAGCGCCTTCGGCAAATCGGCGTGATTGGCCATGTACTTAACGCGAAGAACGATTCGGAGGAAGCCGACATCATTGCCAAAGCGGGAGAGATCGGCGCCATAACGGTGTCCACGAACATGGCCGGGCGCGGAGTGGATATCCGGCTTGGCGGCGGAGACGCGAAGCAGGCGGATGTTGTCGCGAAGCTTGGCGGTCTATATGTCATAGGTACGCTTGCAAATGAAAGCATTCGAATCGACAACCAACTGCGCGGGCGTTCCGGGCGCCAAGGAGACCCGGGAGCCTCCGTATTATTCGTTAGCTTGGAGGACGATTTGATTTTGCGTTTCGGCATCGATAAAGCGATCCCCTCCTCCTTCAGGAAACTTAAACAGGACGAGCCGCTCGATGAAGCGCTGCTGCGCAGTAAAATCGGCCATATTCAGCACGTGATCATGGGCCAGAACTTCCACATCCGCCAAGAGCTCAACCACTATTCGGATATGGTGGAGGAGCAAAGGCGCATCCTGTATAAAGATCGCCTCGCTATTTTGACCGGTGAAACGCCAATGAGCCCCTCGGAACAGCGCGTCAGATTGTTTTATATCAACAAGTTCTGGGCCGAGCATCTCGCTTATGTCTCGTATATTCGCGAAGGCATCCATTTGGAAGGCCTTGCGAATCTCAACCCGATCAACGAGTTTCATACGAGAATTATCCGGGCGTTCGAACAAATTCCGGCGAAAATAGAAAAAGAAACTTCGATAATGCTGGCAAGGCTCGGCCATTCGAACGATCCTTCCGAGTGGGAACGGTTAGGCTTGAAAAGCCATTCCTCGACGTGGACGTATATCCTAAACGATCAGTATTCGCAAAAGGCCCTTTTAGCCCCCGTCGCAGTGGGTCCCGACATTATCGGCGCTATAACGCTTGTCCTCAAACCTGTCGCCAAACCTATCCTCGACTGGCTCTTTAGAACGCATCGTTGGCGGTAGGAGCTCTCTGCTCCGCGGTGTTGTTCATGAATTTACAGGGCTGCCCCTTGGACAGCCCCTTCGTTGTTGTAGCTATTGATCCGCGCGGTGGAGCATCGGCTGCTAGCCGCGGTTCATTCTGCTTTGCTCCTCCAGCAGCAGCCCGATCCATGCCTTCATATATTGGCCATGGTCATGCCACGTTCTGCCGCTGACCAGATGATCGTCCACAACACATGCAGCATCTTCATAAATGCCGCCGCACACCTCCAGATCGAACCGGCATTTGGCGACGGTCGCCATTCTGCGGTTGCTTACGACGCCGGCGCGGCACGGTATTTCGACGCCGTGGCACACGCTGGCAACCGGCTTCCGCTGCTCAAAAAAGTAGCGCGTGATCCGTATCAAGTCTTCATCGTCGCGAATATATTCCGGTGCGCGTCCTCCGGAGAAGAAGATACCGACATATTCCTCCGGCACAATATCGCGGAAGGCGATATCCGATGTGATTGTATAGCCCTCATACTCCCTGGTAATATCCCAGCCATGCTCCGGCTTCTCATGCAGCACCATCTGGTATCTGCGCTTCTCCGGTCCGGCGACGACAGGCACCAGCCCTTCCTCCTGCAACCGCAAAAACGGATAGAGCGTGTCTACCGTTTCCGTCGCGTCGCCCACCACAATCAATACCTTGTTAGGTGAACCCATAACTTGCTTCCTCCCCGTTTACCGCTCGCGCAGAGCTTATTCGCCGTTCACTATTCGCCGCATATGGCTTAATCCCTCCGCCATTTGGCGGTCTGCCTCTTCATAGGAATCCACATACATCAGATCGGGACGGATACAGAACACTTCAATTGAACAATATTGATCGTAGCCGATCGTCCGCAGCGCTCCGACCACCTTCCCGAAGTCGATATGACCGAAGCCCGGCGCCAGGCGATTTGAATCGGCCAGGTGAAGATGCGCCAGCCGGCCGCCAAACTGCACGATGGCCTCCTCGATAGACGATTCCTCGATATTCATATGGTAGGTATCCCCCATAATGCGCACGTTCGGCAGCTGTACCGCCTCGGCAAAATTCGAGGCGTCCTCCAGCGTCCGGATATAATTCGTCTCATAACGGTTGAGCGCTTCAATCGCCAGCGTAATGTTTCTGGGCAAGGCGTATTCGCCCGATAGGCGGATAAGCCGCGCCAGATGATCGGCAACACTCTCCCTCGTCTGCGCTTCCTTGAACGAACGCGTGCCTCCTCCCCCTACAATAATCGTCGGGGCGCCCAAGTCGTCGGCCAAATCAACAACTTGCTTCAACGCATTCAAGGCGAAGGCACTATCGTTCGCTTCCAGACTGGACATCTTCACTCTCGGGTCGAAAATATAATGCAAGGCGCTGCAGGCAATGCCCGCTTCGGCGAGCCAGCCGGCAATTCTTTTACGCTCCTGGCCGTCAAGGGTCGGAGGCGTATGGAACATCACGGTCAACTCGATGCCGTCAAAGCCCAGCTGCGCTGCTCTGAAGATAACCTCCCTCAAATCCGTCTTGCCGTAATTGGCGCTGCACATGCTCAGCTTCATCCCGGCTCCCCATCCTTCCCGCTTAGCGGCATCGGCAATTCCACAACCCGCCCCGTCTCATACGATCTATGCAGCGCATAAGCGATTTCCAGCGCCTTGTACCCGTCCCGGCCGGTTGTCGCCGGCTGCCGGCGGCCCCTTGCAGCCTCGGCGAAATCCATGATTTCGCCTACGAATCCGGAGAACTGCTCGTCCAGCAGCAGCGTATGCGGCCAGACCGGCTTCCATACTTTAGACGGACCCTCGTCCGAATCGTGAACGATAAGCTCCGCGCCGTCCTCGATGGCCAGCCATTTCCTTTCGCCGAACACTTCAATGCGCTCCCACGGCTTTAACGACGGATTGGACGAATTCGCGACCAGCGTGCCGATCGCTCCGTTCTCGAATTCAAGAGTAGCCGCCAAACCGTCGATCGGATAGGCGGTCTCGCCGTAGCGGTTGACCGAAACCGCATACACCCGCTTCACCTCGCCAATCAAATATCGCAAGGCGTCGATCATATGGCAGGTTTGATTCTCGAGCAGATTCGCCTTGGACCAGCCCTGACACATTTTGGCCTGGACCATGCCGATTTTCCCAATTCTTCCGTCATTGATAAGTAGCCTTGCATTGTGATAGGGCGGAGAAAAACGTTTGCTGAAGCCCATGCTCAGCACTAGGCCCCGTTCCTCCGCCAGCTTGCACAGCCGATCCGCTTCCTGCAGCGTAGTGCCAAGCTCATGCGGGGACGTAAATAACAGCGGCTTTTCAGCCAGCACATGCACTCCCTTCTCCAATGCCAGCCGAATGACATCGCCGCGCGGCGGAGCAGGCGGCATCAACACCTCGCTCGCATCCAGCGGCTCCTGCACCAGCATGTCCCGATAATCGGCATACCCGCGGCAGCCCAGCATATGCGCCGACTTGGTGCGCATCACTTCATTGATTTCCGCAACGGCCGCAACCTGAACCGGGTAACCCATCATCCCGAGCCGGAACAACGCGGGAAAGTGCTTGCCCTGTGCGACTCCGCCCGCTCCGACTATCCCCAGATGAAGCGGCCGCTCCTCTCCGTGCAACGGATTCCAAGCGATATACTTGTCCTTTTCATCCCATTTTTCGGTGTAACCGTATGGCAGCCACCCTTCGAGTTGGTACATTCCAATTCCCTCTCTTTATATTTATTGTCAACGTGGCAGCGCAAGCCCGACTACCCTTTTACGCTGCCGCTGGTCAAACCCGCAACGATATATTTTTGCGTAAACAAGAATAGAATCAGCACAGGCAGCGTTATCATCGTAGCCGTGCTCGCCAGTCCCGCCCAATCGATCGACTCAAAGGACATCGACGCAAATACGGCGGCAGGCAGCGTTTTTGTATTTTTGCCGGCGAGAATAACCGGGAACAGAAAGTTATTCCATGCATAGATGAACGACAGAATGGAGCTTGCCGCTATCCCTTGGCGCGTCAACGGCACCATAATGCGCCAGAAGCACGACCACTCGCTGCAGCCGTCGATTTTGGCCGAATCGTGCAGCTCCTTCGGTATTTTCAGGAAGAAGCCGAGCATCAGCCAGATGACCATAGGCAAATTAACCGTCAATTGTGCCATGATGAGGCCGATATAGGTGTCGTTCAGATTGAGCGTACGGAACATTAAAAACCACGGCACAATAAAGCTCATCGCCGGAATCATTCGGGTGGCGACAATCGCGATGGACAACGACTGCATTCGCCAGCGCACGATGCCATAGGCAGCCGGAAGACCGACCACCAAACCGGCGATGACCGTACCGATGCAGACGATCAGAGAGTTCGCGACATACGTAAGGAACGGCGTTGTAGACAGCACCCGCTCATATGCGGCGAACGTCGGCGTGAAGTTGAACAGCGCAGGCGGATAAGCGGCGCTGTCCACATCCGACTTCAGAGAAATCGAGAACATCCAGTAGAAAACAAATAGGCTCGGGATGCTAATCAGCACGGCAAATGCGAACATCAGCAATGACTTGCGGGTAATGCGGCTCATCTACGCCCACTCCTCCTTGCGTCTTCTAATGAAGTACCAGGCAATCAAAATAACGATCAGGAAAAAAATAATGCTCTGCGCCGATGCGTATCCCGTTCTGTAATAATTGAACGCTTCGTTGTACAGCAGGATGTTGAGCGTCGTCGAAGATAGCCCGGGGCCGCCCTGCGTCATAACATAGATGATGTCGAACGTCTTGAGCGCGTCGTTCAGACGGAAAATGATGCCTGAGGCAATAAACGGCCAGAGCTGCGGCAAGGTGACGTACAGAAACGATCTCCATGCGCCTGCTCCGTCCATTTTGGCCGATTCGAACGTATCCGCCGGTAAGCTAGCCAGACCGGCCAGCGCAATAATGAGCAATAACGGCGTCCACTGCCACGTATCGATCAGCACTAATGATGGAATGACCGTCGCCTCGCTGTAAATCCACAGCAAAGGAGAAAGGCCGACCTTTTGCAGCAAGTAGTTGGCAAGGCCGAGATCAGGATTGTAGATCATGACGAAAATGAGCGCGATCGATACGGGCGTCGCCGCCATCGGCATAATCGCCAGCGTCCGCAGCACCCCGCGTCCGACGAATTTCGCATGATACAGCAGCGCAAGCGCGATGCCCAGCGCGGTCTGCACAATCAATGCGAGTACGGTAAAGTAAAGCGTCACCTTCAGCGAATGCCAGAACGTTCGGTCGGTCATTACATTCCAATAGTTGGATAGACCGATCCAATTGCCCGACAGGCTGCTGGTCAGTTTCGTATCGAGAAAGCTCTGATAAACCGTGTACAAAATCGGAAAAATAAGCAATATAACCAAAAATGCCACTGCGGGCCCCAAAAACATCAGCTTGACCCAGCGTTCGGATTGTCCGCCCTTCTTGCCGGCCCGTATACTTATCACTTTCAATGCAACCCCTCCCTTCTAACCTGGTATAAGCGCATCCCGCAGCCATATTGTGCAGTATAGAGGAACCGCTTTCCGATCATAAGGAGTTTTTTTTTGGCACAAGGTGTCTTATTTTTGTAACCGCCCTCATGCCGTGTTTTCCGGATGTTTTCAGCTACAATTCATGTTACGATGATCATTAATTACAGCTATGATTATGCCGGAAAGGAAGGATTGCATCATGACGAGTCTATTGATTGCGGAAGATCAGGAGTGGACACGCAAAGGCTTGCGAGAGATGATTGAGCGGCGCCAGCTTGAGATTACGGAGGTCATCGAAGCCGGCAACGGCCTGGAGGCGCTAGACGCCTTAAACGAACGAAAGATCGATATTGTGCTGACCGACATTCGCATGCCCGGCATGGACGGGCTGCTGCTGTCGCAACACATCAAGACGTGCTTTCCCGATACGCAGGTCGTCATCCTTAGCGGCTTCAACGATTTCGCCTACGCGCAGCAGGCGCTCCGAAGCGGCGTGAACGAGTATTTGCTGAAGCCGGTGCAGCCGGAGCTGCTGCACGATGTGCTTAGCTCCTCCATCGCGGCCATTCACGAAGCCCGCAGGTATCATGACGCCTTGCAGCAGATGTTCTGCCGTCAGTTGTTTGAGGCTTCGCCATTAGAGGAGAACGCCTGTCATGAGCTGTTTCTGAGCCGCTTCGAGCCAACATGGAAAAGAGTCGTGTTTATTCCCGACACCGCCCCTCCGCTGAGCGACGCCGCCATGCGGCAGGCTCAGGCTGCGCTTGGCGACGCTGGCATTCACTCCGCCGAGCTGCGGCAAGCCAAAAGCCGGATCTTGCTGCTCTCGTCGCCATCTCCGTTCGCTGCCGAGGCTATGGCCGACGCCATCGCCCGATCGGATCATTCGAGCTCCGGCGATCGATTGCCGATTTACAGCTGCTCGGGACTGTACACCGACCTACAAACGACCTGGATCAAAGAATTGGAAAGCTTGCTGGCGCTTCATCGACTGCAGGACGGAGACGTCTGCGTCGAGTTCCGGTCGTCGGACAACGCTTCGTTCAATACCGACGACAGCATGCAACTGCTGCTGCACGCCATCGAGCAGCATGATATCGCGACGCTGCACAAATGGCAGCAAGCCGTATTTCCCGACCGGATAGACAATGCGGAAATTTCCCGCATCGGCTTCCGCGTGCTTGTATGGCTGCATGAAAGAATGCATACGAACGCAAGCTGGCAAATCGGCGCTTCGTTTCTGCTGAAGCCTATTCAGCAAGCGATTCGGCTTTCCAGCCACAGCCCATTTCGACCCGTCGGGCAATGGCTGAGGGAAGCAATCCGCCATGCGTTCGAGATGACGATGCTGAACTACGAGAAGAAGGACATACACCTGGTCCAATGGTGCCAATCGTACATCATCAAGCACATTAACGAAGACATCAGCTTGTCGCGGCTGGCGGAGAAACTGCATTTCAGCCCCAGCCATCTCAGCAATCTGTTCAAGCAGGTGACCGGTCAAAACTACATTGATTTTGTAAGCGGTATCAAAATTGAGCGAGCCAAATATTACTTTACCGAGACGAATTTGCGCGTCCAGGACGTTGCCTGCCAGCTCGGTTATACCGACAACAAATATTTCAGCAAGTGGTTTCGCCGTTATGTCGGATTAACGCCTTCTGAATTCAAGCAAAAGCGGAGAGAGGCGCAACCGTGATCAGACATCTTCGCAACGCGCGCCATGCCTTTGCCAATCTGAAGCTGAAGTGGAAATTCAGTCTAATCAATTTATTCGTCGTGCTCATTCCGTCCCTCCTGATCGGCACCTTCTTTTACAGCTACGTCTATCAAGTTATTCAAACCAATGATATCAGCTACAAATCGTCCATCGTTCAGCTCATGGCCGAGCGTATCAACGATTATGTCCGGCAGGTCGAACGGCTCACTTATTCGATGTACAAGAAGGAAGAGCAAGCGATGCTCGCCGCGCCGCCGGCCACAAATTCGCTGCATGACAGCAGCTATAACGAGAAGCTGTTCGCTTCCTTTCTCGACAGCTCGAATTTCACCGTCGTCGAAGGGACGATCGACAATGCGCTATTCGTGCACGCCAATGGACGGCTGCGCCAAAGCGGCAACTATTTGGCGGACGCGAGCTATGAATATACCCGTACCTCCTGGTATCGGCAAGCGATGGACTCCGGAGGAGAGACGTTCGTGTTCTTTCCGAACAACCGCGACTATTCCGTCATTCCGTCGGAGCAATCGATCGGCTTTGTCCGCAAAATCAACAGCATCGACACCAACCTCCCTTTAGGCGTGCTGCTGATCGACATTCCTGTTCTGAGCATAGGCAAGTTGCTGCGCGCCTTTCATCCGAAGGGAGATTCCTCTATATATCTGATCGATGAACGAGGCTACGTCCTTTACAGCAATCAAGACGGCGGCCTGATCGGCAAGCAGCTGCCCTCCGCATATTACGAATGGGCAAGCGCGCATGCCGATGGCCCGCAAATCGGATATGCGGACAACGAACGAATGATCGCCTCGTCCATCGTGTCGAATATGAACTGGAGGATCGTCAGCGTAGACCGCATGAGCGACCTTTCGCTCACCTTGGACAAGCTGCGCAACCGGGCTTACTTGCTCGTGCTGCTATCGCTGCTGATCGGCATATTGCTGGCCAACTCGTTTACGTCGCGCGTAACGAGCGCGATATCCTTCCTTCAACAGCGGATGCGGCGGTTTCAGGAGGGCGATTTCACCGTTGCCGTCAAGTGGACACGCAGGGATGAGATCGGTCAGCTTGCCAGCAGCTTTAACGAGATGATCGCGCATATGGCGGATCTGATTCACAACAACTATATTATTCGGCTGAAGGAACGCGAGGCGCAATTCAAGGCGTTGCAAGCGCAGATCAATCCGCACTTCTTGTACAATACGCTCGATCTCATCATTAATATCGCATTGCTTAAGCGCGTGCCCCTTATCGTCGATATTTCGAGAAGATTGGCCGATATGTTTAAATACTCTATTTCAAAAAAGGGCCCGATTGTCACGCTTGAGGAGGAGTTGGAGCATGTCGGCCACTATCTGTCGATCATGAATTTCCGGTACAACAAAAAGTTTATTGTCGAGATGGACATCGCGCCGGAAACGATGCAATTGCCGGTTATCAAATTTTCGCTTCAGCCCATTGTCGAGAACGCCATCTATCATGGCCTGGAAATCAAAATCGGCACAGGAACCTTACGGATTCACAGCTCTGTGCGGAATGACATTCACATAATCGAGATCGTTAACGACGGGCTGCCGATTCCGCCCGAACGGCTTGAACAATTGCAAAGTCGGCTGTCCGGACATTATCCCCCCGCACCTGAGGCTGCGGACGGGAAAGAAAGCATCGGCCTACTCAATGTTCAAGAGAGGATTCAGCTTCACTTCGGCGCGAATTACGGGCTTCAGATCAGCAGCGGCGACTCCGAAACCAAGGTTCGGTTGGAGCTGCCGGCCGTTCGCCGGCAATAACGAAAAACCTTCGGCTTTGCGCTTATGCGGCGAAGCCGAAGGTTTTTGCTATTTTTACTGTCGTATCGTTACTGGCTATCCTTCCGCATGAAGCTCAAGATGTTTTTCTGCGCGCGCTCCATGGCCGAGGTCACTTCCATGCCGCCCACGACGGTCTGAACCTCAAGCCCGACAATATCGCGATACTCGCTGACGTTCTTTACGTCCGGCAGCAGGTTCGGTTCAGACAAACGCAGCGCTTCCTGCGTTGTTTCCACATATTCTTTCGGCATTTTATTCGTCTGTACAAACTGTTCGTTCTGGTATGCGGAAGCTCTGCTTAAGTATACGCCTGCAAGCTGTGCCTTCAGCGTCATCTCCTTACCGGTAGCCCATTGAATGAACAACCATGCGGCTTCCTTGTTTTTGGAGCCGTTGCTGATGGCCAAGGCGTTCAGCCCGTTATTATGATCGCTGATGCCTGTCTCTTCGTCCGGCGGCACCAACATGTAACCGACCCTGCCGACCACCTTCGATTTATCGGGATCTTCAAGCTGTACGACCAGGTCGGAGCTGTCATACGACATGGCCGCCTTTCCTTGACCGAATATCGAGATCGACTCGTTCCAATTGAAATTGATGGCGCCCGGCGGGCCGTAATCCCTCAGTAGTCCCGCATACCATTCGGTAGCGCGGATCGCCGCCGGCGTATTAAGCGCAGGCGTCACGCCGTCCTGTTCGAAGTAGCTGCCCCCCATTGAACGCAAAGCGAAGGACCATGTAGTCACATTGGCATTGCGCAGCCCTCTGTTGACGAATCCGTATACCTCGGGCGGATTATGCAGCAACTCGGCGTATTCCCGGACTTGCTGCAGCGTTGTCGGAGGCGTCAACCCGGCTTGCTCGAACAAATCTTTACGGTAGTAGAAAATGAACGGGCTAATATTGAGCGGCATCGCAGTGATCGTTCCCTGATCGGTCGCCGCACCGTTGCGAGCGCCTTCAAAGAAATCCTCATAATCGTAATCGGGGCTGGTCAACAGCGGATTGTCCATGTACGCCTTCAAGTCCTGATACCAATTCGCTGCGCTGTACAGTTTCTTCTCAACGTGCAGCGATGTGAAGAACACATCGACTGCCACGCCGCCAGCCGCCATTTCCACCGCCAGCTTTTGCCGCGCCTGCTGCTCAGGCACAACCTCCATCTCAACCTTGATTCCGGTAAGCTCCGTAAATTCACCCAGCGAAGCCTGGATGGCATCCGACCACGGATGTTTGTATGTCAGAAAATGAATTGTCTTGCCTGATTGCATGTCCCAACTGAATTGTAGCGGTTTGGCATCGCTTTCAACTGGTTCCGTAGAAGAACTATCCTGCTGCGCGGAGCATGCGACGACCGACCATGAACAAACGACGGCCATAATCAAATTTCCGCCTTTCTTCAACCATTGCATCTTCTCAAGTCTCCCCCTGTATAGAATGACTTCATTATATTAGCTGCCCCAAACCGAATAAATACGTTGATTTTCAGTTTAAGGGGGGTTTTTTTTGCTGTTGGCTATTAAAAGTTGTATTTTGTACTGGCGCTGCATTAGCTGCAGCAGCCCGCACGGCGACTAATCGTTCAGTCAGGAAATCCTTTAAAATCTTAAAATAAATTCTACCATTTATTCGCTGCGGAAAGTGGGGTATTATTTCTGAGCATACTTTTACTTCTTCATTTCGCGCTTTTTTCCTAGAATCCCAAAATCACGCAACCCCTTTACGCAACAAACATATACCTATCAATATTTATCGGTTGCTAGGGGAGGATCTGATGCGAATGAACATTACCGCCAAACTGGAGCAAAAGGTAAAAGAACGCGTCGCGCTTCTGCGACCGGGAGGCCGATTCTGATCGGCACGTCGAGCGTCGAAGAGTCGGGCATTTTGGCGGAGCGCCTTCGGCAAATCGGCGTGAATGGCCATGTGCTTAACGCGAAGAACGATTCGGAGGAAGCCGACATCATTGCCAAAGCGGGAGAGATCGGCGCCATAACGGTGTCCACGAACATGGCCGGGCGCGGAGTGGATATCCGGCTTGGCGGC
>JAEZZE010000022.1 GCA_023418755.1 Bacillota bacterium | reverse complement strand
TCATTAGAATGGTCAAACTAAGGAGACGATAGCAGGTTTCTTAGAACATCGGAGTTCAAATGGGGGCATTTGGCGGGGCGATAGCAGGTTTCTTCGAACATCGGAGGCCAAACAGAGGCATTTTGCGGGGAAATTGCAGGTTTCTTCGTTTCTTCGAGTATTAGTTTTCCGATATTAGGTAACTTCCGGGATTCTCCGTATAGTAGTCGGGAACTAGCATAAATGCTTTCTCTCGGAAGCCCTACCGTACAACTCTCAAAGGAACAGGCCTCAATACGCTAACTCGCTAACTATTTTGTCTTATCCATCTCGATAACCGCGGGATTGTCGGGAAGCTCCTCGTCGGCAATCTCTTTCGCGGAATTCCGGAACTCGCGCAGCGTGTCGCCGAGAGCTCTTCCGAGCTGCGGAAGCTTGGCAGGTCCGAACACAATCAAGGCGAGGATCAGAATGAGGATCAACCCGGATACTCCGATATTGTTGAACATGAGCAGCCTCTCCTTCCTATGCGGGATTATTGGGCATTGGTCGCAAAGAAATGAATCTACGCGAATTATTCCCCGGATCAGGAAATTCATCCATCCCCAGAAAAACCATCGCCATCGTCATCTTCCAATGACGATGGCGATGGTCCCAGATTGATCCTTCAGCCGATATGAAACCGATAGCCTACCCATTCATGATAGCGGTACGGCACGAATTGAACTTTGTATTCCGACCCGGAGCGCTCGAAGTGTTCCTTGACGACTTTGTCGACGATGACCTGTCCGTCCGTCATGTTGGCGTATTCGATCGCGCTCGTCATCGCTTCGCCGTAATACAGACTGTTCGCCGGAAGCGACAGACCCGTATGAAAGCCGTACACCGCCCCCATGCTGATGCCGACGCCGCCGCGGAAGCGGAACGGAATTCCTTCCTCCGCCAGCGAAGGATTGATGACGTCGTCGATCGCCTGAACGATTTGCATGCCGCACAGACAGCTTCGGCCGACCGCACCCGCTTCCGCTATCGGGAAGATGGCCGTATACGACTGGTGGCTCGCCTCGATCAGCTTGCCGCCCCAGCCGGAGACGATCTGCGCGATCACGGTCACGAACCGCATGACTCCGATTTGCGCCCGGTTCAGGTCGCGATCCCGCGTCTCCCGACCGTCCGCCTCGACAGTCAAATGAAGAACGGCGTACTGCTCTTCGGACGGGACATAAGCCTCCGTATCCGCTTTGCGTTGGACGAGCCGTTTCGTCCGCTCCATCAAGCTTTCGTATGTTGTTCTGACGGATTCGGCTTGCTGCATCGCTAACACCTCCGTTCGGGTCTTTACGAAAACGCAAAAAGACCCTGAATAAGGGTCCGAAATGTAAAATGAAATATCGAATTCTCAGACCCATCTCTGCCGACGAGGTTAGCTGACGGACTCGGGCAGATGGTACCCTACGTTCTGACGAACGATTCGCCCCTGAATAATCGGTTCCCCCGTTTCCCGCCGCAAGCGGACGGAAATTAAGCGTACGTTTATAGTACGCCGATCGTGACCGGTTGTCAAACCGCTACTGGAACATAATAAACCTTTATGTTGACTAAGTGAGGGAGAACGGCTACCATTAACCTATTAACCGGCTAATTGCAATAGCCGACGGAAAGGTGTTTAAGATGTCCACGAAAGATTATCGCATCCTGTTGTTCTATAAATACGTCAATGTGCCGAATGCCGAACAGTTCGCCGCGGAACATCTGCAGTTCTGCAAAGATCTCGGCATCAAGGGCAGAATTCTGATCGCGGACCAGGGAATCAACGGAACGCTCTCCGGAACGACGGAGCAGACCGACGCCTACATGGCCGCGATGCATGCCCATCCCCTCTTCTCCGATCTGCTGTTCAAGATCGACGAAGCCGACGGCCACGCGTTCCATAAAATATTCGTCCGCTATAAGAAAGAACTCGTCACCCTGCGTTACGACAAGGAGCTCGATCCGAACGTCGACGGAGGCGCCCGGCTTACCCCGAAGCAGTTTCACGAGAAGATGCAGCGCGAAGACGTCGTCATTCTCGACGGCCGCAGCAACTACGAGTACGACCTGGGACACTTCCGGGGCGCGATCAAGCCGGACCTGAAGACGTTCCGGGAGTTCCCGGAATGGATTCGCAACCATCTGACCGAGCATAAGGACAAGCCGATTCTCACGTACTGCACCGGAGGCATCCGCTGCGAGATGCTTACCGCCGTGCTGAAAAACGAAGGCTTCAGCGACGTGTACCAACTCGATGGCGGCATCGTCACGTACGGTCAGGATCCGGAAGTTCAAGGCCGTGGCTTCGACGGCAACTGCTACGTCTTCGACGAGCGCGTCTCGGTGCGCATCAACCGGACCGACGAGCACGTGCTCGTCGGCGAGTGCCACCATTGCGGAACGAAGACGGACCGCTACATCAACTGCGCGGACGACACCTGCCACCTGCAGCATCTGGTATGCGACAAGTGCGAAGACGAGCATCGCGGATACTGCTCGGCGGAATGCGCCGAGCACGATCTGGCCGCGACCGGTTCGGTCCGCTAATCCCGGGGGGTGACGTGTTGAAGGAAGATTCGGATCTGTCCACGCGCAACAGAATGATGCAGATGCTGAAAACCTCGGGAGAGCTGACCGCCAAGGAGCTCACCGATCGGCTGGGCATTACCGGCATGGCCGTGAGGCGGCATATTTCCAATCTCGAGCGGGACGATCTGATCGAATCGAGGACCGTCAGGCTGCCGATGGGTCGGCCTGCGGCCGTCTATCGGCTGACCGCCCGGGCAGACGACTATTTTCCGAAGAAGTATCACGCCGTCGCCCTCGATCTGCTCACGGAATTGGAGGACGAAGCCGGGGAAGAAATGGTCAGTCTCCTCTTCGAGCGCCGCAAGGCGTCTCTATTGAAGAGATACGAGCCGAAAATGGCCGGAAAAGAGCTCGAAGCGAAAATCGCCGCGTTGTCGGACATTCAAAACGATAACGGCTACATGGCGACCTGGGAGAAAACGTCCGAAGACGATTACGTGCTGACCGAATACAATTGCCCCATTTCACAAGTCGCCAACAAGTACAATCAGGCTTGCGCCTGCGAGATGAAGCTGTTCGAGAAGCTGCTAGGCGCTGACGTCACCCGTTCGGACTGCCTCGCCTCCGGCGACCGCAAGTGCGTCTATCATATCCGCCGGCCATAACGGCAAACGCTCTTCCCCCTATCGCGTCAGGGAAAGAGCGTTTGTCGTTATTCGGCTTGCCTCGGCAGTCTTGCGCGCCTTACCGCGATCGCCGTACTCATGGCCAACCGGGCGAACTTCTCTCGCTGCTCCTCGAACGGCATTCGGTTGATTGCCCCGTCGGAGCTAGCCTTAAGGAGCGCGGCCCGGGTCGCTTCCACCGCAAGCTCTTCGTTGCGCAGCAAATAATAAGCGATCGAGTAACCGTAATCCTCGAGGTTTCTCAGCAATGCGATTCGCTCTTCCCAGCGCGGCGCGTCGTACGGACTAGGAGCGGCCGCCATTGATGTTGGTCAGCCACAGATTTTTCCGGAATTCCTCGGCTTCCCCGGCCGGGCCCGCGTATGCGACTTCTCCTTTGTACAACTGCTTTCCGCTGGCTGCATCCAGAACGACGGCCGTAAGCTGTCTGCTGTCGAACCGACCGACCTTGTTCTCGTCTTCCGAGGAAAGCAAAGCATATACCCGATCTTGAGCCAAGCTTACGCTTTTGATCGACCGTCCGCCGAGTTGTCCGGCAGTCAGCGTAAGCCCGTCATGCCCCCACGTGCCCTCCGCGACGTTATAGCGCATGATCGCCAAGCTCCGATTATCGGAATACAAGACGGTGAACCGATCCCCGGCAAGCTCGGATTGGATGTTCGTATAAGCTTCTAAGTCGCGAGTCGGCTCGGGCAGGGGAGTCACCTTGCCCGTACGATACGAGTATGCCGCGTACTTGCGTTCGAGCGTGGTCGTCCCCTTGCCTCCCTCGCCTACGGCCGTATGGCTTCTGGACGTCATCAATACGACGTATTCAGAGGGCTGCGAACGTACCTCGCTCGAAATCGCGGACAAGCTGACTTCGTCCATCACCGCCGACTGCGCGCTCGCCGTTCCCCGTCTTTCCGGCGAGACATCCAGCTCCTCGGAGACCAGCGAGACCTCGCGAAGCAGCTTGCCGCTCCGCAGATCGACGACGTAATCGCGAAATTCCTCCGTCAGTATGTCCTCCCCGCCCGCGGAGAGCTCGGTTCTATGCCGTATTTCGGCCAGGATATGCACCTCGTCGCCGATTCTCTGCACGTCGTTCACTCTGATCCAATCGGTTCGATTCGAATCGTCCAGCTCGATCCGATACTTGGCGACGCGACCGGAGCTCTCTTCCAGAACGTCCATTCTCAGTTCCGTCCGCCAGTCGTACGCGCTGCCGGGACCGTAGAGAACGGCGTCCGCATAGATGAGCCATTCCGAATCCTTATAAAAGCTGTTCACGTTGCTTCTCGCTCTCATAAAATTCCGATGCTCCCGCTTCAACGCTTTCATATCCTCGTAATGCGCCGTCAAATACCGGTTATCCTTCAAATACTTCTCGTAAAACGATTGCGTCAAGCGATATTTCGTACCCTCGACGGTAAGCTCGAGCGCCTTCGATCCGACGCCTCCGACGTAAGAACCGCTGAGCTGCAGCTTGGCGGCTTCCGAGGCATCGCCTTCCAGCGTAACCAGCTTGTACCGGGGCGTATCCCCTTCCGTGCCGGAAGCATAATACGCTCCGATCGAGCCGACAGCGAATACGCCGAGCGCCATCGATAACAGGTAACGTTTCATCGTCGCCGTCTCCTCCCTTACACCGACACTTTTTTCTTCAACAAATGCAATCCCAGCCAGACGGACGCGACGACGACCAGCGCGTCGATCGCCATTTGTATCGCGTACGCTTCTTCGGTATAGAAATAACCCGTGGAATAGTCCGGGCCAAGCGCCAGCAACGGATAAACCATCAGAATCGCGCAGACGGCGGCATACGCGAGCCCGTATACGATGCCGATGATGCGATAGCTTCGTTCCAGCAATATCGCCGTAAAGATAACGAGCAGCGCGACGACGCCCTGGCCGTAATTAACGAAAAAGTCCGCAAACGAGCGCGGCAGCAGAATCTTGAACGCCTGATTGGCGCTAATCGCATCCGCGATATAGGAGGCCTGCAG
>JAEZZE010000016.1 GCA_023418755.1 Bacillota bacterium | reverse complement strand
GCTCGGCGACGATGAGAAGAGGGCCGTTGAAGCCTTCTCCGAAAGCTTCCGACACCGCATCGTAGCTTTGCCGGATCGAAGTATCCAGGTTCGCGGACCCGCCGGAAGGAATGCCCAGCTCCATCTTGGCCGCCGGAAGAGCAGCGGCGCCGAGGATGAGGATAATTCCGACGATAACGGGCCAACGGAATTTAATGACTCTTCGCACCCACTTGTCGGCGAAGCCGTGTTGGCTGCGCGAGCCGTTGGAGCGGCTTTTCTCGCGTGCCTTGGGGGAACAGATGCGTTCGCCCAACAGCCCCAGCATGGCCGGCAGCAGGGTCAGCGCGATCAGGACGCTAAGGAGTACGGTAACCGAGGCAACGAGAGCCATCATGCTCAGGAAAGAAATGCCGATGACCAGAAGACCGCACAGGGCAATGATAACCGTCAATCCGGCGAAAAACACCGCGCTTCCCGCCGTGCCCACGGCTCTGCTTGCGGCTTCCCGAGCGGTCAGACCCTGGTCGAGAATCAGCCGGCGCTGGCGATTGACGATAAAGAGCGCGTAATCGATGCCCACGGCCAAGCCGATCATCAATGCCAGAACGGGGGTGACGGAGGTCATCGCGACGAATTTGGAGATGGCGAAAGCGCCGCCCACGCCGATACCGACGCCGAACAGGGCGATGACAAGCGGCAAACCGGCCGCAACGACGGAACCGAGCGTCACGATAAGCACGATCGCGGCGATGACCAGGCCGACGACCTCTTGAGGTCCGACAGGAACCTCGAACGCTTCAAGCGTATCGCTCGGCCAAGCCCGAATGCCCGTGCCGCTCTCCGCGTTCTTAACGGCCTCGATGATGGATTCTTTCACTTCGTTGGGAAGCGAGGAGTGCTGCACGGTAAATTGGAATTGAAAAAGGATGACGCTGCCATCGGTAGAGATCAAGATCCCGGGCATGGGCATCCCGTCTACCATAAGCGGACCGTACGGCGGAAGTTCGGACGGAGAAGCTGGATTCGCTCCGGGCGTCTCTCCTCCCTGAAGAGCGGCTTCCGTCAGGGAAGGATCCGCGGCAGAGGCCTGGCCAGCGGCTTCGGCCAACAATTCGGCAGGGTTGATGACGTAGTCCAGGCCGTAGACCTGATTTACCGCTTGAAGGATTGCGGGCAGATGATCCGGCGCGTCGAGACGCTCGCCTTCCGGAGCTTTGAACACTACGCTCGCTTGGCCGCCGGACGCTTGAGGCAGTTCTTTTTCCAGCTTGTCCAGCAGCTTCTGAGATTCCGTGCCCTCCAGCTTCATCTCGGAGCTGACGTGGATCCCGTTGACTCCGAGCATCGCGATGGCGACCCCAAGAATCAGGATCCAGCCCGCAATGAAGCCCCAGGGCTTGTCGTACGCGGTCTTGCCGATTTTGTACAGTAACCTCGACATTCGGTTTTTTCTCTCCTTTTATTTTCTAAATCTGAAATCCGTTGCGTAAATAGCCGAAGGCCGTGTCGATGTACTCATCGAAGGATATCGCGTCTGGCGCCTCGTCGGCGGTTTGGCCCGGCAGCAGCACGCGCACGCTTCCTTCTAGTAAAGGATAAATGGCCGAGTAGGCCGCACCGACTAGTAAATGAGTGTAGCCAGCGGAGTATTGCCCGGCGAATAAATCGTTCAGCAGCTCCTGCGCTTTCGTTTGCAGCCCGTGAACGACGCTTAGCGTATACGGCTCCAAACTCGGATACTCTTTGGAGAGTTCCGCCAGCTGGCGCAGTTTGCGAATCACGTCCCCGGTTAGTTGCATCTTGGTCAGTTGGTACACCAAATCCAGCGGAGAAGTGTTTTCGGGCAGCCTGTCGACGAGATCGATAAACTCCTCGGTCCCATGGTAGGGCACGGCGGACATGGCTACCGCTTCCTCCTTGCAGGAGTAATAGTTGGCGAATGTTCTCCGGGAGTACCCGGCGCTCCGTACGACGTCTTCGACGACAAAGCCGTCGATGCCGCGCTCAAGCGTAAGCTGGAACGCCGCCTCCGCCAACGCGTGGGCTGTCGCTTCTTTTTTGATTTCGCGCAGGCCTTGCTTGTTCATAGTCTTTCCCCCCTCGCGATCAGGTTGAATTCTACATTATCATAAAGTTGCCCAAAGAGCAAAAATTCTCAAAGGGAAATATTGCGCGGTGTGCATCGTTAAAAAGTGGTGACAATACCGAAAAATCACAAGAAACGGCGATGCCGGGAATGGTCCCTGCACCGCCGTTTTTTTTTGATGTCCGTATCTTATCCCTAAGTCTTAATTCGAATCGCAACCCGCTAGTCTAGAGGTCGTAACCACCGAGTCGCAACCCGCTAGTCTACAGATCGTAACCATCCAGTCGTAACTCTTCAGTCGTAAACCTCCGTAACGTATCTTCCGAGTCGACTAGCTCGTTCGGAACGGATGGCTTGCCGCGCTTTCCTGCAATCGGCGAAGAAGGCGGCGCGCTTCCGGTTCCAGGCTCTTCGGGGCATCCGCCGGCGGCAACCCTAGGCGGCTCAGCAAGTATCGAGCCATGGCCAGATTTCCGTACGCGTTCAGATGGAGCCAGTCCCTCATCAGCTTGCGGTAATCGGACGGATCGATCCGATAGAGCGGCTCGAAATGCGAATATTGATCCACCAGTACGGTTTCCAGCTCTTCCGCCGTTTCCCGGACGGCGTCCATGGCGGTCTCGAAGCGCTGCCGGAATCCGGGGATCCCGCTGTCTTCGTATACCGGGCAGTAATACGTCTGAAGGACCGGCTCGGCATCGAAAGAACGAATGATCGAGCAAATTCGCCGCAGATTCGCTTGGTATCGCGGCGTCGGCATCTCCGCGATCATATCGTTGCCGCCGATCGTCACGATCACCAGCGAAGGCGATAAAGGCTTGACGTCGCGTTCGATTCGGTCCAGCAAATGGTCCGTCGTCTCTCCGCCGACGCCCTGGTTAACGACGGAGACGTGGCTTCCGAGATGCTCCCGCGCTTGGATGTGCAGCCACTCCGCCCAGCCGAGCCGTCCTTCGTTTTCCGCGCTCAAAGCGGTATTGCTTGAACCGAAAGCGACGATTCGCCGAGCGGTTTCCGAGTGCTGCTTCCAATCCGTCATATTCATGGCCGGCATCCTTTCTCCTTGGGGAATGGGTAGTGCGAATTCGTCAGCCGATCAGCAGGATCAGACCGCCCGTTATCGGTACCGCAACGATTGCCCTTTGCAGCCAGCGCACGGGAACTCGTCCCGTCAGCTTGGCGCCCAGATAGGAGCCGAGCATGATGCTCGGGGCGACCGCCGCGAGCAGCCACGGATCGAGGTGACCTGTCCTGTAGTAGCCTAGTCCCCCGCCGAGCGCGATCGGGACGATGATCGCCATCGTCGTACCCGCGGCCAGACGCGCGGACAGGCCGAGCACGGCGATCAGGCCGAGCTGGATAAACGGGGTAGAGCCGATTCCGAACAATCCGGACGCCGTCCCCGTCGCGATCCCGATTCCGAGCGCGTAAAGCCGGCTTCGCCCCGTTTCGAGCTTCGCGTCGGCCGCGGCTTGCTCCGCCTCGGCCGCGCCGCGCTTCGCTCCGAAACGCAGCCTTGCCCACAGAGCCGCTCCGGACAAGATTAGCATTCCCGCGGTTAGCGTGGCGAGAATCCGGCTGGGGATGTCCACCGCAAGTCCTGAGCTCCACCACGCGCCGATAGCGCCTCCCGTCCCGGCGATGACGCCGATGCCAAGCCGAATGTTGCCCTGTCTGTAATGGCTGACGGCTCCGGACAGCGACGACAGCAGCATAGCCAGCAGAGCGGTTCCCAGCACGGTGTGGATCGAGTAGCCGAATCCGACCGTAAGGATGGAAATAATGAACCCCGATCCGCCTGCCCCTACGAAGCCCAGCAGCAATCCGATCGCCAGCATGGATAAGGCGACTTGCGCAAGCATGAGAGCGAGCCATCTCCTTTCAAGCCTATGTCAAGTTAATCACAGTATTTAAGATAAGTGAAATGCATCATTTGCAGTATAATGATGTTATAAATGCATCTAAAGGGAGATCGGAAGAATGGAATGGCAGCAGCTTGAATATTTCCGGGCCGCGGCTCAAGAAGAACATTTTACGAAGGCGGCGGAGAGGCTCTCCGTCTCTCAGCCCGCGCTCAGCCGATCCATCGCGAAGCTGCAGCGGGAACTGGGCGTCGATCTGTTCGACAGACAGGGGAGAACCGTTCGGCTAAACCGCTACGGCCGCTCGTTTTACGCCAGAACCGCGAGAATCTTGCAGGAGATGGAAGAAGCGAAGCTGGAGCTGCGCCGGATGCAGCAAACGCAATTCGGCGAATTGTCGCTCGCGTTCCTGAAGTCGCTCGGAATCGCGTTCGTTCCCCGGCTGCTCGGCAGCTTCCGGGAACGTTATCCGCATGTCGCCTTTAAACTGCATCAAAATGCGACGACTGCCATGCTGGAGCAGCTTCGGCGGGGAGAGGTGGATTTTTGCCTGTCTGCGGTGGCCGATACGACGCCGGAAATCGCTTGGCGGAACTTGTGGACGGAGGAATTGTTCGTATTCGTGCATCGAAGCCACCCGTTCGCCGGACGCCGTTCGGTCGAGTTCGGGGAGATTGCGGAAGAGAAGTTTATTGCCTTAAAACCGGGCTTCAGCAGCAGAACGCTGCTGGATAAGCTGTTTCGGGACAACGGCCGGGAGCCCCAAGTCATCTTCGAAGGCGAAGAGACGATAGGCATTCTCGGCTTTGTCGTCGCCAATCTCGGGATCGCCTTGCTGCCGCGGATCGACGGGGTGGCGATGAAGGACATTGCCGCGCTGACGCTGGCCGATCTCTCCCCGCATCGCACGATCGGGCTGGCTTGGCGCAAGGATCGTTCCTTGCCGGCGGCGGCTTCGCTGTTTCGCGAGCACCTCGTCGCATTCAGCAGGGGGATGCGACCTTCCGATTGAAGCGGAATACCCTCCCCGGCATCCGGGAGCCTGACGGCCGCCTCTTTTTTGGGGGACAGACCCTTTTAAAAAAACGACATCGAATCCAGGAAGCTATTGACAGAAACGAAAAGGCAGATTATATTCTACATGAAAGCGCTTTTTCTGGATGTAACCCGTTTCACTCGGAAGGATCACGGATGCTTATTAGACAGCATCCTTGTTATTTCGACAATATGTAACCGGATTCATGAAACGGGTTTCATAGTATTGGGATATGAGAAGTCATGTCCTGAAAGGGCTCCCGGGTTTCGGGAATAAAGGAGGAAAACGAATGCTGCCAAGCGTTGCTCCCGTTCAATTGTCTCAAGAGGCTCTCCGGATTCGCGGACAGGCGAAAATCGTGCTGTGCGCTTCCGTCTTTTACTTCCGCATCCCTAGAGAGCGGTGGACCGAGCGGTTGGCCGCGCTTCGGTCTCATGGGTACGATTGCGTCGACGTTTACTTTCCCTGGAACTTCCACGAGGAGACGGAGGGGGAATGGCGCTTCGACGGCGACCGGGACGCGGGCGCCTTCCTGGACGCGGTGCGGGAAGCCGGTCTGCTCGCCGTCGCCCGGCCGGGCCCGTACATCTGCTCCGAATGGGACGGCGGCGGCTTGCCGGCCTACTTGCTGGCCGAGGAAGGCATTCGCCTGAGGGATAACGATCCTGTCTATCTGCGGCACGCGACCCGCTGGTACGATCGCATCTTGCCGATCGTGCGCCGGCACCAGCTATCCGAAGGCGGCCCGGTTATCAGCGTGCAGATCGAGAACGAGCTGGACTTCTACGCTTGTCAGGATCCCGCCGGCTATATGAAGGCGCTGCGGGATATGGCGCTTCGGCACGGCATCGACGTGCCGCTCATCGCCTGCGCCGGGCAAGGCGGACTGTTCGAAGCGACCGGCGATGCGGATGGCGTCGTTCCGGCATGCAACTTCTATCCGAACGACCGGGATCCCGAGTTCGAGGAGAAGGTGCTTCGCTACCGGGAACGGCTCGCGGAGCGGAACTATCCGCTGCTCGTAACCGAGACGAACCGGTCCCATTATCTGCTGCGTAGGCTACTGAGCTGCGGCGTCAAGCTGCTCGGTCCTTACCTGCAGGTGTCGGGAACGGACTTCGGCTTCTCGAACGCGACCAACAACTGGGGCGACCCGCTCGCCTTCCTGACTTCCGACTACGATTTCGGAGGGATGATCTCGCCGGAAGGCCGAATTCGTCCCGAAGCTTACGAAGGCCGGCTTCTGAGCCGCCTTATCGACGCGTACGGCGAATCGCTCGCCGAGGCGGTTCCGCTGACCGGCAATCCGGCGATCGGATTGGGGGACGGAGCAACCGAATCCGTTCTGGGGCCCCGGGCGCTCGGGCTAAGCCGCGGGGGGCAGCTCGTATTCCTTCATCATGCGGGAGAGAAAACGGAAGACGCGGAAGAGGGGAGACACTCGGAAATTCCGCTGCGCCTTCCCGACGGAAGGGAGGTCCCTCTCCGCTTGACTGCCGGCGAGTCGGTCGCGCTGCCCGCGAACGTGCCGATCCCCGGGTGGGGGACGCTGCTGCATTCGACCGCGGAGCTGTATCTGCGCCGGGAAGACGAGAACGGGCTTCTGATCGCGTTCCATGCGGAAGGATCGGGAGAGCTGGCTTTCGGCGATTGCGCCGAGGCGCTCGTCTGGGAGACGGTAGAAGCCGAGCCCGCGAACGAGGGGACCCGGATCCGCTTCGCGTTCGGGGAGCGGCGGCCGGCATGGATCCGCGCCACGGCGCCGGACGGAGCCCGCTTGACGCTGGCGATCGTCGACAGGCGGACCGCTTTGGAGACCGAGCGGATCGGAGCGGACGGAGAGATCGGGCCGAGGAAGCGCGAGCGATACGCCGACTTGCCCGTCCCGACGACTCTGCGGTGGACGACGGCCCGGGCCGATCCGGCGGCGCCGCCGGGAGGGGCGGAATTCCGATCCGTCCCGCGTCCGGACTTCCTTGAAAAGCATGGAATCTACCGAGGCTACGCCTGGTACGAAGCCGAGCTCGGGGAAGCCGCCGCGGGCGAGCGGAAGGGCTGGCTGCTGCGCAGGGCGAGCGACGTTCTGTCGCTCTACGCCGACGGCGCGTACCGCGGAACCTTCGTTCCGGGCGGCTCCGACCGTTACGTGGAATCGCCGGAAAAGGCGGTTCGCAAGCTGGCCGTCCGGGCGGAAATCTGGGGGCATTCCAATTTCCACGACGTCCGCCTGCCCGGGCTCGACGTCTCTTCCGCCAAAGGGCTGAAGGACATCGTGTCCGTCGCCAGGGTGCACCGGCTCGGAGGCAATTGGCGAACGCGTTACGTCAGAGGAGCGGACCGCCAACGGCTGTCCGAATGGGCGAGCGCGGATCTGGACGATCGTTCGTGGACGATCGCCGGCTTCGGCGGCTGGCTGTCTTCGGAGAGACCGGCGCTCGAATGCTTCAGGCGATCGTACCCGGCCGCGGCGGACGCCGATTCGTGGACGGTTCATTTTCGGGGACTGCAGGGCGTTGTTCGCCTTTTCGTGAATGGGGCCGATGCAGGCCATGCGAATCCTTACGATCCCTATCTGGACATTACGCCGTATGTCGTTCCGGGCGAAGACGCGCTGCTTGCGGTATTCCTGGAGCGCACGACGGAAGCCGGAGCGGAGGACGTGCTCGTCTACGAAGGGAACGCCGCCCGGAAGTGGAGGCTGGCCGGAGCGGGCGAACGGGAGCTTGCGGCAGAAGCGCGTGCCCGTACCGCCGAAGCTTCTGCCGAAGCGCCCCGATGGCCCTGCCGGCTGGAGCCCGGGGAGATGCGCTGGCTGTTCGCGCCGCTCCCCGCCTCTCCGAGCGTCGAAGGCTGGCGCGTCCGGGTTCGCGGAACCGGGCTGAAGCTGAACGTTCTGGTCGGCGACCGGCTCGTCTCGCGCCTGTGGCTCGAAGGAGGAGAGGAACGGCCGAGCATGCGGGGAGGAGACGCGGGCTCGTTCTGGATTCCCGGTCCTTGGCTCGGCGACGGCGGTTCCGGGGAACGGCTGTCGCTTCTGCTCGAAGCGGTCGACGCGACTGCGGCCGGCTTGCTTGAACGGCTCGATTTCATACCGGCCTGACCATTCCGGAGGAGGTGCCGCCGATGCTGCTGCAACGGTTATGGACTCATCGCACGCTGCTGCTCATGTGTAGTCCCGCCATCGTTTTCTTCCTCGTCTTTGCCTACTTGCCGATGCCGGGCCTGTATTTGGCTTTCATTAAGTATAACTACACCGACGGGATTTTCCGCAGTCCCTTCGTCGGGTGGGAGAACTTCCGTTTTCTCGTCATCAACGGGGACTTGGCGCGTCTGACGATCAATACGATTTTGTACAATCTGGCCTTTATCCTGCTGGGCAACGCCTTGCAAGTGTTCGTGGCGGTACTGCTCAACGAGCTGCGGAGAAAATGGTTCAAAAAAATCGCCCAGACGTTCCTTTTCTTGCCCTACTTCATCTCCGCCGTGCTCATCGGGCTGATCGCGTACAATTTTCTCAGCTACGACTATGGGGTGTTGAACGGCTTCCTGGTTTCCATAGGGCTCGATCCCGTCAAAACGTACTCCAACCCGAACATCTGGCCTTTCATCATCGTAATCGTGTATTTGTGGCAGACGACGGGCTACGGCTCGATCATTTACTTCGCCGCGATCATGGGCCTCGACCACGAGATCGTCGAGGCCGCGGAGATCGACGGAGCGAACGCGCTGCAGCGTATCGTCCACATTGTCCTTCCCTGGCTTAAGCCGACCTTCATCATCCTGCTCCTCTTCTCTCTCGGCGGCGTCCTGAAGCGAAACTTCGGGCAATTCTACAATCTCGTCGGAGCCAACAATACGATGCTGTACCCGACCACCGATATCATCGAGACCTACGTCTTCCGCACGCTGATGAACAATTTCAATTTCTCGACGGGAAGCGCCGTCAGCCTGTACCAGTCCGTCTTCGGCTTCGTGATCGTCGTAACCTGCAACTGGGTCGTCCGCAAAACATCCCCGGACCATTCTTTGTTCTAGGAGGGCGAAATCTATGGAACAGATTTCCCGAAGCATTCGCTCGGGCGCGTCGGAGCGTCTCGTCCGATTCGTCGGCTATGGCTTTATCGGCGCATTCGCCCTCGCGTGCGTGCTGCCGTTCGTGCTCGTTCTGAGCACGTCGCTGACCGCGGAGCGTTCGATCCAGAAGAGCGGCTTCAACTTCTGGCCGAAGGACTTCACGCTGTTCGCGTACCGGATCGTCTTCGAAAACCCGAATCTGGTCGTCGGAGCCTATATCGTAACGATCGTGCTCACCGTGCTCGGAACCGCAGTCGGACTCTTTCTCGTAGCCATGACCGGGTACGCGCTGCAAAGGCCGGATTTTCCTTACCGGAACCGGATTTCCTTCTTGATCTACTTTACGACATTGTTTTCCGGAGGCCTCGTTCCGTTCTATCTTCTCATGACGCAGTATCTTGGCCTGAAGAACAATTACCTCTCGGTGCTGCTGCCCGGCTTGCTCAGCCCTTTCCTCATCATCATGATGAAGGCGTTCGTGCAATCGATCCCGCATGCGATCACCGAATCCGCGAAGATCGACGGGGCGGGGGATTTCATGATTTTCCGCAAGCTGATCCTGCCGATGACGACCCCCGCCCTGGCGACGATCGGATTGTTCATCGCGCTCGGCTATTGGAACGAATGGTACAACGCGATGCTGTTCCTGACCTCGGACGTGGAATATCGGCCACTCCAACTGTTTCTGTACAACGTGATCACGAGGGCTGACTTTATCCGCAACTCCTCGGCCGCTTCCAACGTCCCGCTGCGCGATATGCCGCTCGAATCGATGAAGATGGCTACGGCGATCGTGGCGACGGGCCCCGTCATCCTGTTTTACCCGTTCGTGCAAAGGTATTTCATCAAAGGGCTCACCGTCGGCGCGGTCAAAGGCTGAGGACCGGATCGCCCGAGGCAAGACCGAAGCAAGGCGTGCCGGAGGCGCCGCAAGGCGAAGCTCCTTCACATAAAGGTGAAACCGGTTTCAGACGTGGCGCGTATAAATCGAATTCAGGGGAGGAAAAAGGATGTTCCGAGGAAAAAAGATTCTGTTCATGGCGTTATCGCTCATTCTGGTTGTTGCTTTGGCCGCGTGCAGCGGCGGCAAGGGCAACGGCGAAAGCAAGGGAAACGCCGAATCGTCGGGCGGCCAATCGCCGTCGTCCGTCGCCTCGACGGGAGACGGGGGCGTGGATACGTCGAAGTTCGTGAAAGTCAGCTATCTGGTGCTCGGGGACAAACCGACCAACGGCCAATTCGAGAAAGTGCTCGAGAAGGTCAACCAGCTGATGCGGGAGAAAATCAACGCGGAGCTGGAATGGAAGTGGATCGAATGGGCGGACTGGCAGACGAAATACAACCTGACGCTCGCCTCGGGGGAAGCGATCGACCTGATTACGATCGCGACCGACTGGCTGGATACGTGGAACAACGCCCAGCGCGGCGCGTTCATGAATATCGACGATCTGCTGCCGACGTATGCGCCCCGGACATGGGAATCGATTCCTCCCGAGGATTGGGCGGAGAGCAAATTCAACGGCAAGATCGTGCTTATCCCCGAGAACGACTATACCCAGTGGGTCAACCACGGCATTTACTACCGCGGCGATTGGGCGAAGGAGGCCGGGATCAACGAGCCGATCAAGGATTTCGAGACGCTCGGCAAGTACTTCCAGTACGTGAAGGACAACAAGGAAGGCGTCGTGCCATGGGATACGCAATCGGGCGGCATCGGGCCTTATATCGGCTTCGCGCAATCGTATACGGATATGCTGGAGCTGCCGATCGGAACCGGATACATGCCGGTATTCCACGCGAAGTCGTTCGACGAGAAATATACGGCGACCAGCCCGATCTTCGACGACGTGTTCCTGAACATGGCGAAAATGATGAAGGACTGGGCGGATAAAGGCTATTGGCGCGAAGACGTCCTGAACTACAAGGGGGATACGAGGTCGCTGCTGAGAGCCGGCCTGACCGGAGCGGACCAGCACCATACGCAGACCTACGCATCGCTGCGGGTAAACATGGACAAAGACCAGCCGGGCTCCGAGCTGCTCATGTTCCCGTTCTCCCGTACGCGCGGCAACCTTCCGGAGCTGTCCATAACGCACGGAGGCACTTCCGTGGGGGCGCACAGCAAAAACCCGGAGAGAGCGCTTATGGCGTACGACCTGATTCGCAACGACAAGGAAATCTATCAGCTGATCAATTTCGGGATGGAAGGGGTTCAATACGAGCTCAAAGACGGCAAAAGGGTGCTTCCGGACGGCTATGACGAAGCCCGCGACGCCTACTATTCCGATTTCTGGGGCGGACGCGTCGACCGGTTCGAAATTCCGTCGGATACGGTGTGGGACGGCATCTCCACGCTTTACGAGGAATACGACGGCTATAAGGAGCCCTATCCGTACGGCCGATTCATTTTCGACAAGACCAAGATCGACGCCGAGCTGACGGCGATTTCCCAGGTGACGGGAGAGCTGGGGCCGGCGATTCTCTGGGGCAAAGCCGGCGATCCGGCCAAGGCCGTCGAAGAGTTTCGCGCCAAGCTGAAAGCCGCCGGATACGATAAAGCGCTCGAGGAAATCCAGCGTCAGCTGGACGAATTCAAGAAGCAAGTCGAATAGAGCAAAGCGGGGATCGGAGCGGTCGGCCTGCCTATGAATTTCTTTCCAATCTTGGTCCGGAAATGCTATGATGAACGAAAATGTGGTCGCGTTAAGGATGGATGGTTTTGAAGCAGGTAACGATCTACGATATCGCCCACGAAGCGAGAGTCTCGGTCGCGACGGTGTCGCGGGTGCTGAACAACACCGCGCCCGTCAAGCTCGCGACCCGGGACAAAATTATGGAATTGATCCACAAGTATCAGTTTCAACCGAACGCTCTTGCCAGAAGCTTGTCGAAAAAAGAGACGGGAACGATCGGCGTCATCGTGCCGGACATCACGAATCCGTTCTTTCCCGAAGTATTCTCCGGAATCGAGAAGGAAGCCAGAGACAAGGGGTACACGTTCCTGCTGTGCGATACGATCGGCAGCTACGAGCGGGAGTCCCAGTATTTGAACATATTGCGCGAGAAGCAGGTGGACGGCATTCTGTTCATGGGAGGCCGGATCAACTTGTCCCGATGCAGTCCCGAGCTGGCCGAGGAGGTCCAAGAAGCGGCGAGCCGCACTCCGCTCGTTCTCATTAACGGCAACCTGCCGGGATCCTCGCTGCACCGCGTCTACATCGACGAGACGATGGGCGCGGAGATGGCGACCCGCCATTTGATCGGGCTGGGGCACCGGGAGATCGCTTTTATCGGCGGTCACGACAACATGTCGACGACGGCGCAGAAGGTCCGGGCGTTCAAGAAGGTCATGCGGGAGAACGGATTGGATACGCCCCGGGAGTGGGTGCTGAGCGAGGACTTCTCGATCGAATCGGGACAGCTTCTCATGAAGCGCCTGCTGGAAGGAGCGCGCAAGCCGACCGCGGTGTTCTGCGTGAACGATTTTACGGCGGTCGGGGCGGTGAAGACGGCGACCCGGGCGGGTTATCGCGTTCCGGAGGATCTCTCGATCATCGGCTTCGACGACATCCCGCTCGCCACCGCGATCAATCCGGAGCTGACTACGGTCAGCCAGAAGATGGAGACGCTCGGCCGCATATCGGTTCAGGTGCTCCATAAGCTGATCGGCAAGGAGAAGGTCAAGAAACAGACGGTCATCGAACCCGAACTGATCGTTCGGGAGAGCACGGCGCCGCGTTGAATGAGCAGGGCGGGATGAAGCTCCCCGCCGCCTCGATGAGGAGCTGTCTTCTAGGGTAAAGGCGTACAAGATTATCGATGAAAAAAAGAAGGGCATCTATCTCCTGGAGACTGCCTCATACGGTCCTGAAATCACCTTTTGACGGGTTTACTATTCCCATTTCAGGATCGTATAGCATCGGAAGGAGATAGATGCACCGTACAAAAATCCATCGATCATCGTTCAGTACGACTCTGTTTACCTAGAAGACAGCTTCTTCTTTGCCGTGCGCGGACGGTCATCTCTGCTATAAGAGGATAAGATCCCCATAGGAACTATGAAGCGGAAATATTATCCTATGCCCCGCCTGCCCGAATCCGGACGAATGTACTTGCGGATCGTATCGAGCAGCTTCGCATCGGAAACCAGAGATTCGTACGTCCGTCCGATCAGCTCGTCGGGAGCGTACTTCGAGATGGAACAAAATTGCGGATTGACATAATAAAAAGCCCCGTTACGATCCAAGATTGCCGCGATGGATGAATCCTCTAAAGTTGTTGCCGGGAACATGACATCCTTGATTCTCGATAACATGGTTGTCCACTTCGCTTTCCTGCGTTATGCCAACAGTAGATTCCAACGTTCGACACGAATTATAACGCTCTCATTGTAGCATACGGCAATTTTCTGCAAAAGCCGCGTTTCTCGCTTGAATTCGCCTGCGACCCTTTCCGAAGAAGGGTTTCTATTGCGCGACGCGTGCAGGGCCGAGAGATTGTTCGGGGCGGTTCAAGTACCTGTCGATCCGGCTATCAAAATTCTCTTGCAAAAAGTCCGGCTCAGTGATATAAAAAAATTATCAAGATTTAAACGTTTAGATTTAGATACGCCTACGACTCTCCATATCGGTACCTCTCCGCGGCAGACAACTTTCCTTCAAGAGGCTGCACAGGCATAGGACAAGCCATTTTACAAGCTCGCATCCACCATGAGCGCCCTCATCGTCCAAACGCATCTTTCCAACGAATCGATTTGGTTATCGGCTAATATTCCTTATGAAGATAAACGTTTAGATTATCATCGACTCCGTTCTGTGACGGATCGTTCATGACCCGAAATCCGGCTTCGTCAAGATGAAAGCGGTTTATTTTTTGATCGCAGCCGAAGAAGCGACCGTGGCGGCGGACCGGTGAATAAGGGAGGTGATGAGTATAAGCTGAAGGATAACAAGGGATTTGGAACGGATGAATGACCATTTTCAAATTAAAAGGAGGCATTAATGATGATTCAACGTCTGACGCTCGTGCAAATTCCTAAACGCGTGCTATTGCTGTCGGTTGTGCTGGGAGCGGCGTTGCTGTTCATCGCGTTGTTTCCGCAGTCGGCATCCGCCTACACGCTGTCGAACGGTACATTCGAAGTTCAGACCGGCACGCATGGCGAGATTACGTCGCTGAAAATCGTCGGCGACAACTATCCGACGAATTACGTGATGAACGCGACGAACGCGCCGCAGCAAAATACGGCCGATCATCAATGGGTCGGCGAATTGATGTTCAAATACCGGCTCGGAACCGGGGCTTGGCAAACGGCCCTGACGCAAAGCTCCGCGGACGGCAGAACGCAAAGCCAGAGCGGGACGACGGCGACGATTACGTACCAGAATTCCGCCAATGCGAACGGAGTCAAAAACTTCCGTCTCGACGAAACGTACTCGCTCGTGAACGATTATTTTCTCTGGAAAATTCAATTGACGAACACGAGCACGCAGACGATCGAGTTCGGCGACATCGGCTTGCCGCTGCCGTTCAACGAATATTGGTCCGGCGGCGGGAACGAGCAAATTTACGAGACGCGGGTCGTCACGCACTCCTTCGTCGGCAACAACAGCTCTTACATTACGATCGGCAGGCCGAGCGGGATTGGACCTTACTTGCTCATGGTGCCGGACGTATCGACGGGCGCGGGGTTCGAGTATCAGGACCGCTGGAGAGTCGAGGAGCACCCGGGCAGCAAGTGGGCCGCCGATCAAGGCGGATGGCCGGAAGGACTTAACGTGTTCTATATTCACTCCAACGTCATCAAGAGCACGAACCGCGGCTACTTGCCGAACACGAGCCTGACGCTCGCGCCTGGCGCGAGCAAGACGTACGCGTTCAAATTTTTCAAAGTCGCGAACGAGAACGCGGTCA
This sequence comes from Bacillota bacterium, assembly GCA_023418755.1. GTDB lineage: Bacteria > Bacillota > Bacilli > Paenibacillales > Paenibacillaceae > Cohnella. The sequence goes on along the minus strand of JAEZZE010000016.1, from coordinate 28,474 downwards.
AGGATCGGCTCTATAGCGAGGGCATGGTCGACGTTACGGCGATTCCCGGCATGATCGTGCCGACGAACCAGACGGCGAAGTTCGATCTGCATACGTCGAAGCCGATCACCTCGATTACGGCGCAATATCCGTCCGATACGACGATTGTTTCTCTCGGCACGACGGGCACGGACCATAAGCTGTATTCGCTCAGGATGAACCGTCTTGGCCCGAACCTGATTACCGTGAACTATGGCAGCGGCGAGAAAACGGTGCTCCAGTTTTACGCGATCGAGCCGATCGCGGACGCGCTGCAGCGGCATTCGACGTTCATGGTGAACAGCACGCAATGGAACGTGCCCGGCGACATCCGCGACAAAGTGTTCGACGATTGGATGATGCAGAGCAACTCCAAGAGGAACGTCTTCAACGGCTATTGGGGTTGGGGCGACGACTGGGGGTACACGCACGGTCAATTTCTCGCCGAGAAAAACGTGCAAACGCCGGTCGCCTCGGAGGTTACGGCCGTCGACCAGTATTTGAACACGGCGATCTGGACGAACCTGATGGCGAACAACCATACCGATTATTTAATCCACGATTTTCTGATGCCGGCCCCGAACACGACGCCGACGTACCGCGGGTACGCGTACCCGCACATCTACAACACCTATTTCAGCATGTACAAGATCGCCAAGCTGTACCCCGATCTTATCACGTACGCGAACACGAGGCAGACGTACTTGACTCGCGCCTACAACATTTTCAAAGCGTTGTACGACGGACCGGTCTCCTACAATTGGAATACCGGCCTCATGGGCGAACAGACGACGCCGGAGCTCATCAAAGCGCTTCAGGACGAGGGCATGACGACGCAGGCGAACGACGTGATCGCGAAGATGACGAGGAAGTATAATAACTTCTCCAGAACAACGTACCCGTACGGTTCGGAGTACAATTACGACAATACCGGAGAAGAAGCGGTCTACATGCTCGCCAAGATGAACAACAACACGACGATGATGAGCAAGATCAACGCCAAAACGCGCGCGACCCGCGGGCATATGCCCGTCTGGTACTACTATGCGGACCCGGTCACGATTACGGGGGAAAACTGGTGGAACTTCCAGTATTCCGTCTCTCTCGCCGGCTACGCGATGGACGATTGGGTGCGCAGCTACTCGGCGAACCCCGAAGTCGAGCAGCGAATGACCTATGCCGCGAAGATCGCCAACGTGAGCGCGATCAACTCCGGGCAAATCAGCTCGGACCCAGCCGATATAGGCGCCGTCGCCTGGACGTACCAGGCGGAGAAAGGCAACTATCCGGCGCTCGGACTCGGCGGCGGCCCGCTGCAGAACGGCTGGCGAGGCATGTCCGGCGAAGCCGACCTCGGCTTGTTCGGCGCGATCCGGATTCTCAGCTCCGACGTCGCGATCGATCCGATCTTCGGCTTGTATTGCTACGGCTGCGACGTGACGGAGTCCGGGGGCAATTTTAACATCGTGCCTAAGGACGGCGTCAATCAGAAGCTGAACCTGATTACGCAAAAGCTGAACATGACGATGGAACGGGACAAATATACGGCCGCGACGGTCGCTCTCGCCAAGAACAATGTCAATTTCACGCTCCAGAACGTAACGCCGGGCAAGGCGCATACGACGAAGGTGACGTTCACGGGACTTGCCGCCGGCACGTACCAAGTGCTCGTCAACAATGCGGTCACGGGTTCGGTTAACGCGACGGCCGGGGGAACGACGACGGTGAATCTGAGCATCGGCACGGCGGCTTCCTACGACATCAAGCTTCAGCAAGGCACGTCGACGTTGCCGGAACAACTCGTCCACTATCCGTTCAGCGAGACGAGCGGTACCTCGACGGCGGATGCGTCCGGCAACGGCAAGACGGGGACTTTGAACGGAGGAGCGTCGTTCTCGGCGGGGCAGTCCGGCAATGCCGTCACCTTGAACGGCACGAACGGATATGTCGGCATGCCGGCCGGCATCGCGAACGGAGCGACGGAAGTGACCGTCGCGACGTGGGTGAAGGCAAACGGCCTAAGCAACTGGACGCGCATTTTCGATATCGGCACCGGCGCCTCCAACTACATGTTCCTGTCGCCTCAGCCGGGCGGCGCGGGTCTTCGCTTCGCGATTACGACCGGCGGCAACGGCGCGGAACAGCAGATCAATTCGACGACCGCGTTCCCCACGGGCGTCTGGAAGCACGTCGCGGTCACGATTTCCGGCTCGACGGGCAGGCTGTACGTGGACGGCGTGCAGGTCGCCGCGAATTCGAACATGACGCTTAATCCGTCGAGTCTCGGCAATACGACGCAGAACTGGCTCGGCCGCTCGCAATTTTCCGGCGATCCCTACTTCAACGGACAGATCGACGATTTCCGCATTTACTCCAGGGCGCTGAGCGCTTCGGAGATCGGCGTCCTGTACGGCGGAACGACGGTATCCGACATCGCTCCGCAAGCGACCGCGACGACGTCGTTCGTCTCGTCGTGGGAAAGTCTCGCGGGGTTGAACGACGGCTATTCGCCGACGAGCTCCAGCGATCGCGGACATCCGGTATACGGCAACTGGGACAACCCGAACACGACGCAATGGGTGCAGTATACGTGGAACTCGGCCCGCACGATTTCCTCTGTCGACGTGTATTGGTTCGACGACGATCAGGGCATCGACCTGCCCGCATCCTATACGATCCAATATTGGGACGGCAGCGCCTGGGCTAACGTGAGCGGCGCTTCGGGGCTCGGCCTGCTGGCCGACCAATACAACACGACGACGTTCGCGCCGGTGACAACGACGCAAATCCGATTGAATATTACGGCGAAGGCCGCGACTTCGACCGGTATCGAGTCGTGGAGAGTCAACGGCTATTAAAGCAAGCCGGCAATCGGAAAGGGGCTATCCCATAAGCAGAGTTGCTTAAGATAATCGATAAACAAAGTAAGGGGGATGTGCCTCCTGGAGACTGCCTCATACGCTCCTGAAATCACCTTGTAACGGGTTTACCCATTCCCATTTCAGGAGCGTATAGCATCGGAAGGAGGTACATCCCCCTTGAACCTTTATCATCGACTATCTTTCAGAGCAACTTGGTCGGCTTAGGGGCCGGCTCCTTTTTTCGATAGAATGTAAAACGATTAGATTTTTGCGCCGAAGACCGCCAAAATAGGGAAGGTCGCTTGCTTTTATCGCAAACGGAATGATATAACAAGAACAATATCGAATCTATCCGTAACGATGAAGGTGGCGATGACGGTGTCGGAGAAAGTGAGCATTAAAGAGATCGCGGCTAAAGCGAACGTTTCGATCGCAACGGTCTCCTATGTATTGAACGGCACGCGCAACGTGCGCCCGAAAACGAAGGAACGGGTGCTTCGGGTAATAGAAGAGCTGAATTATCAGCCGAACGACATTGCCAAAAGCTTGAAAAGCAAAAGAACGAACACAATCGGGGTCATCGCGGAAGACGTCACGGTGTTCAACGTGCCCGAGATTATCGACGGCATCAACGATTACGCGGACCGCCACGATTTGCATATCGTCCTGACGAACTTGCGGTTGCACAAACGGGTCGGTCATCATTACGAGGACGTCGAAGCGTACCGCAAATACGCCGCCGATGCCGTTTCCGATCTCATGGCCAAACAGGTCGAGGGCATTATCTATGTCGGCATCCATCCGCGGGACGTCACCGGACTGATCGACACGAGGGGCAAGCCGATCGTGTATACGTATTGCTATACGCAGAACGACTTGTCGATCCAGTACGACGACGAGCAAGCCGCGTACGACTCGGTTTGTTATCTGCACGACAAAGGCCATCGTCGAATCGCGGTCATTACGGGGCTGATGGATTCCACTCCGTCGCGGCTGAGGTTCAACGGCTATTATAAAGCGATCATGGAGCACGAGCTGCCGTTCGAGCCGCAATTGATCAAGGTCGGGGATTGGGGATTGGATTCGGGACTGCGGGCGACGAAAGATCTGCTTGAACTGAAGGAGCCGCCGACGGCGGTGCTGGTCATGAACGACGTGATGGCGGTAGGCACGCTGCGGGCTGCGTGGGAGAAAGGAATCCGCGTCCCGGAGGAACTGTCGATTATCGGATTCGACAACAGGGAATTCAGCGATTATTTGAAGCCGCGTCTGACGACAATGGATCTCCCTCTGCACGAAATGGGCTACTCGTCCATGAAATCGCTCATGCGGCTGGTCCACGGGGAACCGGGCGAACCGTCGCCGATGCCGGTATGCGTCATGCTGGAGAGAGAGTCGGTGGCTCCGCCAAGCGCCGCCAAAACAAGCTAATCCGGCAGCGGCTGCCGACCCCGCGCGGAGCGGTACTGGTATTCCCATCCCGAAGGAGCCGAGACGGCTAACGGGGATGGGTTTTTGTTTGCGTAACGCCATTTTCTCGTTGATCCGTTAAATCGAATAAATTTTTCCGAAAAGAAAAAAAGCGCTTGCATAAAAAATGGAATCTATGCTATAAAGAAGTTGCGACAGTTTTTAAACGTTTAGATTTCAGGCGGATTCGTGAATTTACCAGCTTTCCGGCTTGCTGCTTCATCGGAATAATTGGATTTTTTCGCTTCAAATCCAAAATTCGGGTACTGCAATCGCTTCCTGTGGACAAAGGATTCCCGGTCGCAGGGTTTGGTTCCGTCGATAATCTAGTTTTTTTACTTGAAAAGATAAACGTTTAGATCCCGTGATATCGATGGGATTACCTCGTTTGATCCTTTGCGGTAATGGCCCCTGTCCGCGGCTCCGGGCAGACGTTAAGGTGTTGAACGTTTGACCTCGAAGACTTGGAAGTTTCAAGGAGTCGGGTTTAACGGTTAGACATATAAAATTTTTTAAGCCATGAAGGGAGAGAGGGGCAATGAAAGCAGGAAAGAGACTTGGGGCAGGTCTTCTAGCGGCGGTATTGACGATCGGCGTAATCGGTTGCGGGAACAACGAGAAAAACGCGGAACCGTCGGGGGGAGGCGCATCTCCGTCACCGACGGGAAGTTCCGCGGCGCCGGAGAAGACGCCTTCCGAGACGAAGAAGGTCAAGATCACCTACTCGATGTGGGGAAGCGCGGAAGAAGGGAAAACCGTCCAGGCGACCGCGGACCAATTCAATGCTTCCCAAGACAGAATCGAAGTGGAAGTGGTTGCGATTCCGTGGGAAAGCTACATGACCAAATTGAATACGCAGGCAACGGGAGGTCAATTGCCGGATACGGGGATGCTTAAGGAGGAAGGCGTCATTCAGTGGTCGACCGACGGCATGCTGAACGACGTAAGCTCCATGTACGAAGGAAGCGACAGCAAACCGTTGGATAGCCTGGCCTACAAATATCAAGGCAAAACCGTAGCTTACGCGGCGGCCAACGAAGTCCTGCTTCTCTATTACAACAAAGACATGTTCGACAAAGCGGGCGTGCCTTATCCGCCATCCGCATTGGATCAAGCATGGAATTGGGACGAATTCGTGGCGGCGGCCAAGAAGCTTACGGTCGACAAGAACGGCAAACATCCCGGAGAAGACGGCTTCAATCCGGAGGGCATCGTTCAGTATGGAGCCTCCGTCGAAAACCTGCCATGGCAGCTGGAAACCTGGGCGCTCAGCAATGGCGGAGGTTATTATTCCGCCGACGGAACGGAAGTGAGAATCGGGGAAGACGCCAGCATCGAAGCGATTCAGAAGGTCGCGGATCTTTACTTGAAAGATCATGTAGCTCCGTTGTCCGTCGGCCAAACCGATGACGGCATTCAACGCACCATTATCGCGGGAACGGTCGCCATGGCCACGAACGGCCAGTGGAACGTAGGAACCAGCCTGAACGTCGCCAAGGAAGAAGGCCTGAACTACGGCATTGCCGTGCTGCCTTACATGAAGGATAAGGTGACCCTCGGCACGGGCGGCGCGAACGTCGTATTCTCCCAGACCAAGCACCCGCAAGAAGCGATGGAATGGCTCAAATGGTATAACTCCGAAGAAAACAACTGGGGACTCATCAGTTCGGGAATCTGGATGCCGACCCTCGAAAAGTGGTATACGGACGAAACCCTTACCCGCAAATGGGTCGAAAATCCGAACTTCCCTCCGTATGACGAGTACAAGTCCGCAGTAGTCGATTATGCGCGATCGTCCGCCGCGAGACCCGCAGCCTGGTTCTACACCAACCATACGACGGAATTCAACACCTTGCTCGGCTCGGTTCTTGGAGATGTTTGGACAGGGAAAACAACCGCCAAGGACGCAATCTCCAAAAATCTCGAAGCTTTGAAAGCGGCTCATTCGGGCAACCAGTAAAAAGATAGGAAGGATGACCGCCGAGAGCGCGTAAGCGGCGGTCATCCTTTAAACATGAGGTGGGGAGCGAGATATGGCAACCATCAATAAATCGATCAAAAGCCGTTCCCGCATGCGTTCAAGCGAGGCGCGCGTTGCTTACATCTGTTTGATACCCGCTTTCCTCGGGCTGATCTTTCTGACGTATGCGCCTCTTCTCGGGGTGTTGGGAATCAGCTTGACGAACTGGACAGGGCTGAAAAGCCCGGAATTCGTCGGCTTCGCAAATTATATTAAATTGTTTACGACGGATCCTTATCTTAAGGACTCGATTATCGCGACGATTTACTTTGCCTTTTTATCCGTAGCCGGAAGCATGATCTATTCGTTGTTCATCGCCATGCTGCTCAATCGTAAAATTCCGGCAAGAGGTTTTTTCAGAGCCGTGTTTTACGTGCCGTTCGTTTTGCCGGCCGTCGCGATCTACGTGGGATGGTCCTGGCTTTACGAGGCGAATTTCGGTTTCTTCAACTATCTTCTCTCCGAGATCGGATTGAATAAAATTCTGTTTATCGCGGATTCCCGTTACGTCGTCCCTTCGCTCTCCCTGATCGCGGTCTGGCTGGCGGGAAACTTGATCGTTATTTTCTTGGCCGGACTTCAGAACGTTCCGAGCGTCTATCATGAAGCGGCCGAGATGGATGGAGCGAACGGATGGAAACGTTTCAGGCATATCACCTTGCCCTGCATGACTCCGATCATCTTTTACAACCTGCTGCTGAGCTTGATCGCCAATCTCCAGGTCGTTACGCCCGCACTCGCTCTGACCAACGGCGGACCGGGAAATTCTTCCCGATTCATGACCTATCTGATGTACGATCAGGCATTCGTCAATTACAAGCTGGGCTATGCCTGCGCGACGACCTTTATTATTTTCGCCATTCTTGCCGTCTTCACCGCTGTTTTGTTCAAGACGTCGAATCGGTGGATTTTCTCTGAGGGGGGCGACGACAAATGAGCGAAGCGGCATACGGCAGACTCAAGAGCAAGAAGCGCAGCGAAAGGACGGCAAACGTCGTAACGCTTGTCTTAATCTTGTTTTTTGCCATTCTCGTTCTCTTTCCGATCTGGTGGATCTTCCGCACGTCTCTGATGACGAACGCCGAGATTTATCGATTTCCGCCTTCTCTGATCCCGGCGGATTGGCTGTTTTCCAACTATGAAAAAACGCTGAAGGTATTCAAGTTCTGGAATTATCTATGGAATACGATGGTCATCATCGTTCCCTCTTGTTTGGCAGGAACGTTTACGGCCACCTTATGCGGATATGCCTTCGCAAGGTTGAGGTTTCGGGGCAAACAGTTGATCTGGGCCCTCTGCATCGGTTCTATGCTTTTGCCTGCCATGGTTACGCTCATTCCGCTGTACATCGGGTGGACAAGGGGGCTGGGGCTTCATGACAGCTATCTGCCGTTGATTTTGCCCTATTTCTGCGGTGGCGGCGCTTTTAATATCTTTTTGATCCGTCAGTTTATTCTTTCCATACCGAGAGAACTCGACCAAGCGGCGACGATCGACGGTGCCGGCTATTTCCGAATTCTGTTCAGCATTATTATGCCGGCGATCCGGCCCGCGATGATCGTCGTGGCGTTATTTATCTTCATCGGCCTGTGGAACGATTTGCTTCAGCAGATGATCTACATCAATTCAAGCGATAAATACACGATCGCGTTGGGGCTTACCAATTTCAGAGGTCAATTAAAGCAAGAATGGTCGCTGACGATGGCGGCTACGTGCCTGTCCTTTGCTCCCGGCGTTATTTTCTACCTGATCGGTCAAAAGTATTTTGTCGAGGGAATCACGATGACCGGGATTAAAAATTAGTCCGGATAAGTTAGTTGGCGGCTTGAGCGAATGGTCCGGAGCGCTGACCTAACAGATAGAACGACTTCAAATTGTGCAACAAGCGGGGAGGAACCGACTGTGACGATTCAATCGACGGACATCCCGCCGTTAAGCCGGGTGTCCATACAAGATAACTTCTGGTTGGAATACGTGAATCTCGTGCGGGACGTCGTCGTTCCGTATCAGTGGGAAGCGTTGAACGACAGAATTCCGGATGCGGAACCGAGCAGCGCCGTCCGTAATTTCAAGATCGCGGCCGGGGAGGAGCAAGGCGAATTTTATGGCATGGTGTTCCAAGACAGCGATGTCGGCAAGTGGCTGGAAGCCGTCGGGTACTTGTTATGCTCGCATCCCGATCCGGCGCTTGAGCGGATTGCCGACGAACTGATCGATACGCTCGCGAAGGCGCAGCGTCCCGACGGCTATCTGAATACGTATTTCACCTTGAAGGAGCCGGAGGGCCGCTGGACGAATTTGGCGGAATGCCACGAGCTATACTGCGCCGGACATCTGATGGAGGCGGCGGTAGCCTATTACGAAGGAACGGGCAAGCGCAAGCTGCTCGAGGTCATGTGCAAGTACGCGGATTACATCGATACCGTATTCGGGCCGGAGCCGGGGAAGCTGAAGGGTTACGACGGCCACCAGGAAGTCGAGCTTGCGCTTGTGAAGCTGTACAAGGCGACGGGCAACGACAAGTACTTGAACTTGAGCCGGTTTTTTCTGGACCAGCGCGGGGCGAAGCCGAACTTTTACGAAATTCAGCTTGCGCAGCGCGGCGGCCGGGTTCATTATCCGAATCTCGATATCGCGCGGAATTTGTCGTACAGCCAGTCTCATCTGCCCGTTCGCGAACAGGCAACGGCGGAAGGGCATGCCGTCAGAGTCGTCTATATGTGCGCGGGAATGGCGGATATCGCGAAGGAAACCGGGGATCGCGGCATGCTCGAAGCAAGCCGCGGATTGTGGCGCAACATCGTGGACAAGCGGATGTATATCACCGGCGGCATCGGTTCGATGGAGCAAGGCGAAGCGTTCTCCTTCGACTACGACCTGCCCAACGACACCGCGTACGCGGAAACGTGCGCTTCGATCGGCCTCATTTTTTTCGCGCACAGAATGCTTCAGCTCGAACCGAAGAGCGAGTACGCCGACGTTATGGAACGGGCGCTCTACAACACGGTGCTGAGCGGCATGTCCAAGGACGGACGACATTTTTTCTATGTGAATCCGCTTGAGGTGTATCCGTCCGCTCATGGCAAAAACGCGATTTACAACCACGTCAAGCCGGAGCGGCAAGGCTGGTTCGGCTGCGCCTGCTGCCCCCCGAACGTCGCGAGATTGCTCGGCTCGCTGGGGAAATACATCTATTCCACGCACGGGAACACGTTGTATACGCATCTGTATATCGGAAGCCGGATCGAATGGGAGGCGGCGGAAGGCCCGGTAACGATCGAACAGGAAACCCGGAATCCCTGGTCGGGGGACGTCCGCCTTCGCGTATCGGCGGATAGACCGTCCGTGTTCGAACTGGCTCTTCGCATCCCGGATTGGTGCGACGGATACACCGTTCGCGTGAACGGCGAAGCTTGTGCGAAGACCGGGGGTTTAGGCAGCAACGGATACGTCAAAATCGCGAGGAACTGGACGGATGGCGACACGGTCGACCTTGTTCTCCGTATGCCGACGAGGCGGATGTTAGGCCATCCGATGATTCGCCAGGTCGCGGGCAAGACGGCGATCCAGCGGGGACCGTTCGTCTACTGTCTGGAGGAGGCCGACAACGGCCCCCGCTTGCACGAGATTGCGCTGCCCCAGGACGGGAAATTGCAGGCGATCTTCGAGCCGGACCTGCTGGGAGGCCTCGAAGTCGTGACGGCGGAGGGCGTTCGGATGAAGAGGGAGTCGGGAGACGATCGGCTGTACGAGCCCGACAGCTCGTATCGGGCGGAACCCGCCATCCTTCGTTTTATCCCTTATTATGCCTGGGCGAACCGCGGCCGGGGAGAGATGACCGTGTGGGTTCGAAGTCTTTAAGGGAGTTGCCGGAACGACGATACAAATCGCCGACATCGCCAAGGAGCCGTGCGGCTAACCCGACTCCCCGCAACAGCCGCTTTTAAGGGCGGTGGAACAGTCGGAAAATAGAACGATTCCTGATTGCTCCCCATACGGTAGACAACCGAGAAGGTTGGACGAAGACCGGTGATGAGGAACGGAGTGTAGGCAAACCTACATGAGTACCGGAAGATCCGGTTGAGTTCAAGATTCGAAGTCGAATCCGCTTCTTGAATCGCATCGTGATCAAAATTGGACTTTTTGAACAACCTCTATTAAGCGGGAGTGCGGTACGAATCGAACAAAGCTTGCAGCGGATGCTGCAAGCTTTGTTGTTCCTGGAGCTAAGTTATTGTTGAGTCTTCTCGCGCCCCGGACTTCCTCTTCGATAGAAAAAAAAGTCCACCCTATTCCATAAAACCGTTACCTGTTCACGAAACGTTGCAGGCCTTAAGCTTAGATCAACTTATTAAAACCGCTTTCATAAAGCGGATTGGGAGGACGCATGAACGATTCGAAGGCGGCCGTTAACTGGCGGGCGCGAGTGAGGAAGGACCGTTATATTTACGCTTTCGCGATTCCGGGATTACTCTTCTATCTGGTATTCAGTTATTTGCCCTTGTACGGAGTCACAATCGCTTTCAAGAACTTTCAGATCACCCGCGGAATCTTGGGCAGTTCATGGGCCGGCCTGAAGCATTTCGAGCAGCTGTTCACGACCCCGGGATTTACCGACGCGCTCGTGAATACGATTACGATCAGTTTTCTGAAAATCGCGATCTCGTTTCCCTGTCCGATTATTCTCGCCATTTTGCTGAACGAGCTGAGAAGCAAGCGGTTTCGCTCGCTTACCCAAAGCCTGATGTATTTGCCGTATCTCATTTCCTGGATCATCATCGGGGGGATCGTCTACAATTTCCTCTCCATGGACGGAATCGTGAACGAAATCCGCTCCATGTTCGGCTACGGTCCCATGCTTTATTTGGGCGAGAAACAATACTTCAGGGCGATTCTCGTCGTTAGCGACATTTGGAAAAACTCCGGCTGGTACGCGATCATTTATTTGGCGGCATTAACGAGAATCAATTCCGAGATTTACGAATCGGCTACCGTCGACGGGGCGAGCTGGCTGAGGAAAACATGGCATATTACGCTTCCCGGCATCAAGGACGTGATGATCGTGCTTCTGATTATCAGCATGGGGCACTTAATGTCGGCCGGATTCGAACAGGTTCTCGTCCTGTACAATCAACGGGTCTACGAAACGGGAGATATTCTGGACACGTTCATCTACCGCAACGGCATCCTGCAAAGCCGGTTTAGCTTCGCCGCGGCGGCGGGACTCGTGACCTCTGTCGTCTCCGCGATTCTTCTCCTCGCGACGGACCGGATCGCCAAGAAAAGCGGAGAACGCGGATTAATCTAGATCGGAGGCGCCAGCTTGAACAATAAGATTTCTTTTTTTCGAACCCTTAACCTTGTGTTTTTCGCGCTGCTCAACGTCGCGATGCTCTATCCCTTTTGGCATACGCTCGTCGGTTCCATGATCTCGTTCGAAGAGTACTCCAACTATAAGCTGCTGCTGTTTCCTCGGGAGCCGAACTTCGATGCTTACCGGGAAATCTTCGAGCGAGGGGATATTTTCCGGCCGTTGCAGAACACCGTAATCATTACCGTCGCCGGCACGTTTCTCAGCTTGTTCGCGACGGCGTGGACGGCTTACGGCCTGTCCAAAGATTTTCTGGGCTCGAAGGCGATCATGACGATTATCGCGTTGACGATGTTTTTCAACGGCGGCTTGATCCCTCAGTATTTGCTTTACAAGCATTTGGGCCTGCTCAACAGCATGTGGGTGTATATCGTTCCCGCCTTGGTCAACACGTTTTTCCTGATTATCATGAGGACGAATTTCTCCGGTTTTCCGAAGGAGATCGAGGAGTCGGCCAAGGTGGACGGCTGCAGCGAGTTCGGCATTTTTTTCCGGATCATTCTGCCGCTCTCCAAGCCGTTGATGGCCACGATCGGATTGTTTTACGCCGTCGGATTCTGGAATACGTTCTATGCCTCTCTTATGTTCGTTACGGAGGCCGGGAAGAAAACGCTCTACGAGTATATTTACAAAATCGTGTCGAACCAAGAGGGCTCCCAGTTCGCGACGTCGGTCGCTTTCGGGGAAGCGACGAAGTTCGCGAACATCGTCATTGCGGTCGTTCCGATAATGCTCGTCTATCCGTTCCTGCAGAAGTATTTCGTCAACGGAACGATGGTCGGAGCGGTAAAAGGGTAAGCTTGCGCGGCTTGGAAAGGAGTTGATGCGACACACGGGAAACGACGCTCGATCGCAACGGTGCATCGACGTGAGGAACATTTTCGTACATTATTTAATCTATGGGGGTTGTCAACTTGAAAACACGTGGTTTTATTCTTGCCTTGATCGTCGCGCTTCTAGCGGGCGTGCTTGGCGCTTGCGCCAAAGAAGCCGAACCGTCCGGCAGCGCCGGCCCGGCCGCTTCCGGAAGCCCGACGGCCGCCTCCGGATCGGAATTCCGGGAGAAGAAGGACATCGAAGTGATGGCCTGGTGGCCGATCGTCGTCAAGCCCGAGGACGAGGTTATTCAATTCATTAACCGGAAATTCAACGTCGATCTGAAAATCACGGTCGCCGATTGGCAGCCGAACATCGACAATCTGGCCATGCGCGTGGCCTCAGGAGATTATCCGACTTACGCTTTGATGCCGTGGTACTGGGTCGGGGACCTTGGCGTCCAGTACAAAGCGTTGGTGGAAGACAAGGTCGCCCTTAACGTGACGGAGTTGGCCGAGAAGCACGGCTTCAACCGCATTCTGGACCAGCTCAAGCAAGCGGACGAGCTCGGAGTCAATCCGATCTACGCCGACGCGAACGGAGATTACTATTCGATTCCCCGCAACGACGGATACCCGAATCCGGGGCTGTTTATCCGCCAAGACTGGCTGACGAAGCTGAACCTTGCGACTCCGACGTCGTGGGACGAAGTCGAAACGGTGCTGAAGGCGTTCGTGGCCGACGATCCCGACGGCAAGAAGAACGTAGGGCTTACCCTGAACGGAGCCGACGGTCTCGGTACGTTCGATCAGATTCTGACCGCGTTCACGGGCGTGCATCCGGTCGGCTGGACGAAGCAGAACGGCCAATGGACGCACAGAGCGCTGCTGCCCGAGTTCAAGGACGGGGTGAAATACTTGCATCGTCTGTACGAGGAAGGATTGATCGACAAGGAGTTCGGCTTCCTGAAAGCGTCCAACGCGCGGGAGAAGTTTACGACCGGCCGGGCGGGAATGATCATTCACAATGCGAACGGAGTCGACTACCGCGACTTTATTCAAGTTCCGTTGACGCAGTACAATTCGTCGGCCGAGGTGACGTTGGCCGTGCCGTTCCCTTCCGGACCTAAAGGCCAGATTCGCGCTTCCGGCAATCCATACGGTTCCACCGGCATCCTGTTCGCCAATAAAGACGAAGAAGCGAGCGTTCGCATGCTGGCGATTCTGGATTGGCTGCTTTCCGACGAAGGAACGAACCTGAGCCTGAACGGCGTGGAAGGCATTCACTACGACCTGCAGGACGGCAAAGTCGTATACCGCGAGGACAAGTGGCAAGCCGACTTCGGCGGCATCGAGCATCACTTTATCCGCCATTTGATATTCCCGGGCATCGCGAAGGAACAATCGCCCAGAGTGCTGCCGGTTTTGCAGGACAACTACAACGACGTCATCGAGCACGGCGTCCGCGAGGAAATCGTCGGCGTGAATACGGAAAACACCGCGAAATACGGGCCCAAGATGTCCGAGGTCTATACGAAGTGGATCACGAATTTCGTCATCGGGGACGCGGATATCGATTCCGAATGGGAGAAGTTCATCGCGGAATGGACGTCGTACGGGTACGAGGATATCCTTAAAGATATCGAGAACTTCGAGGCCTCCAGCCCCAATTAATCGCCGTCATGTTATAATCTTAGGATTCGATCGTTGCGAGGAATGCGTCCATGACATTGAAACGAAAAGTGTTTTTGCAGGCGCTCATGCTCTTGCTCGTATGCGACGTTCTGTCGTCGGGGATCAGCTTCGTCGTATCCAAGCAGTTGATCTCCGACCAGATCATCGCCTCGAAGAGGAACGAGCTGACGGCGATCGACGATCGAATCCGGGATACGTATATCGTCGTCCGCGAGAAGCAGGATTTGCTCGCGGACGACTACGATTTGCAGGCCAGAACGGCGGCCGTGGAGCGGCAGTCTTCCTCTTACGAGAAAACCGCGCAGATCGAGAGGGTTCTCAACCAATTAAGCGTAGAACTGTACAACATGAAAGAGCTGGAGAGCTTAAACGTCATTTCCGGCCGCTGGGTGATGAGCGTGGGAATGACGGACTCGGTCGGCTTCACGGCCGAGGGCGCGGAGCTGAAGCCGAATCTGGACAGCGCCGCCCTGAAGCGCGAAGCGTTGCCGATGCTGTCCCGCATTCATGTCGGGAAAGCGCTTTCCGCCGAGCATGCGGTCGTGTCGCGCATTACGGCGAACAGCTACCTGGTCGGCATTATCGATTTCGGGGAGCTCATCACGGATAAGCGGATGAACCTTCAAATCCGCAATAAGGAAGGGCGCTCCTTATACGAGCAGAACGCTCCGGATTCCGCCCGGGAGGAGCAAGCCCGGCGATCGTCTTACCTGGAGATTCGGTATTCCTCGCCGCAAAGCGATATGGAATACTCCTTGTTTCTTAACGAGAGGGATATCGAGGAGAAGTTCCGCAAGCCGTTGTTGATTATTATCTTTATAAGCTTGTGCATCTTCGTCGCGTTCGGCGCACTTCTCTATATGAATACCGACAGACTGCTGAAGCCGATCAGTTCCTTCAGCACTTTGCTGACGCATATCGAGCATGCGTCCCAGACGGACGAAATCGACCGGTTCGTCGAGGAGTACAGGCGCAAAGGCCGAATGAGAAAACGGCTGTACGTCTACTTCTCCTTGGGCATCGTGCCGCTGTTCATCGTCATTGTCGCCAACTTCGTTTTCTTCAGGGATGTCGTGATTCTGGAAGCCCGAACGAAGGACGACGGAACGGTCCGCGAAATTCGCAGCAATATCGAGTATAAGATGGAAAGCTACGGCATTCTGATGAAAAGGCTGTCTCTCGATTCCTCCATTCAGAACGAGCTGCTTCGATTGGCGAAGAGCGAAGCCGCGCACGAAGACAGCATAGGGATGTCCGATTTGGTGCTGAACAAAGGCATACTGGCGCAGAACATCCGGTACATCCGGTTTTACGACGAGCGGCACCGTCTTCTCTATACGAGCGACAATGCGGCAAACGCCGGCGAGAGCCAGGCGCAGTGGCAACGAGCTCTGTCGGACCGGCTCACGCCCTACTATTGGACCGTCGAGAACGAGGAGGATGCCGAGCTTCGTCATCTCGTTCTATACGGCAAGATTAAATACTTGCCGAGATCGGGCCGCGAGATTCGCGCTTTCCGGCAGATCGGGTACGTGGAAATGGCGATGAAGCCGTTCTTCGACGAGAAGATCGGGTTCTCTACCGAGCAGTCGAATCGCGCCATGTACGTCTTCGACGGCGACGGAAACATGCTGTACACCTCCAAGCCTCACGATCACGACTCCGAGCGCAAGGTGCGGCAGTGGCTTGAGGGCGGGAGCCTTCGCCGGGACGGAGCCGAATTCTTCGAAGAGCAAGCCGTCGACGGCATGACGATCGCCAGCGGCCAGATTCAAGGGGCGGACTGGCATATCGTATACGCGATGCCTTCGAATGACGGCCTTGCGGGGAACGATCGCATTCTCGTCAACAACCTGATCGTCGTCGCCGTTATGCTGCTGCTGGCCATCGCGTTGTCCGAATGGCTGGCCAAGCAAATTTTAAGACCGATAGAGAAGCTGATCCGGCTTATGGAGGGCATGGACAGGCAGCGGTTGAATCATCGGGCGCTCTACTTGGGCAA
This sequence comes from Bacillota bacterium, assembly GCA_023418755.1. Lineage (GTDB taxonomy): Bacteria > Bacillota > Bacilli > Paenibacillales > Paenibacillaceae > Cohnella. The sequence continues at coordinate 12,222 of JAEZZE010000016.1, read as the reverse complement.
TAACGAATTCGCCCATATGGCGCTAAGCTTCAAGAATATGCTGGCGCGGCTTCATTCGATGAGCGAGGACATCAAAGCCAAGGAGCTGGAGCGCTTCGAGCTGGAGAAGCGCAAGAAGGAAGCGCAGCTTACGGCGCTTCAATCCCAGATGAATCCGCATTTCTTATATAACATTTTCACGTCCATCCATCTGCTCGTCAAAACGAACCAGAACGCCAAAGCGTCGGAAATGATCATGGCGACCGGCAGGCTGCTCCGCTTCGGACTGTATCGCGGCAATCAGATCATCAGCGTCGCCGAGGAGCTCGAGCATGTCGGGGCCTACGTGCGGATTCAGGAAATTCGCTATCATGCGAGAGTTCGAGTGGACCTGCAAGGCGAAGAGGGAATCGAGAGCTACCGCATGCCGAAGTTTCTGCTGCAGCCCGTCGTCGAGAACGCGTTCGAACACGCCTCCAGTCAAGACAAACCGCTGTCGCTTGCCGTGCGTCTTGCCCGGATCGGGGACTCCCGGCTCATCATTCGCGTGGAAGACGACGGAGTCGGCATTCCGGAAGACCGATTGGCCTCGATCCGGGAACGCCTCGACCATCATACGCCGTCCGATCATATCGGCTTATTGAACGTTCACGAGCGGATTCGGCTATTTTACGGCGCCGACTACGGACTCGACATCCGCAGCGTCGGGGGCGAGGGCACGGTCGTCACGCTTACACTTCCATTGATAAAGGAGGATTCTTAAACCGTGTTCTCTCTGATCATCGTAGACGACGAAGAAATTTTGCGAGAAGGTTTGAAGGATGCCGTTCCTTGGGAGAGTTGGGGGTTTCGGGTGGCGGCGCTCGCCGCCAGCGGGGAAGAAGGCTTGGAACGGTTCGAGGCGATTCGGCCGGACGTTCTGCTGACGGATATCAAGATGTACGCGTTCAGCGGTCTCGACCTGCTGAAGGCGGCGAAGGAAATCCGGCCCCAATGCGAAGTCGTGCTGTTGAGCGGCTACGAGGAGTTCAGCTTTGCCAAGCAAGGGCTTGAGCTCGGAGCTTCGGCGTACATCCTGAAGCTCAACTTGTTCGACGAATTGGAGGAGACGTTCGCCAAGCTTCGGTGCCAGCTGGAAACAAGGCAAGCGGAGGAACGACAAAGGAAGGAGGCGCAGCGGCAAAGCGCAACGGCCGAGCTGGCCAAACGGCTGAGGGGGGAGCCTTCCCCCGGCGAAGAGCTGACCGGCGTCTGCAGCATCGCGACGATCGGCGCGATTTCCGATCGCGACCGGCTGCTGCCGGAGCTGGAGAAGATCGCGGCCGACTGCGGCTGGAGGGTTGTTCCGATCGGGACGAAGTACGTCGCCGTCTGCATTCCGCACTCCGAGCCGTCGACGAACCGGGAAGCCGCCCGGGCGGAGATCCATAGCCGGCTCCGCCGTATGACGGATCCGTACCCGGACGCGATTGCGGGAATCGGCTCCGCCGTTCACGGGACGGAAGTAGAAGTTTCCTATCGTCAAGCGATGAAGATGGTCGATTACGGCCGTCTTCATGGAGGAGGACGGGGCTTCGTTTACGACGAGATCGCTCCCTCTCTGGCCGAGGGGCCGCTGGAAGCGCCGAAGTACGAGGAGATCCGGCTATGGATCGACTTGAACCGGACGGAGGAGCTTCTTCAGGCGTTGGAGCGGTACTTGACGGCGGTCGTTAACCATCTTAAATTCGCGATTGCCGACGTCAGGCTCGTGGCGATGAACGTGCTGATGAGCTTGAACAACCGGATGAAAGAGAACGGCGTCGAGACGGCCCCCGATTCGGAGATCGACGTCCTGGTGGCGGCGCTGAACCGCATGGACAGCATCGCGGACATTCGCGATTGGCTCGGCGAAGTCGTTCGCCGTTCGACCGGAACGTACGCGCATGCGGAGCGCGATAACCGCGCCCTGTTCGAGCAAGCGATACGTCTCATCGACCGAAACTACCAGAACGACATCTCCCTGCAAGGCATCGCGCAGTCCATGTACGTGAGCCCCTCCTATTTTTCGGCCAAATTCAAGGAGGCGGCCGGCGTGAACTTCGTCGACTACGTCAAAAGGAAAAGAATGGAGCAGGCCGCCGCCCTGCTCGTCGGAACGACGAAAAAAATCGCGGACATCGCCAAGGAAGTCGGATATGCGGACGAGAAATACTTTTCGCGCGTATTTAAGCGGGTGAAGCAGGTTTCTCCCCAGCAATTCCGGGAAGAAAACATAAGGAGCGATCATTATGGATCGATATAGACCGATATTCCACTTTACTCCTCCGCGCAACTGGATGAACGACCCGAACGGCCCGTTCCATCTGAACGGCGAGTACCATCTGTTTTATCAGCATAATCCGACCCGTCCGGAATGGGGAGACATCCATTGGGGCCATGCGGCGAGCCCGGATCTGGTCAACTGGACCCGCAAGCCGATCGCGTTGGCGCCTTCGCGGGAGCTCGGGGAATGGCACTGTTATTCGGGGTGCGCCGTTATCGACGGCGACGAAGTGAAGCTGTTCTATACGAGCATCGGGCAGGGCGAGCGGAACGCGACGACGGGAGCGCAGCAATGGATGGCGAAAAGCAAGGACTTGCAGGCGTGGCATAAGCCTCCCGTCAACCCCGTGTTGACCTCGGAGCTGCATGGGGACGTCCGAATTACGGAGTGGAGAGACCCTTACGTCTGGAGAGACGGGGACGAGTGGAAAATGGTTCTCGGCGGCATACACGAGGGCAAGGGCTGCGCTTTCCTGTACCGTTCCGACGATTTGGAGAGCTGGAGCTACAAGGGCATTTTTCATCGGGGAGAGGAATGGATCTGGGAATGCCCGCATCTGTTCCGCTTCGGCGAGAAGGTAGTCCTGTTCTATTCCCCGAGCGCCCAGGTGCGTTACGTCTCCGGGACGATCAATGCCGACGGAGCGCTGGAAGCGGACTTCCGCGGAACCGCCGATTACGCGGGCTTCGAAGGTTACTACGCATCGACGGGGTTCGTAGACGAGCAAGGACGGCGCGTGCTGCTCGGCTGGATGCCGGAGGGAAGGGGCGAAGATTTTCCGGAGCCCGCGGAATGGGCGGGGGCACTGGCTTTGCCGCGCCTCGTGTCCTTGAACGAGAACGGCTCGGTCCGGATGACGCCGTTGCCCGAGCTCCGCCGGCTGAGGGGCGAGCATCAGGCTTGGGATAACGTTCGCTTAGGCTCGGATCCGGTCGGTGCGGGGATGCGTTCGGATACGTTCGAATGCTCGCTGGAGATCGAAGGCGCAGGCGGAGCGGACAGCACGGTAACGGTATCCGTGCTTCAATCCCCGTGCGGCCGGGAACGGACGGACATTCTCGTGGACTTCGCCGGCAATCGGATCGTCATCGACCGCTCGCATTCGAGCCTGTTCCCGAATACGCACAAAACTACGGTAGAAGCAGAGCTGCCCTCCGGCGCCCGCGACTTCCTCGAACTGCGGATCTTCGTCGACCGGTCGACCGTCGAAGTGTTCGCGAACGAAGTAACGTGCCTGTCCGCTCGGGTCTACCCTTCCTTGTCCGACAGCGACGGCATCCAGGTTCGTTCGGACGGAGAGGTTCTCTTGAAAAAATGGCAGGTATGGGCGATGAACGCTGCGGCTATCGGATAGGGCGGTAAAGGAGCCGTGCGGCTAACACGACTCCCCGCAGCAGCCGCTTTTAAGGGCGGCAGGCTTATAGGAAATGCGGCAGAAATAGACCGATTCCTTCGCGAGGGGCGGTCTATTTCCGTTTAATGATCAGGTTCGCAACGATCGGCGAACCGAATAATTGTGAACGGAGCGACGATCTTGTCGTTCTTTTTTATGGGCGACATCGGGTTATCGGATAAAAAAACAAGGCGATCGGGCATGTTAGCGGTGGACGAAAAGAAGTAAGGTGGAGGAAACCGTTACGATGGAGGTAGATGATCATGTCGGATCAAGCCAAATTTCAAGCCGCTCAGGCGACGATCGTACGCAACGAACGCTTCATCCGGATTGCCGACGAGCTCAAGCCCGAATTATTTAGCGAGGAGGTCGAACCGACGCAGCTCGCGCGGGTCGAAGCCGACGAAACGGCGATGCACGGGTGGCGGGCGGTACGCGATGAGGAGATCGGCTCGCTCGGGAGCCGGGAGCTCGGGAAAGGACAGTCGGTGATCGCGGATTTCGGCGATCATCGCGTCGGATACGTATCGTTCGAGATTAAGCCTGTCGGCAGTCCCCCGGACGCGCCGCTGAAGCTGAGGCTGACGTTCGGAGAAATGCCGGTCGAGATGGCGGTGCCGTTCTCCAGCTACGACGGATGGATTAGCAGCTCGTGGCTGCAGGAGGAGACGATCTTCGTGGATGTGCTCCCGGGCAAGGTGTCATTGCCGCGCCGTTACAGCTTCCGATATGTGAAAATCGAAGTTCTGGATACGTCCCCCAAGTATCGCGTAAGCTTCTTCAACCTGAAGTGCGCGACCGTCACTTCGGCGGATCGGACGAGCGTTATCCCGTTCGCTCATGCCGATCCGCTGCTGCGGGACATCGACCGCGTCAGCGTCAAGACGCTGGAAGACTGCATGCAGGACGTCTTCGAGGACGGACCGAAGCGGGACCGCCGGCTGTGGCTGGGCGACTTGCGCCTGCAGGCGCTGGCGAACTACGCGACGTTCCGCACCGACGCGCTCGTCAAGCGCTGCTTGTACCTGTTCGCCGGCGTCCCCGACGACCGCGGGCAGGTGTCCGCCAATCTGTTCATCGCGCCGGAGCTGATCGCGGACGATACGTATCTGTTCGATTACTCGTTGTTTTTCACCGTAACCTTGTACGATTATTACGAGGCGACCGATGACGCGGATACGCTCAGGGACTTGTGGCCGACCGCGCGCCGTCAAGTCGAGCTGGCGCTGGAGCGGCTGGACGACCGAGGCGTCGTGAGGGACGAACCAACGTGGTGGTCGTTCATCGACTGGCACGATTCGTTAAACAAGCAGGCTCCCTCGCAGGGGGTTCTGATTTACGCGCTGAGACGCGCCATTCGTTTGGCCAAAGCGGTCGGGTGCGCAAGCGTCGGCGAATTCGAACGCCAACTCGCCGAAGCCGAGCGAGCCGCAATGGAAATCCTCTGGGATTCGGAGCAAATCTTCTTCGTCAGCGGAGAGGGACGTCAAGTGTCTTGGGCCTCGCAAATCTGGATGGGACTTGCCGAATTGCTTCCGAAGGAAGAGAACAAGGCGCTGATGCGGCGCCTGCTAGCCGTACGGCCGGAGGTCGCGCCGACGACGCCGTATATGTACCATCATCTCGTGGAGGCGCTCCTTGTCGTCGGCCTGAAGGACGAGGCGGTAGATCTCATGAAGCAATACTGGGGAGGCATGCTGAAGAACGGCGCCGATACGTTCTGGGAGCTGTACGATCCGGACGACCCGATCTTCTCCCCGTACGGCAGCCCCTTGATCAACAGCTATTGCCATGCTTGGAGCTGCACGCCGACCTACTTGATCCGCCATTACGGATTGTAAGGGCCCTAGCGCGGAGCGTTGCGGAAATCATGGGGAGTCCGGCCGAAACGGGCTTTGAACTTCCGGTAGAAAAATCCAAGGCTTTCGTACCCGCACTGCCTCGCGATCTCTTCGACGCTCTCGTCGGTTTCCATGAGGAGCCGAGCCGCCCGGTTCAGCCGCTGCCGCTGAACCCATTCCGTGTAGGTAAGGCTCGTTCTGCTCTTCAGCAAGCTGCCCAAATACTTGGGACTGAAATGGAAGCGTTCGGCCAACTCGGCCAACGTGCAGCTTCCCGGATTTTCTTCCATGTAGAGCAGCACATCGCGGATTACCCCTTGAGGCAGAGGCGGTTCCGGCTCGTAGTTGAGATCAAGGTCGTAGATGCGCATCAGCTCGATCAGCAAAATAGGCACATAGTGGCGGAGCAGGTCCGACGAATGGCCGTCCGGGTCGAAAAACTCGCACATTATGTCCCGCATCAACCCGTGCAGCTTCGCGTGTTCGCCAGGCCGGAATACGATGTATCTCCCGTGCCGCTGCCTCTCGGACAGAGCATGCGCGATAAAGCTCGCGACCGCTCCGCCTTCGGGCGCGCGGTTCGGGAAAGCGGACGCGATCGCCTCCTTGCGCAGCAGCAGGTTTACGAGAATATCTTTCTCTCCCAGCGGCGCGATGCCGTGAGGGACGTTGCGGTCCATTAAGCAGGCGTCGCCTTGGCGCAGCGTCACCTGCCGGCCGTCGATCCGCTGCTCGCACGAGCCGGAATACATATAGTTCAATTCGATGAAATCGTGCTTATGGACGGGCATGGGGGCGAACCTGTGATGCTTGTGCACGGATATCGATTCGTTCCCGAAAAAATACTTGCCCTGCATGCGGGGAATTCCGTCGGGCTCGTCCGCAAGCTCTCCTCCGTCGAAGTCGTTGACGTTCTCGCGCGTGCGGAGCTGAATGCGTTCGACGGAATCCAACCCCCGAAGCAGCTCGTCCAATTGAAGGCGGTTCATGCGCAACCCTACTTTTACCGGATACTGAACAAAATATAACATACGAGCGGCGGGACTGCTTCCCGCCTCTGATCTAAAAATTGTGCACTTTAAGTACTAAAGTAAATACACCGACAGTGAAGGTAACATAAACATAGCCCGAAAAACAGATCAAGATCAGGGGGACTGATAACCGTGTTCCAAGGAAAGAAAAAGATGAAAACGATTTTGGCCGGCGTAACCGCGCTGTCGGCAACCGCAGCTCTGTTAAGCGGCTGCGGAAGCTCCGAGAAAAGCGAAGAGGGAAGCAGCGGCAAGACGGTCACGCTGACGATGATCGTATCCGGCAACAAAGCGGCGGACGGCCAGGATTTCGAGCTGGACGTGCTGCCTAAAATGGTGAACGAGAAGTTCCCGAACATCAAGCTGGAAGTGCAGAAGCTGCCGGACGACCAGTACAATACGTCGATCAAGACGAAGCTGGCGGCGGGCGAGGCGCCGGACATTTTCCGCGTATGGCCGAGAATGGGCTCCGCGGCGAGCATCATCGACCTGTCGAAGGCCGGTTATCTGGCCGACTTGACGGACCTGCCGTTCATGGGCAACATTACCGACGGCGCGAGAGAAGATATGTCCAGCGACGGCAAAGTATACGGCATTACGAAGGGCATCGACATGCTCGGCACTTACTACAACAAGGATTTGTTCGAGCAGGCCGGCGTTACGGAAGTGCCGCAGGATTGGCAGGCGTTCTTGGAAGCGTGCCAGAAGCTGTTGGACTCGGGCGTCACGCCGATCGTCATGGGCGACAAAGACCCGTGGTGGATTCAATTCGGAGCTTATCAGCTCGCGGCGAATACGGTGTACTCGGCCGACAAGGATTTCGACCTCAAGCTGCAATCCGGCGGGAAGAAATTCACCGACGAAACTTGGGTAAAGGCTCTGTCGATGTATAAGGAGCTGTACGAAAAAGGCTACATCGCCAAAAACACGCTCGGACTGGGCGGTCCTCAAGCGACGCAAACGTTCATCGACGGCAAAGCCGCGATGGTGTTCGACGGCACGTGGGACTTCCCGACGCTGACGGCGCAAGGCGCGGCTACGTTCGAACGCGGATTTTTCCCGCTGCCGGGCAACGAGCCGGGACAGCCGGTATGGCAAGCCGTCTCGACGGCGGCCGGATGGGCGGTCAACGCGAAATCCGATCATCTGGAAGAAGTCAAGCAAGTGCTTAACTACTGGTTCGACAGCAGCTCCGATCTGTTCGCGGAATGGGTGAAGCTGAATCCTTCGATCAGCGCGTTTAACGGGGTTCCGCTGAACAACGACCTGTACAAGTATTCTTACGAGCTGTATCAATCCAGCGGCAATTCCATCTACTTCGCCAACCAAATGTGGCCGAACGGCGTAGCCGACACGCTGCAGGTGAAGTTCGGCGAAATCATCGGCGGACGCAAGACGACTCCCGAAGACGTGGCTAGCGCCATGCAAGCGAAGTTCGACGAGCTCTGGAAGAAATAATCCGGACCGTCGCCTAGAATCGAATGAAGGGGCTATCTCGATTTGCTTTTGAGATTGCCCCTTCCCATTCCATTCGGAAAGGAACTCCCAGCATGAATTCAGCGGTATTGAAAAAAACGATGTACTGGTTCGTCGTGCCCGCGCTCGTCATGTACCTCGTATTTTGGATCTATCCGATCCTTCGGCTGTTCCAATACAGCTTTTCCGACTATAACGGCTTCATTCAAAATTTCAATTATATCGGCTTCGACAACTTTTCGCAGATTTTCAAGGACGGCGTAGCCGGCACTTCCTTGTCCAACACGCTGATTTACACGCTCGTATTCGTCGTGTTCAGCAACTTGATCGCATTGGGTTTGGCTTTTCTTCTGAATATGAAAATAAGAGCCACGGGCCTTTATCGTACAGCCGCTTACGTGCCGACCTTGTTCAGCGCGATCGTCGTCGGATTCATCTGGAGCTACGTCTATATGCCCGACAGCGGCCTTATCGCAACCGTATTAAGCTGGTTCGGCGTCGACGGCGCGAGCCTCAACCTGCTCGGAAGCTACAATTCCGCGTTGTACGCGATAACCGCGGTCGACGTCTGGAAGCATATCGGGACGAGCACGGTCATTTTCCTGGCAGGCTTGCAGACGGTTCCGGTCGACTTGGAGGAAGCGGGACGTATGGACGGCGCAAGCGCTTGGCAAGTAACGCGTTTTATTCGTCTGCCGCTGCTGGCTACCTCCATGACGATTAACTTGACGCTTAGCTTGATCAACGGCCTGAAGGCGTTCGACTACTCCTTCATTATGACCAACGGCGGACCGGGCCGCGCAACGAGCACGCTGCTGTTCGAAATCTTCAGGATGGCGTTCAAGGAAATGCAATACGGCAAAGCTTCGGCGCTCGCCGTCGTGTCCTTTCTCCTTATTATCGCCATTACGATCTTCTTCGTGCTTAGGCTGAACAAAAGGGAGGTGTCGGCATGAACGGCGGCATCGCCAAAAAGACGCTTACGCATATCGGGATTTCCCTTGTCCTGCTGCTGAACGTCTTGCCTCTTCTGATCGCGCTGTCGAGCTCGTTCCGCTCGGTATCGAACATGACCAATCCGCTGCAGCTGTTCAGCGAATTCTCGCTGGAGAGCTACCGGGTCGCTTACGACAAAATGCATTTCATGCAAGCGCTCGGCAACAGCTTGATGCTAACGGTCATCTCCGTCATCGTCGTCGTGCTGTTCACTTCGATGGCCGCTTACCCGATCGCGCGGATCAACAACCGTCTGAGCAAGGCGCTCTACCTGTTTTTCCTGTGCGGCCTTGTCGTGCCGAGCCAGATGGTCATTATCCCGATCGTTCAGACGATCCAGGGGCTTCACATTCCGAGCTCGCAATTTACGCCGATTCTGATGTTCATTACGTGCAGTATCCCGTTTTCCTCGTTCCTCTATACCGGGTTTATCAAGAGCAGCATTCCGATCGAGGTGGAGGAGTCGGCGCTGATCGACGGAGCGGGCTTGATGCGCCGCTTCTGGCAGATCGTGTTTCCGCTGCTGCTGCCGGTCACGGTATCGGTCGTCATTACGCAGGGAGTCTGGATCTGGAACGATTACTTCTTTAACATGATCTTTATTTCCCGCGCCGCGGAGTCTCCGCTGCCGCTGGCCATGCTCGGCTTTATGGGCGACCAGACGAACCCGACGGCGTGGAACGTCCTGTTCGCGGCGTGTTTCCTCTGCGCGCTGCCGCTGCTCGTCATGTTCGCGTTTCTGCAAAAGTACTTTATCGGCGGACTGACCGTCGGTTCGGTTAAAGGATAAATTGCCGGTACAGCAAGGGGCCGTCCCTAAGTCGACAAGACTTGGAGACGGCCCCTTGTTCTATTGGGGGAGCATTCCCGCCGGAGTTCCAATCGAGCGTCGTTAGTCGATTGTTTAGCACAATGGTCCCGTTCGAGAGTTCCTATTCAAGAGCGCGTTCAAGCGTTCCTACTCAAGAGTCCCGTTCGAACGATCCTCCTCGGGAGTGAGGGTTTCCCTCGGAGAATGGGCCGCGTCGGCCCGATACTCCTCCGGAGTCCGTCCGGTCAGCTTTTTGAACACGCGGAAAAAATATTTCGTGTTGTCGTAGCCGAGCGACTTCGCGATCTTGTACACTTTGTCGTCGGTACTTTCGAGCAGTTCCTTGGCTTTGCCGATGCGTACCTGGTTAACATAGTCGATAAAATTGATGCCGGTTTTCTCCTTGAACAGGAAGCTGCAGTAGCTAGGATTCAGGAAAAACAGCGACGAGATTTTGTCCAGCGTCAGCACTTTGTCGAAATTGTTGCGGATGTAGGCTTTGATGTTGTCGACGATCTGCTCGGACGAGTAGAGGTTTTGTCCGCTCATCATGTCCGCGACGCTCGGGAGCACGTTCAGCAAATAATCGCGGATGGTCTCCGCATCGAAGAAGCCGGCCAATGCGGCTTCGAAGCTGGACGAGGGGGAATGGCTCCCGTCGATCTCGAAATTGCGGTGCAGCACGTCGCGAACTTCCTGTACGAGCAGCCTGCATTCGCTTTTCACTTCGCCCAGCGTCAATTCCGGCATCGAAGAATAATGCTCGAACAGCTTGTCGGTCCATTCGGCCGTCTTGGCCCTGTTGCCCGACTCGATGAAGAACAGCAGCTCGTCCGTTCGTTCCCAAGGCTCGGCATGGGAAGCCGCCTTCCCGGCACCGCCGCGAAACTTCGATACGATCGCCCCCTCGGAGCCGATGCGAATGCCGTTCAACGCATCGACCGTTTCCTCGTACGCGTCGAAAAGCCGGGTTAGCGAGCTTGTTTCCCCGCTGATTCCGAACCTCGGACTCCCCTTGGCCCGCTCGCCAATGGTCCGGGCCACCGCTTCCGCGGCACCGACAAGATCCCTCTTCGCGTCTCCCGGCGCCGTATAGAACAAGTAAAAAGCCATATGATCCTGCTGTACGTGGGGAACATAGACATAAGGGGCTTCGGCCTCGTCCGCATAGACTTCGAGCTCGCCCGAGGAATACGCCGCCAACAGGACGTAGCGTTTCGCCGAAGCGGCTTCCTGCAGCCGCGTCGAGCGGAACGCCGGAACCTTCTCCTTGCGGTGAAGGCCCGAGATAAGATGGCCGAGCGACTGCAGGTCCGCGTCGTAGCTGATCTCCTGCTTCTCGTTTTCTTGATGTTCCAGCTGCTTCAGCGCCGAACGCTCCGCGTCCAGCAAGGAGATCGCTTTGGCCAGAGTTTCCTTGATCTCGTCCCGGCTGAACGGCTTGAGCAGGTAGCCGACTACTTTGGCGGAGATGGCCTCCTTCATGTACTCGTAGTCCGAATAGCCGCTGACGACGATGATTTTCTTGCCCGGATAATTCTGTTGAAGCGTCTGAAGCAGCAGCTTGCCGTCCATCTCCGGCATTCTCATGTCGGTGATGATAATGTCCGGATCGGCGCTTTCGAGCAAAGCCAGAGCGTCTTCGCCGTTGTTCGCCTCGCCGGCGAACTCGAGCCGGTCGCCGAAGTCGGCGGCGCGAATCTTCTTCAGCATACCGCGCCGGATCAGCACCTCGTCGTCCACAACGATATATTTATACATAACGCGACACCTCTAATCCAGAATAGGAACGTTGAGAACGACCTTCGTTCCTTTGTCGAGCTCGCTCTCCAGCGACAAGCCGTACTCGGGCCCGTAGTAGAGGGAAATTCTCGAATGCACGTTTTTAAGTCCGATGCTTCGTTTATCGCGGCGGCCGAGCTCGCCGAAGGCGGGCGGCTCGCTCAGCAGGGCCCGCAGCTCTTGAAGCTGATCGGGAGACATGCCGACTCCGTCGTCGGCGATTTCAAAGACGATGCGCTCCTCCTGGCGGAAGACTTTTACGGCGACGGTCCCCTTTTTCCTGGTACTCTCCAGGCCGTGGTACAGCGCGTTTTCGATGATCGGCTGCACGATGAGCTTTAGCACTTTATAGGACGACAAGCCATCTTCGATTTCCAGGCGGAAGTCGATTTTGTCCTCGTAGCGGATTTTCTGAATCGTCATGTAGTTGCTGACGTGCGCGAGCTCGTCCTCGATCGGGACCAGCTCGCTTTCCGTCTTGATGCTGTAGCGGAACATGTCTCCGAGCGCTTTCGTCATAACGGCGATGCTCTCGACTTCCTCGATCTCCGCGATGCTGTTGATCGACTCCAGCGTGTTGTACAGAAAATGCGAGTTGATCTGCGCCT
>JAEZZE010000194.1 GCA_023418755.1 Bacillota bacterium | reverse complement strand
CCAATAGACCGAATCCCCCTCCAGCTTCAGGTGCGTATCGCGCCAATAGCCGAGCCGGGGATGCTTGCCGACGTATTCGTCGCCGAAGTTCAAGCCCCCGATAAAGCCGACTTTTCCGTCCACGATCGTTATTTTCCGATGATTCCGGTAGTTCATTCTTTTCTTCAGGAAAGAGGGCCTGAGCGGGAAGAAGCAGGCGCATTCCACGCCCCCCTTGCTTAAAGTCCGGATATAGGAGTCTTTAAGCTTGATGCTGCCGATTCCGTCGTACAGCAGCTTTACCTTCACGCCTTCGGAGGCTTTGCGCAGAAGCGTCTCCTGAAGCCGCCTGCCGATGCCGTCGTCCCGGACGATATAAGACGAAATATGAAGATGGGACTTCGCGTCGCCGATCGCGTCCAGCATCGCCGCGTACGCGTCCGTTCCGTTGTTGTATACGGCCGTTCGGTTGCGTCCGGTGACCGGAAGCTCCCCGCGCTTAAGCAGCGTGCGGAACAGACGCGGCTGTTCCGCGATCCCGGTCGGCGGCAGGCCGGCGGGATCCGTCACCGTCATCGTCATCTCCAGCAGCTTCGCGCGGCGGCGCTGGTCCAGACTGCCTCTGCGGCGGGCTTTCCGGCTCCTGCGGTACTCCGTCGCCAGGAAATAATACAGGATAAACCCGACGAGCGGGAACAGGAACAAGATAAACAGCCACGCCGTCGCATGGGCCGGTCTTCGAAACTCCAACAGCAGAATGGTGGCCGCCTGGAAGATAAAGATTAGCAGAAGCAGGCAAAGTCCGTACGCCATCATATCCATCGTATCCTCGCGTCTCTTAATGATTTTCAGGTATGAAAGAAAGCTTTCAAGAATAAATAGCAATAGAACAGGGATGGACCCGACAATTCTCTTACCCGAAAGGAGAGCCGATGGCACACAGACGACGGAAAGCGAAATGGTCGTTGATCCTGATCCGGGACGCCGAGCGCCGGGTGAAGCAATTTCGGGTGTCCGGGCGAACGATCGCTCTGCTCCCCGTAGCCGCCGCGCTGACGGTCGCCGGGGCGTTCGCCGCCAGGGAACTGGAGGCGCTCCAGCGGATTCACGAGCTGGAGGCTCTGCTCGAAGCCGGAACCGCCCGGAGCGGAGCCGCGCTCGCGGCCAAGAACGAGGAACTTCGTTCCCTGAAGCATGAGCTTCGCCAATTGAACGACCGGACCGAACAATTGCAGCGGCGGATGAACGAATTAGCGGTCCTGGAGGCCAGACTTCGGCAGTTCATCGGCCAATACGGCGACGGGCAGACGATCCCGCAGGGGGGACCCGCTTCGGAGGTCGCCGCCTCCTCCTATGCCGCGGCGGCGGCCGATAAGCTGTCCGCGGCCGCGGTCGAGCTGACGATCGACGATATCGCGGAACTGTCGGAGATGCTCGGAGAACTGGCGGATTCCATGGAAGCCAACCTTCGCAAGGCGGAGCGGCGGAAAGCCGATCTGGACGCGCTGCCGTCGGCCTGGCCGACCGTCTCGCGGCGCCTGACTTCGGGCTTCGGTTATCGCAGCGATCCGTTCACGAGCAAGTCCGCGTTCCATGCCGGCGTCGATATTACCGGCGACGTCGGGGACCCGATCTTCGCCGCCGGAGACGGAACGGTCAAGGAAGCCGGCTTCAATCGCACACGTGGTAATTATATCATCATTGCCCATCGGAAGGGTTTGGAGTCGCAGTACATGCATTTAAGCAAAATCGGAGTCAAATCCGGGCAACGGGTCGTGCGCGGGGACAGGATCGGAGAGATGGGCAACAGCGGGCGCAGCACCGGGCCCCATCTGCACTTCCAAGTCGTCGCCAGCGAGAAGCCGGTCAACCCGCTCCCCTATTTGCGACAAGTGAAGGAGGATTGAAGGCGATGTTCGGACGCAAACGCAGAGCCGGAGTAACGGATACGCTGATCGGCGCGGGCACGGAATTTAACGGGCTGATGAAATCCGAGGCGGACGTAAGAATCGAAGGCGCTTATGAGGGGGATATCGAGAGCAAGGGAAACATCGTGATCGGAGAAAGCGGAGTGGCGCGGTCGAACCTCACCGCTCGCGAAGTGACCATCGCGGGCAAAGTGTACGGCGACGTACATACGTTCGGCAAGCTGATCATTACGCCTAGCGGGCAGCTTCACGGCAATTCCCGGGCGGGGGTTCTGCTCGTGCAAGAAGGCGGCATCCTGAACGGCAGCAGCCGGATGGACAAGGGCGACAGGAAGCCGGCCGACTCCGATGCCCCGGTGCCCGGCGTCACCGCCGGAGCCGTCATCGCGGATAAAAAAGCGAAGCAGGCGGGGTAAACCCTCGCCTGCTTCTTCGTTTAGGTGCCGGTGGACAAACATCTATTTTAAGCTTCGGCCGATTCCGGGAGTGGAAGCTTGTTCGTTCGCAGAATATACTGCATCGAATACATCCCATTTAAGAAAGGGACTGATTCCTATGGCAGCTGCAGCTCCACAGCCCGTAGATCCGAATACGATAAACGTCAAAAGCCTGGGAGCCCAAGGCAACGGCTCGGCGGACGACAGCCAGGCGTTTCTCGACGCGCTCTCCGCGGCCGAGAAGCAGGCGAGAAGAAACGCGGCTCCGAGCTCGGACGGCAACCGGCTTGGCTCCGTCACGATCTATATTCCCGCTGGCACCTACGTCATTCGCAAAGCCGAAGCGCTGATCCGAAGCAGCTACGTCAGCCGGACCGTCGGACTCGTCATTCAAGGCGCAGGCGAGGGCCTTACCCAAATTTTGTTCCATCCCTCCGTTCCCGGAGGGGATCTCATGGCCAACAACGATGCCTGGCTGATGGTGACGATCGCCGATCTCACCTTCGACTCGAACAACGCGAATAACTCCCTGATGGATTCTTATTCCACCGGCGGCGCCCAGAAATACAATTGGGAACGTTGCAGCTTCACGGGCACCTGGAAATACATTCTGAATTTGCGGGGAACGAACAACAACAGCGAATATTCGTTCTACGCCTGCAACTGGGCGGGCTCCTGCAAGAAAATGCTTTACGTGGACGCCAAGGGTTCGGACCAATTCGTCAACTACAATTTCTTCGCGTGCAACTTCGAAATGGCGGAAGGAGACTTCATTCATTTGGAGAAAGGCGGCAACGTCAACATCTGGGGCGGCAGCCTGATCCATTACGGCAACGGAGGCGTGTTCTTCAGGCTTCTGGGGGACAGTCACTTCTACGGAACGGAGAGATTCCTCTGCGCGGGAACGAGGATCGAGCACCGCAACGCCAACAGCCAGCTCATCGAATGCACCTGGCCCGGCGGTGCCGTGGCCTTCCTCAATATCGACGCGACCAGCTCCATGAACCTACGGCCGTACACCGTCCAGAGCGCGTTCTTCAAAAGCTCGAACAACGAGATGCCGAGCATCAAATTCGACAACTGCCGCCTGATCGGCACGCACACTTACAGCTACTTGATCAACTCCTGGTCCAAACGGCACAACGTCGTCTACGAGAACTGCACCTTCGAACAGCACGCCGACGTCAAAACGTTCCTTAACGTCGCCAGCGGCGACAAAACCGCCAACATCGGCGG
>JAEZZE010000408.1 GCA_023418755.1 Bacillota bacterium | reverse complement strand
GTCGAGCCTGTAGCCTTCGGACAGGCCGATTCCTCCTCCAGCCCCCTGATAGGACACGATCGGAATTCCCGCCTGGTTAATGGCGTCGATATCCCGGTAGATCGTCCGCACCGATACTTCGAACAGCTCGGACAGCTCCTTGGCCTGAACGATTCTTCGATTCACCAATAAGATCACGATAGACAGCAGGCGGTCCAGTTTCACGATTTTCCCTCTCCATTCCCGGACGTATGGCTTCTCCCCTTATCTTAACAGGTCGAGGCGCTCCGGGCGATCATCCGCTCGCGAAGGCCTTGGTCTCTCTTCCGCCCGATCTTGCGGCGAGCAGGAAGCTGATCCCCAGAATGACGGCGGCCAGCACGTACGGATAATTGACGTCTATGTCGAACAGCGCTCCAGCGATAATCGGACCGGCGATATTCCCGAGGCTCGTGAAGGCCGAGTTCAGTCCAGCGACATAGCCCTGCCGTTCCTCGGCCATTTTCGACATTTGCGTTCCGATTGCGGGGCGCAAAATATCCATGGACAGAAAGACGATAAAAGTAACCGCGAACACGATCCAGAAGCCGTCGACGAAAATCGTGAGCAGAATAAACAAACCGCACGCCAGCAGACAGAACGTAATGACGTTCCTCTCCCCGAACCGATTCAGAATCCATCCGAAGATCGTGAGCTGAACGACTGCGCCCGCGATCGAGCCGAACGTTAAAATAAACGCGATGTCCTTCGGCGTAAAGCCGAACTTATGGTCGACGAACAGGCCGAACACCGTCTCATAATTAGCCAGTCCGAAGGACATGACGAACACCAGAATCAGGCTGAGAAAATAAGGCTCGCGATAGGAAGTCCGCAGCATGGTCCATAGGCTTTCCCGCTTTGGACGCACGGCCGGCCTGCGATCGGTCCGGGCGGAGGACAGCGACTCGGGCAGCAGGATCGCGGTCACGGCCGCCGCCGCAAGTCCCGCGACGGCCGCCGCGTAGAACGGCACGCGGATCCCGTACTCCGCCAAGTAGCCTCCGATCCCCGGGCCGATAATAAAGCCCGTCGTAATCGCCGCGTTGATAAGTCCCATGCCGCGTCCGCGCTCCTCGTTGGTCGTCATATCCGCCGCGTACGCCATCACCGCCGGCATGATCAGCGCCGCTCCGAAGCCGCCCAGCATTCTCGCCCCGAACAGAACCGCCGTCGAGTTCGCGATGCCGAACAGCCATTCGGACAAGGCGAATACGAGCATGCCCGCGACGATAATCTTCTTGCGGCCCAACGAGTCGGTCATCCGGCCGGCCATCGGCGAGAAGAGCAGTTGGATCAGCGAGAACGCCCCTACCAGCAAGCCGACGACGCTGCCGCTGATATCCAGCATCGTCATATACTTCGGCATAACCGGAATGACAAGTCCGATCCCCATAAAAATAAGAAAAAGATTCAACATAAGGAGCAGTATCGCTCCTCTTCTTCTAAGAAGCAGTTCCATGATGACGTCCCCCACGAATTATACTGAATGTTCATTCTATATGATGAGCCAAAAAAAAGGGGTCGGCTCCGAAAGCTTCACCCTTCGCGTCGAACGATCCCGTACAGAAACGTCTCTATCGCCGAACGATACAGCGAGAGCGCCTCCTGCCGGTCCATTTTTCGCGAATGCTGGCTCAGTCCGTAGATCAGGCTATCCAAAATGACGGCCAGCTTATCGGCGTCGAAAGGCGGGAATTCCCCTTTGTCGATCCCTTCCTGAAGCAGCTTGCGGTTAAAGCTAACATACCCCGCGATCATCTCGGCCATTCGCTCCTCGACGTCTCCGGGTTTTTCCGAATTGTTGTAAAATTCGTCCGAAGCTTTCGTCAGCGGATGGTTCAAATTTTCGAGCACGAGCTGCTCCGCCATCCCGAAGAGCTTCTCTTTCGTCGTCGGGTAAAGCCGCTCCTTCTCGGCCCATCCGCTCTCCCACTCGCGGTCCCATTCCTGAAGCAAATACAGGAACAGACCTTCCTTGCTCTTAAAGTGATAATAGATATTTCCGGCGCTGCTTCCGGTCGCGTTCACGATATCCTCGATGGAGGTCGCCTTGTAGCCTTTCTGAACGAACAGAGCCTTCGCCGCTTCGGCCACCTTCTTCTTCGTCTGTTCGCTCTGTCGCTTTTTCATGTTCAAAACGCGAGTCCCCCTTCCCGAATAATACTGAACGTTTATTCAGTAATTTAGCAAAAAAAAGCCGGGAATGCAAGCGGAACTTGCTTCCCGGCCATCTATTGCGCCTCTTCGAGCGGTCTTATTCGGTATCTCCGGACTTTCCGTTCTTCCTGGCCTCTTCGGAACTCTAGTTCGGCTTGGCCGACCTGGACCGCCTCTCGGTTACTCCGCGATAACGCCCTTTTTGAGGATAAGATTGGCGTACAGCGCGCTCTCCCCCGTGGCGACGATCGCATACGCTTTCTTGGCGCGCTCGTAGAAGGCGAAACGTTCGACTTCCTCGAACGGCGCGGCCAGACCGGTCCGGGCCTCGATAATCTCCCCATACTCGTTCCAGATCGGCGTCTCGACCGTATCCCCAGGCATCACCTGCATGAGCGCGACGGGCTTGTCTACATATTGGTCCAGCGGAAATAGCTGCAGGATCGCGTCCAGCAGCTCGGGAGCGCCGTGCCCGTCGGCGCGAACGAGACGCTGCGCATGGCTGGCGGCCGGGAAGTTGCCGTCCGCCAGCACGATCTCGTCGCTGTGGCCCATTTCCATCAGAATTTTCAGCAATTCCGGCGAAATCAGGCTCGATATTCCTTTTAACATCCGAAGCCACTCCCTCTCGACTCAATCATTTCCGTCCGTCTCCCGATTCTGTTCATCCGAACGGATCGCAGCCGGCCGACCCCGATCACGCTCGTCCGGCTCGGATCATACTCGTCCGAAGCCTAGGAACTTCCCGTAAGCTTCCGCCCATCCGGCATCCGCTTCCGGCTCGTGGACGTTCACAGGGAACGACGCGGCGACGAGCTCGCGCGCCTCCCGCAAGTCCTTGCACTCTCCGAGCGCGACGAGCTGCATCAGCATGTTGCCGATCGCGCTCGCCTCGACCGGTCCGGCCCATACCGGCTTGCCGATCGCGTTAGCGGTAAACCCGCACAGCAGCTCGTTCTGGATACCGCCCCCGACCATGTGAAGGCCGCCGTAGACGCGTCCCGTCAGTTTTTCCGCCTGCTCCAAAGCCTGGCGGTAACGCAGCGCCAAGCTTTCGAGGATGCAGCGGGCGATCTCGCCTTCGCTTTGCGGAATCGGCTGATTCGTCTCCGCGCAGAACGAGCGGATTTTGTCGGCCATGCCGCCGGGCGAGAAAAACCGCGGATCGTCGGGATGAACGAGACTCCGGAACGGCGCGGCTTGCTCCGCCAGACGAACCAATTCCGGGAAGCCGATCTCCTTGCCCTGCTCGTCCCATTCCCGCTTGCATTCCTGCAGCAGCCATAGACCCATGATGTTTTTCAGCAGCTGGTACGTGCCCCCCACGCCGCCTTCATTGGAAAACTCCAGCTCCATCGTCTCCGGGCTGAGCAGCGGTCCCGCCATCTCCGTCCCGAGCAGCGACCACGTTCCGCACACGAGGAAGGCGAACGGCTCGTCGCCGGCCGGAACGGCGGCGATCGCCGATTCGGTGTCGTGCGTCCCGACCGCAACGGCCCGGATCGCGGGCACGCCAAGCTCCTCCTGCACTTCCGGGGAGAGCGGGCCGATGACCGTGCCCGGCTGTACCGGGTCCAGGAACAGATGGCTTGGAATGCCGAGCCGCTCCATCAGCTCGACGTTCCAAGCCTGCCTGCCCGGATCGAACAGCTGCGTCGTCGTCGCCATCGTGAATTCGCACGATTTGACCCCGGTCAGCAGATACGCCAGCAGGTCGGGCGTCAGCAGCAGCGTCTTGGCGACCTCCAGCTTCGGGGAAGCGGCTTTCGCCATCGCGTAGAGCTGGTACAGCGTGTTGAACGGCATAAACTGCAAGCCGCTCTGCTCGAACAGCTCGCGCTGGCCGATCAAACCGCTTACCTCTTCGATCAACCCTTCCGTATGCGGATCCCGGTAGTGGTACGGGTTGCCGAGCAGCTCTCCGTTGGCGTCAAGCAGACCGAAATCGACGCCCCACGTGTCGATGCCGAACGTCGCCGGCTCGAAGCCCTGCTGGAAGGCGAAGCGAATGCTCTTCTTCATCTCGTGAAGCAGCCGGAGCGTATCCCAGTGAAGATGCTTGCCGACCTGGATGGCGTGATTGGGGAATCGGTGAACTTCCGTCACTTCCAATACGCGCCTTCCGCCGTCGCCTTCCGCCAGCCGCCCGACCAGCGCTCGGCCGCTGCTGGCGCCCATGTCGAACGCCAGCACGGCAGCTCCTTTCGTCATCGCGGTTCCTCCTTCTCTTCTCGCGGCGTCCGCCTTATTTCATTTTCTGCAGCAGTTCAATCCGGTAAGCTTCGCTCTCAAGCGAAGCGATCTCCTCGAACTCTTCCTTCGTCAGCACTTTAGGCTCCTTGATCGCCTTGGCGATCAGGAAAATTTTCGCGCTTTCCTCGACGACTTCCGTCCGGTAATACGCCTCGCGCAGGTTGCGTCCGGTCGTTACCAGGCCGTGGTTGCCGAGCAAAATCGACGAATGCTCGATCTTCTCCACGACCGCGTCGGCCAGCTTGTCGGTCGTCGGCAGCACGTAATCGACGTACACCGTTTTGCCGACGAGCGCGGCCTGGTCCGGGAACATGATCGGCAGATCCTTCTCCACGAGCGTAAAAGCGATACAGTATGGCGGATGCGTGTGCACCATAGCGCCGATGTTCGGGTTTTGGCGATAAGCGTACAAGTGCATCAGAACTTCCGAGGACGGGCGAAGTCCGATATCGGTTATATCGCCGGTCTCGATGTCGACCTCCACCCATTGCTCCGGCTGGATTTCATCCAGAGCGAAGCCGCTCGGGGACAAATACATTTTGCCTTCGTGGCGCGCGCTGAGATTGCCCCCCGGTCCGACGACCAGCTTGTTGGCGACCGTCTTCTGCGCGTATTTGCACAACTCTTGGCGAATTTCCTGGCTGCTCATCGTCGCGTGGCTCCATTCTATGGACAAACGGCTGCCGCCCGTCCCGGAAAGGACCAAGCGACAGCGTCGTCGGATTTATTATTTGTACAGCGGTCCGAAGTTGCTGCATGCGCGATAATCCGCGCTCTCCGGATTGTCCGTGCCGAACAGGCCCCATGCGCGCGGACGGAACACTTTCTCATCCGGCACGTTGTGCATGCTGACCGGGATGCGCAGAATCGAAGCCAGCGTAATCAGATCCGCGCCGATATGGCCGTAGCTGATCGATCCGTGGTTCGCTCCCCAGTTGTCCATGACGTCGTATACGTTCTTGAACGAGCCCTTGCCCGTAATGATCGGCGCGAACCAGGTTGTAGGCCAGGTCGGATCGGTACGTTT
>JAEZZE010000403.1 GCA_023418755.1 Bacillota bacterium | reverse complement strand
CGTAACGATACCCGCCATATCCGATCAGGCCCCCTTCACGGCGCGTAGGCGGCGATTGCTCCACCTTTGCAGGATGTTGATGACGAGAAGCAGCGCGAAGGAGATCAGCAGCAGCACGACGGCGACCGCCGCGGCTTGCGCGTACTGGTACTGCTCCAGCTTCGTAATGATCAGCAGCGGCGCGATCTCCGTCTTCATCGGCATGTTGCCGGAGATGAACACGACCGAGCCGTATTCCCCGATGCCGCGGGCGAACGCCAGCGCGAAGCCCGTCAGCAGCGGAGGAATCAAATCCGGCAAAATGATTTTGAAAAAAACGCGCAGCCGGTACGAGCCCAGCATGACCGCCGCTTCTTCCATGTCGGATTCCAGGTCTTGCAGCACCGGTTGAACCGTACGCACGACGAACGGAATGCCGATAAAGATCAGCGCGATCGTAATGCCGATCGGAGTGTACGCCACCTTGACGCCCAAAGGCTCGAGCAAGGAGCCGACCCAGCCTTTGGGCGCATAGATGGTCGTCAGGGCGATGCCCGCGACCGCCGTCGGCAGCGCGAACGGCAAATCGATAAGCCCGTCTAGGATTCGTTTGCCGGGGAACTCGTAACGGACGAGCACCCAGGCGAGCAGCAATCCGAAGACGAAGTTGACGGCCGCCGCGAAGAACGCGGTCGTCAGGCTCAGCCTGTAGGAGGCCACGACGCGCGGATCGGATACGGTCTTCCACCACTGCGCGGCGGACAGGTCCGCCGATTTGATCGCCAGCGCCGCCAGCGGAATCAATACGATTAGGCTGAGATACAGGATCGTAAAGCCCAGCGTGACGGAAAACCCGGGCAATATCCGTTCTTTTTTTCGAATACGTGTCATGATGCCGCGTTAACCTCCTGCCGGCCCTTGGTTAGGAACCCGGGGTATAAATTTGGTCGAACGTGCCTCCGTCGGAGAAATGCTTCGTTTGCGCTTCTTTCCAACCGCCGAAATCCTGGTCGATCGTCAGCAGATTGAGTTCTCCGAATTGGTCTTTGTATTTGTCGGCAACCGATTGAAGGCGAGGACGGTAGAAGTTTTTCGCCGCGATCTCTTGGCCTTGCTCGGTGTACAAGTATTTGAGGTATTCCGTCGCCGCTTCCCGGGTGCCTCTCTTGTCGACGTTCTTGTCGACGATCGCGACCGGAGGTTCGGCCAGAATGCTCAGCGAAGGCGTTACGATCTCGTAATCGTCCCCGAACTCCTTCAGGGCGAGATACGCTTCGTTCTCCCAGGCCAGCAGCACGTCGCCGATTCCTTTCTCCACGAACGTCGTCGTCGATCCGCGGGCGCCCGTATCGAGCACCGGGACGTTCTTGAACAGCTTCTTCAGGAAATCCAGCGTCTGCGCCTCGTCGTAGCCTAGCGTTTTCGTCGCGTAGCCCCAAGCGGCCAAGTAGTTCCAGCGCGCTCCTCCCGAGGTTTTCGGGTTCGGGGTGATGACCTGGATGCCGTCCTTGATCAAATCGTCCCAGTCTTTGATTCCCTTCGGATTGCCCTTGCGCACGAGGAAAACGATCGTGGACGTGTACGGCGTGCTGTTCTGCTCGAACGATTTCTGCCAGTCGGCGTTGATCAATCCCGGCTCCACGAGCGCGTCGATGTCGAAGCCGAGGGCCAGCGTGACGACGTCCGCCTCCAGTC
Organism: Bacillota bacterium; assembly: GCA_023418755.1. Classification (GTDB taxonomy): domain Bacteria; phylum Bacillota; class Bacilli; order Paenibacillales; family Paenibacillaceae; genus Cohnella. The sequence continues at coordinate 10,929 of JAEZZE010000403.1, read as the reverse complement.
CGTCGATGACCGAGCGGGCTTGCTTGCCCGAGCCGCCGTGGGACTGCTTGATCGCGATCTTGCCTCCCGTCGTTTGTTTCCAATATTCGGCGAAGCTCTTGTTGAATTCCTCGTACAGCTCGCGAGTAGGATCGTAGGATACGTTAAGCAGTTCGATGTCTTTCGGAACTTCCTTGCCCGGCTCCGAGGAAGGCGAAGCGCCCGACGTTTCGCTCGCGGAAGCCGATGCGCTAGGCGACGCTGATTTAGACGGTTCGCTGCCGTTGTTTTTGGATCCGCATGCCGAAAGTACGGTAACGATAAGCGCAGCGATAAGTATGAATCGGAGATTTATTAAGGTTTTCATGTTCATCCACCCCAACCATTTCAATGTGATTTTTGCGCTCCTTCGCGCCGGATGGCCTTTCCGGCTTCGGGTAGCGATCCCTGTAGCGCGTCCGTCAACTCGTGTCGTGCGAAACGCGACTTATCACACAAGACCCATAAACCATGTAAATCATATTGACTTACTTGGTATTGGTGAAATCTTATCAGGTGTATAAGCGTATTGTCAATAAGTGTCTATAAAAAAAACTAATAAATCATTTTCGGCCCAAAAAAAACAACCCCCCGAAGCGGTGAGTTGTCTGCGAATTATTTCCCGGCGCCCCGATGGTTGCGGCCGCGAACGTGGATGATGTCGACGAACGGACGGATGCGATCCATGAGGCGCTGACCCTTGTGCATCTCTTCGCCTTCCTTGTGGGTGAAGCTGAAATGCCTCTCGAGATCCTCGAGATCGTGGTTGGACGTGTAGAAGGTCGGCTTGCGATTCATCCGGTAATTCAGAATCGCGCCAAGCACGTGATCGCGAACCCAAGGGGTCAAATTTTCCGCGCCGATGTCGTCGAAGACGAGCAGGTCGGCTTCCTTCATCAGCGTAATCGTCTCTTTCAGCTTCAGCGGCTCGAACATCAGCGCCTTGGCATCCTCGACGAATTCGGGCATATACACGATAACGCCCGAGTAGCCTTTTCTTGCAAGCCTGTGCAGCAAGTAACCGGCAAGATAGGTTTTGCCGGTACCGAAATCTCCCTGAAGATACAATCCGCGATTCGGCAAGCCGGACTCTTCCGCCCGATCGGCGTATTCCTGCAGTTGATCCACGGCCACTGCCCGATTGGAATCCAGGCGGATCATCTCTTCTTCGTCATAAATCGCGCCTAGCGTGGAATTATCCAAGTACAGGCTCGTTACCCTGCGGCGAATCCGCTCCTGGTTTTCAAAGGCCGTCCACTTGGAGCATGGAGTTTTGAAATCGTTGATCTGCCAGCGGCCGTTCAAGGTCTCGCACGAAATGCCCGTGGAATGCCCCTGCATGTCGTTAGGGCAAGCCTCAAGCCCCGGACAGGCCCGGCAGTTGCGGTATTCCTTGGTCATCTGATAAAGCCGGTTCAAGTTAAGCCGCAGCACGTGTTCGTCAAGCTCGGGATATCGGCTGCGCAAGTCGACCACGAGCGGGTCGGCAAGCACCTGCTCGGCGATATCTCGCCCTTCCGCCGACTGCGGTCCGAACGGCAGCCGCCGCAAAGCGTCCCTCAATGATTCCATTCTCCGCGCCCCCTTTCCAGCCGCTTACCCGGCATCATTTTTTGCTCTTCCGTTCTCTCGCCCGGGCCAGCATCCGCTCCAGTTCCTCCGGAGTGACCTCCTCCGCCGGTCCCGAATCCTTGACGACCGACATGGCGGGCTTCTTGCGCCCTCCGCGAGCGCCGGAAGCCGCGGCGCGGGAAGGCTCGTCCCCGCGGTTTTTGCGATCGAGCGCTTCGTTCAGCTTCTCTTGCTCGCGGATATACAGAATCGCTTTCTCGATCGTGTCGATGCCTTTGGCCAACATGTTCGATGCGATCGCGTCGACGAAGGTTTTCGTCAGCCGCTGCGCCCGCCCCAACGAGAACACGTAGTGAATAAGTACGTTAATAACAGGCTCGGGCAGCTTATAGTTCAAGTCGATGCGCTCGAACACGCGCACGAAGTTGTCCGGCACTTCTCCCGGAAAATAACGCGCCAGCATTCGCGTATACGGCTCTTTGCGAAGCATCTCGTTATAGCGCTCCATCGATACGCTCTCCTGGAGCCTCTCGGGAATGCCGAGCATCAGGGAAGGCGAGATCGCCGCAGGCTCGTCCGGAGTCAAAGTCCCCGTGCGCCCCTCCGCTCTGGCAAGAAACCGCTCGCGCTCTTCCGCGCGTCTGCGATCCTGCCGGTACATCAGGTTCGCCCGCTGCTGCAGGTCGTCCCAATGCAGCGTTCCGTCGTGGCGAAACATGCCGTCCTCGTCGAGCAGACGGCAAATTTCCGGCACTTCCAGGTCGTATTTATAGGCCAGATAGTTGATTTGGGTCATCGCCTGCGGAGCTCTGTTCAGCCGCTCCACGAACACCCGGTTCGCGGAGCCGCGCGGAAACCGCAGCATCATCTCGCTATGGCGAATCCGATCCGAGGGGCGAAACGACGGCCGCTCCTTGGCGACGGCGCTCTCCGACCAGCCCGCTTCCAGCTCCGGATCGACAAACCCGGGACTGATGCGGAAAATTTCCGAGAAGTGAACCGTCGCTTCCTCGCGGTTGACGAAACGCGCCAGCTCCGGAGGAGGCTCCGGAGCGAAGCCGTCGCGAAGCTCCAGCAGCGCTGATTTGCCGACTTTGTCCCGCAGCAGCAGCGTCAGATGCTCGCTCGCGAAAAACTCGGCCGGACTCAGCGGGCGCACAAGCGAATATTCGTACAGCGTTTCCTCCGATAGCGGGTTATGATGGCGATATACCTGCAGAAGACCGATCGCTTCGAGACGCGAAGCCGTATCGACGACCGTCTGTCGGCCTGCGGCGTTCAGCTCTACCCCAAGCCCCAAAAACAGCTTGCGCTGGGATTCCGGCGCCGATATTCCCGAGCCGTCCTCCGCGATCTGATGATAGAGCAGTTGGTAGAAGGCGGCCGAAATCGCACCCGTCATCGGCTGATAGAGGCTGACGAGCGCCTTCCGGTCCAGGCCGCTGAGCGCAAAATCCCTGCTGACGATAAACCGATGATTTTCCGTAAATTCCATTAAATTCGACACGCGCATCGCGGGATCGACACTCTTTTCTTCAAAGTGATGATCCTTCTATTGTAGCATAGAATTCAAGATTCGGACTCGCCGATTTGCCGACGGTCGGGCCTCCCTTTGCCGCCGAATACCCATAGGCGGTAGCCTGCGTAGTTCAGCGCAAGGGAGACGAAGACCGAGATGGCCTTGGCGGCGGCCGTTTCCAGCCCCATGCGCTCCAGTCCCAGCAGGACGGCCGTAGCCGCCGCGAACGAGGCCGCGTTCACGAGGACGAAGCGGACCATTTCCGCCGAGCTTTTATGGCCGCGAACCCGGAACGTCCAGCAGCGGTTCAGCAAGTAGCTGTTGGCCGTGCCCGCCAAATAGGATACGACCTGAGCTCCCGCGGACGGAGCCCCCAGCCCGTACGCCAGCGCACAAAAAACGGCGAAATCCACTCCCGTGTTCAACCCGCCCACGAGAGCGTACTTCGCCATTTTCAATCCTTCCGATAACCGGAGCATTCGACTCCTCCCGACTTCGCGCGGCCGCAGGCCGCGGATTAGAACATTTTATAGCCGCCTCGCCGCAACGCGCGGATCGCCCAGCCGCTCATATAAGCGCCTACGCCTCCGGCCACGATCAGGATCGTATCGGAGACGAGCAGCGATTGAATATTCTCGGTAACGGTCAAGTCATCCTGCCACAGCTGCCAAATTCCGAGCGGAATGACGACGATCACGAACAGCCAAAGCGGGAACCAAGTGGTCTTGATCAGCATGTTCAAAATAAAGCCGATGCCGAAAAAGAGCACCAGACAAAGCAGCGAACCTATTATGCCGAACAGGACTCCGCCGACGACTCCACCGATCATTGCGCAAACCTCCAAAATAAGACTCTACTCCAGTTTACAAGCTGCTCCCGTCCCAGTCAACGCGGGGGGTGTGAATGGGCTGTGAACAATACGCCGAAATCGCCGTTTTCCCCCGAAGATGCGGCCACGGGCGTTTGCCCCCCGCTCGCCGATTGGGCTACAATGGGATTAAACAGCTTGGACAAGGAGAGATGACCGATGAGCGAAGCCGCTCAAACATTGGATGGATGGTACGTGTTGCACGACCTGCGCACGATCGACTGGCAAGCCTGGAATGCTGCGACCCCCGCGGAAAAAGACGCCGCGCTGGACGAGCTGGCGAAGCTTCGGGCGGAATGGACGGCCGCGGAGGAGCGCAAGGAAGGCAGTTATGCGTTCTATTCGATCGTCGGCCAGAAAGCGGACTTCATCCTCATGCATCTGCGGGAGACGCTTGAGGAACTGAACGAGATCGAGAACGCGTTTAACCGTTCGAGCTTCGCCCGTTATATCGTTAAAGCTTATTCCTATGTCAGCATCGTCGAATTGAGCAACTACATGGGGACTCCCGGCGTAGACCCGATGCAGGTGCCGGAGATCGTCGCCCGCTTGAAGCCGACTTTACCGAAGAGCAAACATATTTGCTTCTACCCGATGAATAAAAAGCGCGATCTGCAGGACAATTGGTACATGCTTCCGATGGAAGAACGCAAAACGCTAATGAGAAGCCACGGCATGATCGGCCGCGGTTATGCGGGCAAGGTAAAGCAGATCATCTCCGGATCGGTCGGCCTCGACGACTGGGAATGGGGCGTCACGCTGTTCTCCGACGATGCCCTGCAGTTCAAGAAGCTCGTGTACGAGATGAGATTCGACGAAGTGAGCGCGCGTTACGGCGAGTTCGGATCGTTCTTCGTCGGCAACCTGCTGACCGAAGACGCGCTGGCCCGCCTGCTGCCGAGAAGCTGATTGTTTCCGTCCTGTAAGTAAAAAGAGTAATTATCGATGTATTGACGGTAATGTGCATCTATCTCCTTCCTATGCAAGACGATCCTGAAACGGGAATGGCAAACCCGTTGCAAGTCATTCCAGGACCGTACGAGGCAATCTTCGGGAGATAGGTGCACCCTTTTTTTTAATCGATAATTTTGCACGTCCCTACTTATAGGTCGGCCTCCTTTGCTTGTCAGCCTTGTTCTCTCAGCAGCCGCTCCCCGGCGATTCCCGGCGTCGTCATCTGAATGGGATCGAGAATTTCGTCCATTTCCTCCGGGGTCAGCAAGCCCTTCTCCAAGATCAGCTCTTTGATCGTCATTCCCGTCTTGGACGCTTCCTTCACCAACTGCGCCGCCACGTCGTAACCGAGATGCGGGTTCAGCGCGGTGACGATGCCGAAGCTTCCGTCCACGTACGCCCGGCATCTGACGCGATTCGCCTCCATTCCCTCCAAGGCGAAGCGATTAAAGACGTCGAGAGACCGCTGCAGCACCTGCAGCGATTGCAGCAGGTTAAAGGCGATGACCGGACCCATGACGTTCAGCTCGAATTGACCCGCTTCCGAAGCCATGCAGATCGTATGGTCGTTGCCCATCACCTGGAATGCGACCTGGTTGACGACCTCGGCCATGACCGGATTCACCTTGCCCGGCATAATCGAGGAACCCGGCTGCCTCGCCGGCAGCCATAATTCGTTTAATCCGACATGAGGTCCTGACGCCATCAAGCGAATGTCGTTGCAGATTTTCGACAAGTTGACGGCGCATACCTTAAGCGCGGCGGAGAGCTCCGTATACGCGTCCGTGTTCTGAGTCGCGTCGACCAGATCGGGGGCCGAGCGAATCGGGATGCCCAGATCGCCGGCTAACATGTTCACGACGAGCTGGATGTATTCGGGCGTCGCGTTAAGGCCCGTACCTACCGCGGTCGCGCCCATGTTCACCGCGAGCAGGCCTTCGGAAGCCCGGCGAATGCGCCCGATGTCCCGCTCCAGCACCTTCGAATAGGCTCCAAACTCCTGTCCCATCCGGATCGGTACCGCATCTTGCAGATGGGTTCTTCCCATTTTGATCACATCGTCGAATTCCGCTTCCTTGCGCACGAACCCTTGGCGGACTTCCTCCATCGTGTCCAGCAGCTGTCCGGTCAGACGATGGGCCGCAATGCGAAGGGCCGTAGGAATGACATCGTTCGTCGATTGCGACATATTGACGTGGTTGTTCGGATTGCAATGAAAATAATCCCCTTTCGGATAGCCCATCCGCTCCAGAGCCCGGTTCGCCAGCACTTCGTTCATGTTCATATTGATCGATGTGCCCGCGCCTCCCTGAATCGAGTCGACGATAAACTGGTCGGACAGTCCGCCGCCCGCAACCTCTTCCGCGGCTTGCACGATCGCCTCGCCGATCTGCGCGGGCAATCTCTTGAGCTTCATATTCGCTTGGGCCGCCGCCCTCTTCACGCGAGCGAGCGCGATGACCAGCTCGGGATGAACCGGAACCCCCGTAATCGGAAAATTTTCCACCGCCCGCAAAGTCTGAATCCCGTAGTAAACCTCATCCGGCACTTCCATGCTGCCGATCGAATCCTTCTCCATCCGTCCTGGCATCTTATACTCCTCCCTTATCTGTCTGGTCTTCCTCTTCTATTGTACGCTTAAACGCAAAAAACCGGACAAGCCCGCTCCCGCTTTCGCGGAAACGACCGAGTCCGGCTTACGTTATTCGTCTTCTTCCATCGCGCGCATCTGGGCTTCCCATTCGGCCCGACGCTTCTCTTCCAAATACTCCTGGGTCATCCGGTCGCGAGCGCGCCCTTTTTCCTTTAGCCGTTCAATGCCCGGCTGGATGAGCAGATCCACTTCCGCTTGCACGATGGCGACAAGGTCGTAGCGCTTCTGCGTCTCCAGATAAGAGCCCACTTCCATCAGCGCGTTGTAACGGTCCAGTTCGTCTCGCGTCAACAGGCCCCGCACTTGCACGCTGCAGTGTCTCATTACAGGAATTTACCCTTGCGCAGCACAAGCGGAATTCCGCCGATGATGAACAAGTAGCGAAGGTCGATGACCTTTTTGAGCCATGCCGCCGTACGGCCCTTGTATTTCTTGCCGAACGCCACGCCGATCGCTTCGCCCTTGCCGAGCGACGCCACGGCGCCTTTGTTGTTGAACACGAAAGGCTTGAGCGGCTGGTTGCGGATCGATGCGACCAGGTTGTGCGCGCAGTTGACGCCTTGCTGCATCGCGATCTGAGCCGTCGGCGGGTACGGGCGTCCGCCGTCCGGGTTGAATACGAGAGAGTTGTCGCCCAGCACGTAGACGTTCTCGTGTCCGGGAGCGCGCAGGAACTCGTCGACTTTCACGCGGCCTCTCATCGTCTCGAAACCGGCTTCCTCGATCAGACGGTTGCCGCGAACGCCGCCGGTCCAGATGACCGTCTGCGACTTGATCTCTTCGCCTTCGCCGACGATAACGCCGTCCGCCGTGCACTCCTTGACCGCCGTTCCGATGCGGAACGTGACGCCTTTCTTCTGCAGCACTTGCATCGCGTACTCGACCAGCTCCGGATCGAAGCCCGGAAGCGCGGTAGGAGCCGCTTCGATGTTGATGATTTTCACGAGCGATTGGTCGACGTCGAACTGCTTGCACAGCTCGGGAATGCGGTCGGCCAGCTCGCCTATGAATTCGATGCCCGTGAAGCCCGCGCCGCCGATGACGAACGTCAGGTAATCGGTGCGGTGGGGCTCGCGCTTGAAGCGCGCGAACTGATATTCGATGTGTTCGCGAATGAGGCGAACGGAATTAATGCTGCGAATGTTGAACGCATGCTCGACCATTCCGGGAATGCCGAACGTCTCGGGCTCGCCGCCCAGGCCGATGATCAAATAATCGTAAGAGAGCGTTCCGTCTTCCAGAATCACTTTACGGTCCTGAGGGCGAATCTGGACGACCGTCGACTTGACGAAGTCGATCTTGAACTCGTCGATCAGCTTGGAAATGTTGACGCGCGCGTTCTCGGGGTTGTCCGTTCCGGCCGCCGGCATGTGAAGATGCGTCGTAATGTAGTGGTAGTCGTGCTTATTGACCAAGGTGACATCCGCTTCATTATAATTCAATTCCTTCTGCAGACGAAGCGATGTCAATACACCGCCATAGCCTGCGCCCAGAATGACGATCTTAGGAATACTGCTCATTGATGATCCCATCCAATCCCTTTTGTGTGATTAGTTTGTGATTTGTGAAAAATTACACAATCTCTTTCGCTAAGCCACTTAACGAAACTCTAGTGTTGATCATATCGGCTTTTCCAACAATTTTCAAGGTTCTTTTTCACGAATAAATTTGGGCAACCGTACAAAAAGCTTTCTTCTCTTTGTCGACAAGTTTATAATGGAAACGTTTAGTCCCTACTAATCGGCATCATTACACGGAGGTGTCGCGTTTTGAATTCCAGCATTGCGCCGGCGGACGTCGCGATTATCGGAGGAGGACCTGCCGGTCTGTTCGCGGCTTTCTACGGCGGCATGAGAAAGATGTCCGTCAGCCTGATCGAAAGCATGCCCCAGCTCGGAGGCCAGTTATCCGCGTTGTATCCCGAGAAATATATATATGACGTCGCGGGGTTCCCCAAAGTGACCGCCCAGGAGCTCGTCGACAACTTAAAGACCCAGTTGGAGCTTTTTAAGCCCGACGTATATTTGGAAGAAAAAGTGTCTAAGCTGACCAAGCTCGAGGAACGCCTCTTTGAAATTGTTACCGACAAGGGGGTTCACCATGCACGCGCCGTCATTATCGCGGCCGGAGTAGGCGCATTCGAGCCTCGCAAGCTTGAGCTTCCCGAAGCGGCGGCTTACGAGAAGACGAACCTCCATTATTTCGTCAGCGATCTGGAGAAGTTTCGCGGGCAGAAAGTGCTGATCAGCGGAGGAGGCGACTCGGCGCTCGACTGGGCGCTCATGCTCGAACCGATCGCGGATCGCGTGACGCTCGTCCATCGCCGCGACAAATTCCGGGCCCACGAGCATAGCGTAGAGCTGCTTAACCGATCCCGCGTGCAAGTCGTCACGCCTACGGAAATTACCGCATTGCACGGCGAAGGAACGATCTCGCGGGTTTCGTTGACCGATGTAAAGACGGGAAACGTCTCGGAGCATGAGGTCGATGCGGTGATCGTCAACTTCGGCTTCGTCAGCTCCTTGGGCCCGATCGCGGAATGGGGTTTCGAGATCGAGGGCGGCTCCATCGTCGTCGATTCCCGCATGGAGACGAGCATCCCCGGCATCTTCGCCGCCGGCGACATAACGACTTATCCCGGCAAGCTTAAGCTGATCGCCGTCGGCTTCGGAGAAGCGCCGACCGCCATCAACAATGCCAAGGTTTATATCGATCCGGACGCCAAGCTGTCTCCGGGACATAGCAGCAACATGAAATTTTAAACCCGAACCGCGATCGGCGGAGAACAATAAGGGCATCCTATCTTAGACTACCGGTGTAGCCGCCGGCCTAAGGAGGATGCCCTGTTTGATATGTCCGGTTTGCAACGCTCTAAGCCCCCTAAACTTTTCTTGTCCGAATTGCGGTTCCCCGACCGAAGACGAAGGTCGTTCGAGCGATTGGAGCGGTCCCTATTCTCCCTACGAACCCGAGCTCGTCTCCTTCGAGGAACCTTCCGCCGCCGATGAGGCGACTTGCCAGCACATCGTCCGCTGCATCGGTTGCCGGCACGAGTTCCCGGTAAATATTGCCGCATGGCATATTTAGCCGTGCCTCTCTTCGGGGACCGACAGCTTTCTTCTCCGGATTTCCGTTCGCAGCAAGCGCACGAACTCTCTGTCCAACTGCATGCGCAGAGCGCTCCGGTAAGCGTCCAACAACAATTCATCGGTTAATAACGGCAACATGCCCCACACCCTCTCCAAAGGTTTGTGAAGGCATCATAGCATGCCCGGACGAAGCCGGACAAGCCGACAATTATCCACAAGAGGATGTGCGTAAGTTGTGTGTATTTTGTTGAAATCTGCCAGAAATCCTATTCTGACGGTGTGCATATTGTGGATGAAGTTATACACAGGTTTTTCGTCAAGTTTCCAATAAAGAACTTTCATGACCGCAAAAAATTCCATTATCGCTTTCTATAGAAAAGATTGTCGGTTGCGCGCGCTTATTGCGGTCGAGTATTGACTTCCAACATCCAAATATGTCCTTTCCGGTCGATGCCGTAATCGTATCCAAGCTGGCCGATGCCCGGAAAACGGCTTTCGAGCAGCGCCGTTGACGTTTTCGTCAAATGTCGCATTTCGCGCTTCTTCTTTTTGACAAGCCCCGCCGACAGAGAGCGGCGAATGCCTTGCGCGGCGGTCATCTGCGTGCCTCCCCGGCACAGATTGGTTACGAACAGTCCCCGCCTTGCCAATCTCCCCACCATCGCCCGATATGTCCAGGTTCCGTTTTCCTTCACGTATTTCACCCGGTAATCGATCGGCCTTCCATCGATCGTCGCAAGCCGGATCCCCTTTTGAATCAAATATTCTCTCCTAAGACGGGTGGCGTTCAGAGCTTTCATCAAACCATTAAACGACGCAAAGGTTCTCTTGCTCGATTTATGCGTAAGTCTGTAGGACGAGCCGAGTTTCTCGATTTTAATGACTCCGACTCCCCCTCCGCCCCGGAGCGGTTTAATGACGACCATCCCGTATCGGGCGGTCATATTCCTTAGGTTCGCCGCGTTCAACAGCCTTGAAGGCGGAATATGCCCGGCGATATAGGAGTTGGAACGCAAGGCGTTCGTCTTCGTCCATTTGTTGGCCAGCTGCCTACCGATCGTGACCTCCATCTAACGGCTCCTTTCATGAGGGTATACTTATACATACTCATTTGTCGGGACAGGTTCTTGGATGGATGCCGCCGGCGATTCGCCCCAATTTGGCGGAACTCCGGCCACGAACGAGTACGGCCGAACCGGTTGCTTGTGCGGGTTCAGCCTGCGCGGCAACGCCGAAAAAGCCGGCGACTATTATC
>JAEZZE010000394.1 GCA_023418755.1 Bacillota bacterium | reverse complement strand
GCGCAGCCGCTTCGGGCTGTCGTCATGATTTAATTTTGATTCACAAGTTTGGAGAACAGTTGGGCCAAGATGGCGACTTCGACATCGGAGAGAACGGCAAAGATCCGTTCCATAACGCCTTTCCACTGTTCTTGGGCAGCGGGATAGACTTTCCTGCCCTCGTCGGTAATCTCTAGAAACACGGCGCGCCGATCCTGCTCGGATTTTACTTTCCGTATCAGTCCCAAACGGCATAATTTATTGGAGATCACCGTGATTCCTCCGGATGAGACGGCCATCGTCTCCATTAATTCCTTAGCCTGCATAGGTCCTTTCTGATAAAGAAGAATCAGCATAAAAGCCTGACTGCTGGAAAACCCGCTTTTATTGGATTTCATCCATTCGGATTCCCACATTTTACGATGAACGACAAATTTTTCGATATATGCCGATAACAGTCTGGATCTATCCAATCGTAAATTCTCCTCCGAGAGCAACTGCGTTCGTCCTCATTTGCCACTTCCATTATAATCTACAACTGGAAGCTTTCCAACCAAGTAAAACGATGCCCTGCGAAAATACGATAAGCCTACGCAGACCAGCATCAGCGGAACTTGCGGTAGATCGAATAGGTCGCGAATCCAGAGGAAAAATGCAGCATCCAAATAGCGGCTGCCTTTTTTACGACTCCCGCCGCTTTGCTCATACTATCTTGTGAATCCTCATTACCCGTTACCTGATCTCATATATTGATTAAAACGTCTCCGGAGGTCCTGCGGAAATGGGGAATGTAATCAGCGAGATAGAGGAAGAAATCCATCGGCTCTCGGCCGATATCGTTCGTCGGCAGCACCCTGACGGTTCGTGGCGATATTGCTTCGAGAACGGCATAACGCTCGATGCTTATACGATAATCCTTATCCGCGTGCTGGAGATCGAAAGCGAAGAAGATTTGATCCGTCGGTTGCACGATCGAATCCTTGACGCGCAACGGCCCGAAGGTCATTGGCAATGGTACCGGGACGAGAGCAATGGGAATCTGTCGCTAACGGTTGAAGCCTATTACGCTCTTCTATACTCCCGCATCAGCCGCTCTTCGGATGCTGCGCTCAGGAAAGCCGAACGTTACATCGGATCCCAAGGCGGGCTTGGCAAAACCACCAACATTCTGACCAGATGCATGCTTGCCGCCACCGGACAAACCGAATGGCCCCTGTCTCTAACCTCCATTCCTCTAGAGATACTTCTCCTCCCCGACTCTTTTCCGATCAGCTTTTTCGAGTTTTCGGGGTATTCGAGGGTCCATCTTGCTCCGATGCTAATTATGGCGCATCGACATTATTCCGCGAGTACGGAAGGCGCTCCCGAATTGGACGCGCTTCGAACCGAACGATCCCCGTCCGAAAGTCGGCCGTCCAGGGGATTTCAGGAATGGCTTGATCGGCTGCGGATCGGCGTGAGCAAGCTGATCGGAACCCCCCAAGCTCTTCATGATTCCGCGATTGCCAAAGCCGAAAAGTTCATGCTGGATCGGATCGAAGCGGACGGAACCTTATATAGCTACGCCAGCTGCACCTTCCTCATGGTTCTCGCGTTGCTTTCTCTTGGCTATGACAAGCGCCATCCCCTCATCACCCAAGCGGTGCGCGGTCTGATCGGGATGCGCTGCCGAACCGAAGACGGAACGACGATCCAGAATTCTCCGTCGACCGTATGGGATACCGCTCTGCTGGCTTATGCGCTGCAGGAAGCGGGAGCGACGGAGCATCATCCCGCGATCCGCAAGGTATCCTCGTACCTGCTCGCTCTGCAGCACCGCAAACCGGGCGACTGGACGCGGCATAACCCCAATCCGGTTCCCGGAGGGTGGGGATTTTCGGAAACCAATACGATCAATCCCGACGTCGACGATACGGCCGCCGCTCTGCGAGCGATTCGAAATTTCGCGCGGTCCGACATCGCTTTTCGGGAATCGTGGAATCGCGGGCTCAACTGGGTTCTATCGATGCAGAATCGGGACGGCGGCTGGCCCGCATTCGAGAGGAACGTAGATCGGCAACTGCTCACCTGGGTCGCGATCGACGGCGCCAAGTCCGCCGCCATCGATCCGTCGGAGGCCGATCTCACGGGACGAACCCTGGAATACCTGGGCAGCTTCGCTGGGCTGGATGAGAGGCATAGCTTCGTAAAAAGAGCCATCGATTGGTTAAACGTTCATCAGGAGGAAGACGGATCATGGTATGGAAGATGGGGCATTTGTTATATTTACGGCACGTGGGCCGCGTTGACCGGGCTAACCTCCGTAATCGATTCCCCCGAGCGGCATGAGCCGATCCGAAGAGGATCCGACTGGCTGCTGCGAATTCAGAACGACGACGGCGGTTGGGGAGAATCTTGCGGCAGCGATCGATATCGCCGTTTCATTCCGCTGGGGAAGAGCACGCCCTCTCAAACCGCATGGGCGATAGATGCGCTCGTATCCGTCTATCCGGAGCCACCGCCCGCACTTGTCCAAGGTATTCGCAGGCTGGTCGCACTGCTTCGCGAGGACGATTGGACGGCTTCCTATCCGACGGGCGCGGGCCTTCCGGGGCATTTCTACGTTCGCTATCACAGCTATAATTCGATATGGCCGCTCTTGGCGCTAAGCCATTATCGCAATAAATACGGAAAGTAAGATAAATACGGAAAGTAAGAGGCTATCCCCTAAGTAGAACTGTTAGGGATAGCCGATATAAGCAAAAGGGGATGCACCTTGTTTTTCGATTATCTTTCAGTTTTTACGATCATGAGGAAGAATGGGTTACCGCGGAATGATGCGCCGATTTTGTTTTCGGTTTGTACGCAAGTCCGAAGAACGCCGATAATGCCAGCACGCTTGTCGTCATTAGGATAATTCCCATTGGTACCGCGGAGTTCTCTCCGGCAACCCCGACGAGCGGTGACGTGCACGCTCCCAGCACGAAAGGCAGCAGGCCAAGAAGCGCCGCCGCGCTTCCCGCCCTCTTGCTCTGCGATTCCATCGCCAGAACGAAAGATGCCGTCGACGTCATGCCGATCGACGCGACAAAGAAGAACAGCGGGATAACCAAAGCGATTAACGGGCCTTGGAACAATATAACGAGCAAGGCGGAGAGGCTGGCCGCACAGGACAGCAGCAAACCGAGAATCACGAATTTGCGCTCCGAGAACGATCCGCTGAAGCGGCCGACGACCTGCGAACCGATGATCAAGCTGATCCCGTTGGAGGCGAAAAGTAGAGCGAACAACTGCGGAGAAGCTCCGTAAATATTCTGATAGACGAAAGGAGTGCCCGATACGTAAGCGAATACGCCCCCGATCATAATGCCTTGCGCAAGCGCGTACCCGAGAAACATCCGGTCTTTAAACAGAGCTTGAATGCCGGTGAGCAGCTCGCCGAAGTTCGCGGATACCCGGTTCTCGGCGGGCAGCGTCTCTTTTAAGTTCTTCGTTGCCATCAGAACGAGCAGCAAACCGACCGCGCCCAGTACGAAAAACACGCCGGTCCACGTCGTAAAAGAAATCACGCCGCTGCCGGCCATCGGCGCAATCATCGGAAACAGGTTATGGACAAGCATGAGCAGCGAGAAAAACTTCGTCAGTTCCGGGCCGCTGTATACATCCCGAACGACCGCCCTGGAGATGACGATTCCCGCGGAAGCGGCGAACCCTTGGACAAAACGCGCGGCGATAAAGCAATAGATATTCGGGGAAACCGCGCAGACGATCGATGCCGCAAGATAGATGATCAGCGAGACGATAATCGGCTTGCGTCTTCCATGAACGTCGCTTAAAGGCCCCATGATGATCTGGCCTAATCCTAAGCCGATGAGACAAGCGGTCAAGCTAAGTTGGACGAGGGAAGCTTGCGTCCCGTAGTCGGCGGCAATTTGCGGGAACGACGGCAAATACATATCGATCGTAAGCGGGCCCAGCGCCGAAAAGGCGCCAAGCAGCAATACCAATCTTAAGCGATCATAGCTTTTTATTGCGGTCATCTTATGGTTTTCTCCTAACCTGTCTCGAAATCTCGTGATGATTATAACGGACTTGTTCATTATAAAAAGCTCCTGAACCGTCGCAAGGACGAATTCAAGAGCCTGATCTTTGTTAAGGTGGTGCGGTCGAGAGGACTCGAACCTCCACGGTATTGCTACCACTGGCACCTGAAGCCAGCGCGTCTGCCATTTCCGCCACGACCGCATAAAAGTTGAACTTCGCACGCGATCTACCTCATCGATTGAGCTTGAAGGTCAGTCGCTTGTCGAAATCACGTATATAAAAATAGCACAGATTTCCGAGCGAAGTCAAGCCGACTTTACGAAGTTCTAATTTTCAGTTAATAGTTCGTCCTCCCCTCTAAAAGGACGGGGAAACGTTAGCTTCCGGAAGCGCGGGAATCGCCTCGTCCTGGCCGAATTCCGTGTCTTGAAAAGCGTTGTACTGAAGATGCCCGAGCGTATCGGGGGCGTGCGATATTTCTTCCGGCAACGGCGACTCGCCGGTTGCCGCTCCTCTCAGCACGCTTTGAATCCACGCGGTTCCGTTCGCCAGAACCTGATCGCTCGCGACGGCCGCGGCGACCCGAACCGTCTCCATAATCTGCTCGTCGCTCGCTCCCAGCGCTTTGGCTTCTTGTGCGTATAAGTAGGTATTCGCTTCGTTGCCGGCAAAAAGAGCGGCTCCCAGACCGATCAATTGCTTCGTTTTGCCGTCCAGTGATTCCTCTTCGAACCTTTGCCTCATGCTATTCATCTCGCTCCTCCGTTGCAGGAAATCAATTGAGGCGGCAGCAAAGCTTTGCCGCCTCTTGTCAGGATTCCTCCGAACGGACGACTTCATTCAACCGACCATTGTCGAGGCTCGCTTGCCAGTTGAATCGGATAGGCCCGTTTCACCTTGATGACCCGACGATTGGGGCGGCGAATCAATACATATTCATCGTCCCAAGCGACGACGATCCCTCTTACGTCGTTTTCCGCAAGCGCGTCCCGAACGATGCGGATTTTCGTCCCGTCGACGCGCAGCTTGTCCAATTGTTCATCGTTCAATAAGTCCATCTCTGCTCCCTCCTTCGTCCGCAGACGCAGGAAAACCCGCTGGACGCGGCGCCGAGCGGGTCTCCCGATATGGTCGCCGATTCGTCTTATCCGACGTGTTCTTTGGAATCGTTCGTCTCGTACCAGTAATCGAGCACTTTGCTGGACATGACTCTTCCTTGTACGTACTCCGCCTGATGGGGAGCAAAATGCTCCGTCCAGGGAAGCTCCAATTCTTCGCACAGCTTCACGATCGTAAGCAGCTCCGACCACGCGACATACCGTTTATACCAAAAAAATTGCGGATGCTCGATCATGTAAGGATACAGGTCGTCGAATTCCGTATGCTTGCAGTCGAGCGCGCGCTCGAAATGAATTTTAGCCTCTTCCAGCTTGTTCAGGAAAAAGTCGACCGGCAAGTTGATTTGATTCGAATTGGCCATTGCAGTTCGCCTCCCCGTCTGCAGGATAATTCTATTATACGTGATTGCCGTCAAGATCGGAAGAATGAACGCCGCCCGATTTCCTATTCCTCGAACGTGATCTTATTGTCCTCGAGAGATTGAATTTTCACTAGCGTCTCCACGCGGTATCCGAGCTCGCGAAGCGCCTTGCCGCCGGCCTGGAACGATTTTTCCAGCACGATGCCGATTCCGTTCAGCTTCGCTCCGGATTGCTCGATAATTTTGATCAATCCGCGCGCCGCGTCGCCGTTGGCAATAATATCGTCAATGAACAGCACTGAGTCGTCCTTGTTCAGCAGATGACGGGACACGATCAGATCCGTGACGATTCCTTTCGTAAACGAAGGAACGCGCTCGCGATACGCATCGGGCTCTTCGAGCAGCGTCTTCTTCCTGCGGGCGAACACGAGCGGAACGCCGAATTGCAACGCCGTCGCGAAAGCAACGGGAATGCCGGAAGATTCCACCGTGAGGACCTTCGTGATCTGCTCTCCCGCGAATCTGGACGCGAATTCCTTGCCCATCTCCATCGTCAATTGAGGATCGACGCTATGGTTGAGCAGAGAATCCAATTTCAACACCCCTGCATTGATGACGCTGGCCTCTTTCAAAATTCTTTCCTTGAGAATCTCCATCGTCTTCTCCACCCCCCGTTGTCGTTTCCGTTTAACGTACCATATCCTTTTCCCTTGCGCAACATCGGATTTTCGGTTTTTTTCGAGAATAGGGCCCGAAGCCGCGCGTCCGCGAAAACAAGACTAAAGTCCCAGCATTTATTTGACCTTATGCGACATTAGCATGAAAATCAAAAATAAATTCAAACGCTCGAAACTTTTCCAGCTAATGTCATGTCTTATATAGATGAAGGGAAATTTTTCTGGGAGGGATGGAACATGACGATTAATCTGCCGGTTTTCTTGCGTGCCTGGAGCATACTGCTCCTATCCGCCAGCTTAGTCTCATGCACTTCATCCCCGTCGGACGTTCCGGAGGCCTCTTCGAGCCCGAGCGCGAATCCGAGTCCGAACTCGGCTTCTGCTTCGCCGTCGACGCCAACGATCGCGCAGGCTCCGCCGTACGAGTCGCTGCCTTCCGCGAATCCGCGAACGACCTCTAACGAGCCGAACATTCCCTCAAGCAAAACAACCGCAACCGATCCGGGCCGGCAACCGGAAGCATCCGAGCCTTCCGTAGAAGCGGCGACAGTACAGCCCCCCGCCTCTACCGGCGAGACGACCGGCGCGGGAGACCCGACTTTCCAGGCGAACTCTCCGTCGCTCGCCCATCTTAAGCTCGGTTACACGGATAAGGATGTCGTCAAACGTTACGGGATGCCCGAGGATACCTATCTCATGCCCGGAGACGACGAGACGATCGAAATATGGGAATACGACGGCCTCTCCGTCGGACTGAACGAAAAGGATAAAGTCGTCTATATCGAGATCGCCTCGAAGAAAGTGGACACGGGAATCGTAGATCTCGATTACGGCATGAAAGGGGCCTTAGCCGCGGAATTGCTCGGCATCCCCGAAGGCGACCGGACGAACGTCCTGTCTCTGGAGGTTACCGGCGGACGGCTGAAGATCGATCTGGATCCCGATACGCAGAACGTCCTGGCCTTTAAATTGATCCACCGCGATTTTTAGCATACGAGCCCTCTTACCGGGCGTACCGCAAAAACTCTAACCGAGGAAGATTGGGTTAGAGTTTTTTGTGCGATCGGATATGAGACAACTGCTTGCCGATCAGTTTCTTGTACAGCTTGCTGAAATATTTTGAACTTGGGTAGCCGACCTTCTCGGCGATTTCGTACATTTTCAGATCGGTCGTGCGGGCGAGATGCTCCGCTCTCCGGATACGCGACTTCGTGACGTACCGGTGGAAAGTTTCTCCGGTATGCTCCTTAAACAGCCTGCTGAAATGCGCGCGGCTCACGTTGACGAACGCAGCCGCCGATTCGAGACCGAGCTTCTGATTGTGCAGGTTACGTTCTACGAATTGCAGCGCCTTCTCGATTTCCTGCGGGTGCGAGCCGCGTATGAGCGTTTCCGCCGTCTCCCATAGCCTGATCGCGTACCGTTTCAGCTCCGGCGCCGTGCCCAGCTCTTGCAGCCGGGAGTACATTTCCGGTTCGAGGCGGTACAGCTCGCGCAAGACGCCCGGATAAGACGCCGCCCGCTGCAGAAGCATACCGAGCAGCATACCGCTCAGCTCCAGCGTCTGGCGATACGTGGCGTTTTTGCGTTCGAGCT
>JAEZZE010000189.1 GCA_023418755.1 Bacillota bacterium | reverse complement strand
GCCTCCGTTCGTTTGCCGCTGTCGGGCTTAACCGCCGGTTCGATTGGATTGGATCTTTCCTCCGGCTTGCCGTTGTCTGGCTTATCCGCCGGCTTCGGCGGCTCGTCGGCTTCCCCCGGTTTGCCCGTCGATGCCGACCCCCGGGACGCATCCGGCTCTTCGCCGTCGGCCTTGCCCGGAGGCCTAACCTTGGCAGCCTGCCCACCTTCCTCTTCGCCAATCTCCGGGCTCCTAACCCCGGGCGATTGTTCGCTAACGCCCTCCACCGACGTGCCGGAGGAATCGGCATATACAGGCAGCGAAGCGATGGAGCGGAAGACCGCCCCGTTGAATGACACCGCCAGCAAAACTAACGCGGCCAGCGCAACGCCAATCGCGGTTTTCCTCCGATGGACGCGCAACCGTCGCAGCAACGCCGGAAGATTCTTTAAAGCTCCTCTGCGAATGGGTTCTTCGACGAACTTCCAGGACAAGGACGCTAGAACGACGCTGACGGCGAGCTGCAAGACGATTCGAACGGCGTCGATGTTGCCCGTCTCGACCGTCGGGCTCGTTAACGCAATAACCGGGTAGTGCCAAATGTACAGACTGTACGACCGCACGCCGATCCACTTGAGCGGCCTGCATCCGAACGCTCGCGCCAACAAGCCGGACGGAAGGGCAAGCGCCGCGATCGCCAGCGCGGACAGCATGGAGAGCAGCGCCAAACCACCGTAGTACAGAAAACCGCCGTATTCGGCCGTCGATGCGATCATCCAGACGATCACGGCCAGGCTGATCGCCCCCGCCGCTTCCAGATACGCCCGGAAACGGCGCGTGAGCTCGATCAGCCCTTCGCTCGGCCAAGCCGCCGCGAGCGCCGCACCGATCAACAGGCCGAACACCCTTGTGTCCGTTCCGTAATAAACTCGGCTGGGATCAAGGCCGGGAACGTAGAGCAAAGCCATGGCGGCGGCCGAGACGAGCGCCCCGGTCAAGAGCAGCGCGATCAGCCGGCCCCTCCTACGGACGATGCGCGCGCCGAGGATGAGCAGCGGCGGCCAAAGCAGGTAAAATTGTTCTTCGATCGCCAATGACCAAAGATGTCCGATCGGCGACGGGGGACCGAAGCTCTCGAAATAAGAAACTTCATGGAAAATCAGCCACCAGTTATTGAAATAAAGCACCGCCGAAACGAAATCGCCTTGAAGTTCCGCCAGACGGGACCGGTCGAACAGCAGAAGCCAGAGCGCCGTGCAGATCAGCATAAGGAACATCGCGGGCAGCAGCCTTCGCGCCCGTCTGATCCAAAATCCGGCCAGATCGATGCGCCTCGAGCGCTTCCATTCCGACAGAAGCTGGTCCGTAATCAAATAGCCGGACAGGACGAAAAAGATGCCGACCCCGAGAAGTCCGCCGGGAGCCCAATTCATGTTCGAATGGTAGACGATAACGGCGAGTACGGATAACGCCCTCAATCCGTCCAAGCCAGGCATGTAACGTCTGCTGCGCAGATTCGTTCCGTGCACGGTGATTGCCTTTGGGGGAAGGCTCGCGGCGTGTTTCATGTCTCTCCTACCTTCTTCTTTTCGCAGGTGTTTTTCGCGGATATGGGCTAGACGTTTGAGCCTACGAAAAAGTTCGATCGGTTATTCGGTTTTTTTTGCCGCTCCACGCAAAAAAAAACCGCCCGGCAGGCGGTCTAGTTCAAGAAAGGCGCGATTTGGCGCGATTGCGCCTTCCAGCATTTGGCTAGTTGCGAGCCCCCGGATCCTTGTCTTGCGACAATTCTCTTCGCCCGACGAAGCCGTCGTGCCACCCGTGGTAATGCCCGACCCGCTCCTCCCCTTCCTTCCAGCAGAGCAGCGCCGGTTCCCCGTCGATCATTGCCGGGAAATCGATCAGACCGGGCCAGTAGCACGCCTTTGCGCGAGAAGTTCCGGATCATCATGTCCATCTCGATCCGCAGAAAGTCCAGACTGCTCTCCGGTTCGAAGAACGGATCATTGTCTTTCGGGAGATCGGGGAAAGCATGCTTATGGATCGCCTTGAACTTAAGCAAGTCCTTGTGCTGGCTCTCTATCTTCCCCGCCAGCTCCTGCAGTGACCTCAGTTCCTTCCGGATCTGCGGCAACAGCTCGTTCGCTTCTTCCGGCGTAAACAGCTTATGTTCCAATCGTATCTTCTCCTTAGTCGGATTGCGGAAGACGCCCGGTTAACCGCCGGCCAACCGAACGATGTCCTTTACTTCGATGATGGGCTTGCCGTAGCCTTTTTTAGAGACGCGAATCATGGCGACGCCCAGCTCCCGCAGCGTGGATACCTGGTTCGGAAGCAGGCGCCGTAGAATCGGATAAATCCAGGATATCAGGCGATAGTAGCGGTGCGTATTCGCCGCTCCCTGCGTAGGGTGCAGGTATCCCGGCCGGAACATATAGGCCGCGCGGAAGGGCAGCTTCAGAAGATCGTTTTCCGTCCTTCCCTTTACCCTGGCCCACATGCTCTTGCCCCGTTCAGTGCTGTCCGTCCCCCATCCGGAAACGTAACAGAACACCATGCCCGGATTGTTTTCCGCCAGAAGACCCGCCATATTCAGAGTCAAGTCGTACGTTTTGCGCGTATATTCCTGCTCGCTCATGCCGACTGAGGACACTCCCAGGCAAAACAAGCAAGCGTCAAGTCCGACAAGCCGGTCGGCGATCGGCGACAGATCGAAAAAATCCGTATGAATCATTTCCGTCAGCTTCGGATGCGACAGCCCGCAAGGCTTGCGATTCACGACCAGCGCCTGCTCTACGCCGGGATCGTTCAGGCATTCGAGAAGAACGCCTTCGCCAACCATGCCGGTTACGCCCGTCACGAGCACTTTCATCGTCCGTCTTCCTCCTCCTTGGATACGCAACCATTCAAACCCATTATAGACAGACTCAAGCCCGCGCACAAACGGAAAAGCCCGCAAAGACGAAAAAATCGCCCCGCAATCCGTCGCGCTGGGCGACGAAATGCGGGGCGATTCCCGATGCGGATTCCGTTCTTAGAAACCGACGGCCGCTTTGCCGGCTTTCTCGACGCCTTCGGAAATAATCTCCTGGGCCTTGTCCGGCAGCTGATTGTGGCCTTCGACGATAATGTTCTCGAACTGCGTAACGCCGAAGAACGCCATAATGTTGCGAATGTAGTTAAAGGACATTTCCGCGGCTGCGGCGGGTCCTTCGGAGTAAATGCCGCCGCGTGCGTTCAGCAAGGCGACTTTCTTTTCCGGAATCAGGCCGACCGCGCCTTGCTCCGTATACTTGAACGTTCTGCCGGCTTCGTAGATGTAGTCGATATACGTATGCAGAACGGCCGGAATCGTCAAATTCCAGAGAGGGAAGCCGAATACGACCTTGTCCGCCGCCAGAAATTGATCCAAATATTTATGCTTGACGGCGACCGCTTCGCTCTCTTCCGGCGTCAATTCGATACCGCGAGCGGATTTGAAGCTGCCGTTGATCATGTTCGCGTTCAGGTAAGGCAGGTTTTCCTTGAACAGATCGAGCTCGACGATCTCGTCCTCCGGGTGATTCCGCTTGTAGCTTTCCAGAAACGCCTCGTACAGCTTCACGCTGACCGCTTGATCCCCGCGGTCATTGGCTTTGACGAACAATACAGTACTCATATCGGGTTTACCCTCCACTATGTTTAATTAAGTAACTGCAGTAACTATAATCTTAATTCCGATCGCCCACATCGGCATTTAGACTGAAATCCGCGCACGAAAAAATCCTCCCAAGACGGAGGACCGGTCTTACGACTATAGTCGCAGAACTGAGAGAAGCTTAATCCGCCGGCGAGAACGCGGAGACCGCATATAGGGCCGCTTGCGTCCGATCGGTCAAATTCAGCTTGCTCAAAATGCTGCTGACGTGCGTTTTTACCGTTTTCTCGGCAACGACGAGCGTCTGCGCGATTTCTTTGTTGCTGAGCCCTTTGGTGAGCAGTTCCAGCACCTCGAGCTCTCTTGGCGTGAGCAAGTCGAGCGCTTCCTTGGAGGGCGCGGCCTTGATCTCCCGTCCGAACGGAGAGAGCTGCGACAGAATAACCGCGGAAATATCGGGATGCAGCTGAACGTTTCCTTGGTAGGCGCTGCGGATCGCCTCGACGAGTTGATCCGGCTCAACTTCCTTGAGCATGTAGCCGATCGCACCCGTGCGCAGAGCCGGAACGACATGGCTGCTGTCCGCGAAGCTCGTCAGCACGAGCACCTTCACTTCGGGATGGCTCTCCGCGATCAACCGGCTTGCTTCGATTCCGTCCATGACGGGCATATTCAAATCCATCAGTACGATATCCGGCTTCAGTTCGGCGGTCAACTCCACCGCTTCCTGTCCGTTGTGGGCTTCTCCTACGATTTCGAAATCCGGCTGCATGGCCAGAAAAAACGAAATTCCTTTTAACACGATCTGATGGTCGTCCGCTAGCAATAATTTGATTTTCACAGCCGCTCTTTCTCCTCCATGCATTTCTCCACAATGACGTGAATCGGAATCTTGACCTTGATGGACGAGGGTATCCCTTTGCCGCTCTCGATTGCGATTTCCCCGCCGAGCGCCGCCGCTCTCTCCCTCATCGACATCAGCCCCATCGATCTTCGGCCCTTCCTGGCGCGAGCGAACCCTTTGCCGCGATCGGCGATTTCCAGAACGGCTTCCGCCTCGGTCTTCGTCACCTTGACGTAGGCAACGTTCGTGCCGGAATGCTTCTTCACGTTGTTCAGCGCCTCCTGGCCGATCCGCCATAGCGCCTCCTCGATCGCTCTCGGTAAATCCATGACGCCTTCCGCCTGTTCGAAAACGGTCAAGCCGATCCGCTGGCCGTACTGCTTCAGCGCGGGAAGCAGCCCGTTCTCCAATCCGGCCGGCCGGAGCTGCCAGATCAGCGCTCGCATTTCCTTAAGCACCTCTTGGGACAGCGCGCCGATCTCCCGCAGTGAATCCGCGGCAGCCGGCTCCTTGTCCGCGATCATCGCTTCCGCCCCCTTGGCCAGGAAGGACAGGGAGAACACCTTCTGCATGACCGAATCGTGCAGATCCCGAGCCATCCGGTTGCGCTCCTCGACCAGCGCCAATTCGTTGCGCAGCTCGTTGATGCGCATGTTCTCGAGGCAAAGCGTAAGATGGTCTCCCAGCGAGTACATGAAATCCTCGGGATAGTCCTCGAACAGCTTGTTGCGCGGACTGCTGAGCAGCAGCACGCCGAACGGACGGCCCCTCGACCGGAGCGGAATGGCCGCGGCGGAGCCGCTGGGAGGAAGGCCGAGAGTATTCAGCACTTCTATGCAAGCCGCGCCGTCGCGGGCTTCGATCACCAACCGGTTGTCTCGGTATGCCTTGCTGACGATGCCGGC
Source organism: Bacillota bacterium (assembly GCA_023418755.1). Classification (GTDB taxonomy): domain Bacteria; phylum Bacillota; class Bacilli; order Paenibacillales; family Paenibacillaceae; genus Cohnella. Next base: position 7,467 of record JAEZZE010000189.1, on the reverse strand, counting down.
TTGCTCCATCTCCAGCTCCTGCCATTTCTCATGGATCCGATTGTCCTTGTAGTGCGCCCACAGCGACAGCTCTTCGTTTTTGCTCGTAAACAGAGCCACGTTAGGCCATTCGAACGCGTCACCGATCATCCGTACCGCCTTGACGGGCAACTGGCTCGGCTCGAGAACGGAATTCATTCGCTGAATGACGTCGCTAAGCTTCGCGTAGAACAGCGCGTTGCGCTCTTGGGTCTGATACAGACGGATGCGCTTGATCGCCATGCCGATCTGAAGCGCGACGGCGTGAAGCAAAGCCAGTTCGTCTTCGCAGAAATGCTCCTTGCCCGCTTCGGCGACGTTGAGGAGCCCGAACCTCTCGTCTCCGGCTTTCAGCGGCACCGTCGCGTGATGCGTCAGATTTTCCGTATCCCCGACCCCGTGCATGATCGCGTAATTAATCCGCTTGCACTCTATGATGTTGACCGCCCGTTCCAGCTTATGATTCCTGTAGCTCTCGATACAAAAGCATTCTTCTCCGCACATCAAGGCGTAGTTGCCCGCGGTAAGAGCAGGCGGCACGTTCTCGGCGGCCGGGCATTCGTAACCCTTCTCGTCGTCGTCCATCAGGAAAATCCAGCCGGTCGTCAAGCCGGTCACCTGCAGCAGCTTGTTCAGTACGCCCTTCAGCATCGTACCGAGATCGTTGCTCGAATTCAAAGCTTCCGCGATTTCCTTCAAGGCGATCAGTTCGTTCGCGCGAATTACCCGACTCATCCCGCTCTTCCTTCCGGAAATGTGATTATACTGATGAGTATAACCATTTTGCCATTCATGCGAAAGAGGATGTCCCCTAAGCCAACCAAGTCGATTAGAAGGCCGGTTACGGCACGAGCGGATCGACGTCGCGGCCGGCAGGCACTTCCTCCGGCAGCCTCTTGGTCGCGCTGGGCACTTCGCGAGGCCGGTTATGGATCTCGTCGGCGGAATAGATCCATACGGTCGTCTGTCCGCCGCCGGCGAAAGAGCGGATGAGCACCGGATGATCGTACGGGTTGCTGAACACGAAATCCGGTCCGTTCCAACTTACCGTCGCGTCCCGTCCGGGCGGAACGTAAGGTACGTTGCGGCTGTGCGAATAACGCCGAACGATCGTCATGCCCGCTCGGTCCACCGCATTGAACAGCGTTGACGAGACCTGGCAGATTCCGCCCCCGATGCCCTCGGCCACTTCTCCTCTTACGATAATCTTGGCTCGCTTGTACCCCTTGCTCGCCGTGCGTTCCCCCAGCGTTTCGTTGAACGAGAACGATTCGCCCGGGAACACGTAACGATTGTTCAAGGCCTGGGCGGCCAGATCGATATTATGCGAGCGGCTCTTGTTATTCGAATTATAATAAGTCGTGTAAAAGCCGATCATCTTCTCTTTAAGCGAGACCAACAGTTCGCTGTCTACTCTGGGATAGATCGTATTGCGCGGTGCTTGAAGGACGGGGCCGGCCCCTTCCACCATGAAGCGATAGAAATCCTTCTCCCAAGCGGCGCGATCCAGTTTGTAGCCCGATCTTTCGGGAACGATCGCTCCGGAAGCGTCCAGTATCGCGTTAAGAGGAGGCTGATTGACCCGCTTTTCGATCCGTACCGTAAGCTCCGAAAATTTAACGTCATTAACAATCGGTAATCCCCGCAGCGGGAATTCATAATCGGCGCGTCTGACGACGGCGATCACCTCGCCGTCCGACGTAATCGTTAGCTGATCCGGCAGTGCGGCGGCCTGCGCGAGCAGCAACGCTCCGACGATCCATTTCCAAGCCAAGCTGATCCCTCGATTCAATGAAGGTGCCGTTCCGTTTTACGTTGCGCGAAACGCACCTGGCTTATGCCACATAATCGCTCCCTTATTCGTCGAAAATAACGATCGAACGATTCCGAGAGAGGAAGGGAACAGGATGACTCGACCGTTGCGGCGGCTTATTATGCGTTGGACCTTGTCGGCCGTGATCGCGGTCGCCTTGGCCGGCGCCGGCGGATTGACGGCGAACGCGAAGCCTCGGGCTTCCGGACCGGAACGGCTGGAAATTACCGTGCGCGCCAGCGGCACGGCAGACATGTTCAGCAGCTTGACGATCAGCAGCCGGCGGCTCGCTTCGCGGATCGCCGAAGCGGAGCGCTTGCCGGCGGAGCGGGCGGATTGCTATACGGATCTGGAGATCACGGCTTGGGAAACGGACGGTCGCAAAACCGTCTACCGCATGGAGCGAACGGGCAGGCTGTGGGACGAATCCGCCAAGAGGCTGGTCAAGCTTCCTTCCGACGCGTCCGATCGCTTGCTGCGTTATGCGGAGACGCTGCGAAGCCGGCACTACGGCAAGCTGATGGAATGGAACGAAGCTCGGAACCTCGTAGGGAGGAAAAGCCTGTTTACGATTACCGATCTCGAGAGCGGACTGAGCTTCCGCGTGCAGCGCCGCGCGGGCAGCGATCATGCCGACGTTCAGCCGTTGACGCGCGAAGATTCGAAAACGATGAAACGGATTTACGGGGGGAAATGGAGCTGGCAGCGCAGGGCGATCGTCGTCGGGAAGGACGGCGCGCGAATAGCCGCCTCTATGAACGGCATGCCCCATGGCGGGGACGGCATTCCGGACAACGGCTTCAAAGGCCATTTCTGCGTGCATTTCCTTGGCAGCACGTCGCATCGCTCCGATACGCCCGACCCGGCGCATCAGTTAATGGTGCATAAGGCAGGCGGCGAACTGCGCCGTTACTTCGATTCGGCTTCGCCCGGCCTATTGGCAGCCAGCTTCGTCGAAGCGCTGAATGCGAAAGACGGCGGAATGCTTCGCCTGATCTGGGCGGGCGCGTCCGCGGAGCAGACGGAAACGCAGAACCTGCTGCTCGAGCGGCTCGACTCGATCTCCCACGCTCGGGCCGGAAGACTCGCCAAGGACGACGATGGAGACGACAAGCTATCGTTGTCTTACGTCCTGCCCGTCCTTGCGCGCTTGAAAAACCGGAGGACGCTTCACGCCGAGCTGCGTTTCGAGTTCGGGCGAAGCTCTCCTCAACTGCCGTGGCGCATCGTCGGGCTGAGCTCCGATCATTCCAGCCTGATTCCGTAAAGCTTGCCCCCGCGCGAGGCGACGACCGCGAATTGGTCGAACACCGCGGGTGACGCTTCGATATTCGCTCCGATCGCGAGGCTCCCCCGAACGCGGCCGTCTTTTGCCGAGACGACGGAGACGACGCCCGCGGAATCGGCCTGAATCAAATGCGCGTTGCCCGACGGGTCGTAGACGTCGGTCGGGGACGACCAGGCATAATGCTTCATCGGAAGCCTCCACGCTTCTTTGCCGGTCTTCTTGTCCAATGCGACCATCAGACCCGCGCCGAGAGTGCCATAGCGGGCAACCGTGAACACCACGAGATCGGATACGTTCCCCTTGCCGACGACCGGAGTCGCGAGCACTCCGCCGTTCACCGGATGCGCCCCGCCGACGACGGACAGGCATTCGTACTTCGCCTGCCAGACGATCCGGCCGGTCAGGCCGTCGATTTTGCGCAAATAGGCATAGCCCTTTTTCCCTTGCTTGTCGACCTCCGTCCCCGTGTATAAATACGGAACTCCGTCCTCGGCTTCGACGACGATCGTCGCGTCCGTATCGTCAAGCGGCGGAAGCGCCCAGACCGGCTCGTTCGTCCGCGCGTTCATGGCTACCAGGCTGCCTCCGTTATCGGCAAAGTAAGCCAGGTCTCCGAACGCGGCGACGGAATTCTCGATGCCTTGGTAAGCGTTGCCGCCGATTTTGTACCGGAATTTGCCGACGGCCGGCCTGATCGAGATCGTTTTCCGCTGCGGATCGAACTCGGTATTCAGCTTCACCCGGTAGAACAGTCCGTTCTCCCCGCCGACGGTCATCGTGTCGTCGAACCGGTTGAACAGCGCGGAACCGTCGAACGCTCCCCAATTGCGGTACGCGAACGAGTCGATGCCGTTCACTCGCAGCAATCTCTTCTGGTCGATCAGGCTGTACAGATTGAAGCCGATCGTTCCGTTCTCGGGGATGCCCTCCCCGACGTATAGCAGCGGGTAACCTCTCGCGTCGACGGACACGCTGCCTTTAATCGGATTGCCGACCTTAATCGGACTTCTCGTTTCTTCCCCCGTCTCCAGCTCCAGAAAATAAACGTAACCGTCCAATGAGGCGTAGATCACTTCCGTGAAATCCGGCTTGTCGCGAAACTTCGCCTTTACGTTCATCGTCCGCAGCACTTCCGGCTTCCACCTGACGATCGCCGGCTGTCCCGTCCACCCGGCGCCTCCTCCCCACGAGCTGCTTTTCGTCCTTTTTTCCCAAGCGATCTTTGGGCGATACGTCCGCATCTCCACGGTGCCGTAAGACGGTGAACTCCGCTCTCCGCCTCCGCGAAAGCCTAGTACGCCTTCGATTTCCGTATACGTTTCGGGAAAAGCTTGAGAGCCCGCCGGCTTGCCGCTCCATTGCCCGGAACGGAGAGCGGCCGCCTCCGCGGCGCCTTGCGCCGCAAGCAGAATTGCCAGTAGGAATAAAACCGTCTTTCTCCCCCGCGCCATCCCTAATCATTCCTCCAGATATTGGAATGAATAGATTGTACCTTCCCGAGAACGAGAAGCTTGTCAAACGGTCGGCGGGAATCGGCGGAATCTTTGTCGCTTCCGGTAGGAATCGAACGGAAAACGCGAAAAGACCGACTCCGGCGTCCGCCTGGACTCGTCGTCCGGCATTCGCGGGTCGGCCCTTGGAGGGGCGTGGCTAGAGATCGATGATTATTCGGCCCGGGAGCCGCAAGCCGGGCGGAATCGGATCCCTGTCCGGCTTCGACGGCAGATCGGTCCGATCAGCTTGGCACTTCCGCCCTTCTCTCCCGCTTGCGCGGAACGTCCGGGAGCTCGTTCACCGACACGACGTCCTTCGCGCGCTTCGCCGGCTTCTTCCAGTAGCGCTCGCTTCCCGGAAGATCGTCGAACCAGGCCGCGTCGTCGGGACAATCCAGCGTCATGAATTTGCCGTAGTGCCCGTCGCGGGACTGGTGGTACTTGAGATAGGCTTTGCCGTTCTCGATCGCCAATATTTCGATTTTACCGGACGTATGACTCATCGACAGGCGAACGCGTTTGCCGAGCCCGGACGTGCGCGCTTTCGCCTGCTCGACGATCTCGTACACTCTGGCGAGAGGCAGCACGAAATCGCCGTTGCCCGCCACCGGGCGATTGATGAAGAAGTAGTAGGGCGTCACTCCCGCCCAGCTCAAGCGGTCCAGAAGCTCGCCGAGCACCTCGGGGTCGTCGTTGATGCCCCTGAGCACCGGCGTCTGGTTAACGACGATCGCCCCTGCATCGTGAAGCGCCTGGAATCCTCGCACCGCTTCGGGCGTGATTTCGCGCGGATGGTTAATATGGGCCATCACGTAAATTCTCTTGTTGGCGTCGGAAAATTCGCGGATCGTCTCCAGGAGCTCTTCGTCCTCGTAGATCCGCATGGGGTTGAACACGGGAATTTTCGAGCCGAGGCGAATAATCTTCACATGGTCGATCTCGCGCAATCTATGCAAAATCGCGCGCAGTTTAGGGGTCGCGAGAATGAGGCTGTCCCCTCCGGTCAGCAGCACGTTGCTGATCTCCGGGTGATTGGCAATGTATTGCAGACCCGGTTCGATGTCCGCAGTCGCTTCCTTGACGTCGTTGCGGAACAGCCGCTTGCGGAAGCAATAGCGGCAGTAGGCCCCGCATACTTCGGAGACGATAAGCAGCGCGGTCGACGAATACTTGTGCTGACAGCCTCTGACGACGTAGTTCGTATCCTCGTCGGAAGCGTCCCAGCGCCCGTATTCCGCCAGCTCCCCCTCGTTCGGAATGACCAGCTTGCGGATCGGGTCGTGCGGATCGTTCCAATCGATCAGATTCAAGTAGTACTCGTTCACCCGAAACACGAACTTGTCGGTAATCCGCTTCAGTTTCTCACGTTGTTCCTCGGGGATGTGAGAGATTTTTCCGATATCGGTGATATACTTTGGTTGCGCCATTCGGCTTTCCTCCTCCGCGTATATTCAGTCGAATTCGAGAACGAATCCGTTCCAAGCCCCCGCCAGACCCCCTTTCTTCCGAAGATAAAAATAGACCCCGCGCGCAGCAGACCATCCCTACTGCGAACAAGGGTCTATAAAGACGCAAAAAGACCCTCAACGGGTCAAAAGAATGAGCAGCTTATCCTGCGCATAGACAATCCGACCCATCCAGTGCAAACGAGGTTAGCTGACGGGCTCGGGATAGATGGTTCCCTACGTTCCATGAACGATTCGCCCCAAAAGAATGGTTCCCCCGCTTTCCGGAAGTTTCCGGAAACTAAGCATATTCTAACTATAAATTAAATCCTCGTTCTCTGTCAACCGTAGGAAGAGCCCGGTTCTGCCGGATTTGTCCGGCGGGATTCCCGTCGGTTACAATGGAAGAAAGAAGGGGGAACACTCATGCAGAGCGCTCGCAAACTATCGGACGGCCTCAAGGGGCTGATCGATCGGAAATTCGTCCTATTTCTGATCGTTATTCTGCTTATCGGGCTGAATATTTTCGTATTGGAGAAAATCTCGTACATCTTTCATCCGTTCATCGTCGTCCTGGAAACCGTATTCCTTCCGTTTATTCTGACCGGCGTCGCCTATTACCTGCTTAATCCGATCGTGGATTACTTGGAGCTGCGCAGGGTCAAGCGCGTCTATTCCATTGTCGGTCTCTATCTCGTTATCCTTACCGTGCTCACGCTGATCGTCATGAAAGTCGTTCCGCTGCTTAGCCAGCAGATTTCCAGCCTGATCGTTCAATTCCCGACTTACAGCCAGAACGCGCAGCTGAAATTCGAAGAGCTGATCGGCAACGAATTTTTCAACCAATTGCAGAGCGTGCTCGGCATCGACACGACGAAGGTAGTCGACGACTTTTCGGAGCGAGCCTCGACGATTCTGAGCAACGCCTGGTCGGGAATCGGCAGCCTGGTCGGCAAAATTACGGAGACGGTGCTCGCGATCATCACGGTGCCTTTCATCCTGTTCTACCTGCTCAAGGACCGGAAAAAGCTGGCCCCATTCGTGCTCGGCTTCGTCCCTTTGCGCCTGAGGAACCGCTCCTTCGGGGTGATGCTCGAGATGAACCATCAGGTCAGCTCGTACATACGAGGGCAAATTATCGTGAGCGCCTGCATCGGCGTGCTCCTCTATATCGGGTACCTGATCATTGGACTGGACTACTCCCTCGTGCTCGCGGTCATCGCCGCCTGTACGAGCATTGTGCCTTATCTCGGGCCGGCGATCGCGATTACCCCCGCGCTCATCGTCGCCATGATGACCTCTCCGATCATGCTGGTCAAAATGATCGTCATCTGGACGATCGTTCAATTAATCGAAGGCAAATTCATTTCGCCGCAAATTATGGGCAAGACGATGCACGTTCATCCGATC
>JAEZZE010000360.1 GCA_023418755.1 Bacillota bacterium | reverse complement strand
GTTGAAGCTGAAAAATCTGAAATGGCAAGAGAATCGCATCACGCTTATGCAGTCGAAAACTTCGAAAGAACTTCTTGCCGCTTTTGTTTCGCATGCTCTACGGATGCGGTCTCCGGATTTCAGAAGCCATTCATCTGAAAATACGGGATGTGGATTGGACGGCGGTGTATTAACCATTTTGGATGGAAAATTCAATAAGGACAGGTTCGTCCCCCTTTCTCTTGAGCCTCTTCAGCGGTGCCATACCTACGTGAAGCAAATTCATATGTTTCGGGTGCCGACGCATACTTTTTCCCGAATCCCAACAGACAAGTGCTCACGCACAACAATGTGTATAAGAACTTTCGGAAATTCCTATGGAAGGTGTTACCGCTAGAAGATAACGCTCAACTGCTGGTGGGATTTCCTGTCCAGGAGTTACCAAATATAATGACCGTATCATAGAAAAGGAAAAGTATGCCTCCATGGATGTGGGCCTGCGGCAACAGGCTCACGGAAGCATCCCCCCAAACAACATGGTCATTGTATCAGACTGTCGCTGGTTGAAAAGAGTGCCGGCGTTTTTCGTTCGGTGTGCAGGAATGGTTCCTTGCCCGTGTTGCGGTGACAAGCTTGTTGTAATCGGCAGTCGTCAGCGTAAATTGGCGACTGCAAGTGGAGAATATCGCTTGCTCATCGTGCGTAGGCTTCGTTGTTTGCAGTGCCGTAAGATTAATCATGAGCTGCCGAATTGCATCGTTCCGTATAAGCGTTATGAATGGAATGCATGGAGCAAGTGGTCGCGGAATCTTCATCGTCGTCCGTAGCTGCAGATGACGCGACATTGCGTCGCTGGAAGTGTTGGTTCACAGATCAACGTACTTACTTGCTCGGAGCACTTAGATCTATCTCCATTCGTTATCACCAAGACCCTGCGGAGAAGCCGTCCGTCCCTTCGCAGTCTGCACATCATGGCATCGGACGCCTCATGACAGACGCTCCCGGATGGCTGGCGTGAATTGTCCGCAGCGTTGCAAGTGCAAATTTATGGCTACATACCCGTTTTGCATTTTTGTCCGATACGTCCTGAGGTAGACTCGTCTGAAAGTCTACTAACGGAGGTTATCGTGAGAAGAAAGATCAGAAGAAGGCTGAGGCTATCGCCGCGGAGCGAATGCAATTGCTGTCGCCGTTTCTGGCAGATGGCTAGACCCGGCCAAGGCCAAGGAGATCAAAACCAGAATCTGCGGGCAGACCGGCATGTCCGAGCAGACACTTCGCAGGTACTTAGCGAAGTACCGAGAAGAAGGCTTTAGCGGGCTGAAGCCGCTCGGCTAGGGACGTCAACCATCGGGTGAGTGCAATCCCTATTGAATGACTGTAAATCGAAAATTCGGATGTATACCGCGACCGTTGAAAGAGACAAGTTTCTGAACAGTTCATTCTAAAGATTGAGATATAAATGGGAGACCACCTCCGATAATCCGCTGTAACGGGCGAAGCCGAAGTGAATATTAAACATCTGTATACAAAAACGGGCATATCTTCTAAAATATTGGGTGACGGATTGAAAGCGCAGTCATCAGCCAATCGGAAGGACATAAACCCGGAATGGGAACGGAGGAAACCGACCATGAAACAGGCGGTAAAATTGCCAAGAAGCACGGCCGAAGAGCAAGGCATTCCCTCGGAAGCGATTGCGGGGTTTCTAGACGATCTCGCCGGCAAATCGATCGAAACGCACGGCTTCATGATCGTCCGGAACGGGCATGTCGTGGCCGAAGGCGCCTGGCAGCCCTACCGATTAGAGGATCGGCACATGCTGTTCTCCCTTAGCAAAAGCTTCACCTCGACGGCAATCGGCTTCGCCGCTTCGGAAGGGCTGCTTTCCTTGGACGATCAAGTCGTTCGCTATTTCCCCGAGGACCAGCCGGACGGGCCGTCGCCGCTGCTGGAGGAAATGCGGATTCGCCATTTGCTGTCGATGAGCACCGGTCATGCGAAGGATACCGTACCCCTCGGCAGCGATCGGAACGACGGCAATTGGGCGAAGGCAATCTTGGATCAGCCGGTCGTCCATCCTCCGGGAACCCACTTCGTCTACAACTCCGGGGCGACGTATCTTCTGGCCGCTATTTTGCATCGGGTAACCGGGGTTCCGCTTCTGGACTATTTGGGTCCGCGATTGCTCGAGCCGCTGGGCATTTCGAACGCGACGTGGGAGACTTGTCCGCGCGGCATTGCCGCCGGCGGGTGGGGATTGAAGATCGCCGTGGAGGATATCGCGAAGTTCGGCTTGCTGTATTTGCAGAACGGGATTTGGGAAGGGAAAAGGATCCTTCCGGAAGGCTGGGCGGAGGAGGCGACCTCCAAGCAGATCGACAACGGAAGCGATGCGGATAACGATTGGCATCAGGGGTACGGCTATCAGTTTTGGCGGTGCCGCCACGGCGCTTATCGCGGAGACGGCGCCTTCGGGCAATTTTGCATCGTTCTGCCCGAGCAGGCGACGGTAGTCGCGGTTACTTCGGGCACGGATAACATGGGGGCCATTCTGCAGGCGCTCTGGGACAACTTGCTGCCGGCGATGAGATCGGAACCGATCGAGAGCAACGTTCGAACGGCCCGGTCGTTGACGGATCGGCTTCAATCTTTGCGATACGATCCGCCGTCCGCGGAAGCGGCTAACCCGGCTGCCGAACAGCGGATGAACGGAATCGTCTATCAGCTCGATGCCAATTCGGCCGAACTGGAATCGATGGCGTTCGTATTCGGAGAAGACCGGGTTTCCGTTACGATGGTTAATCCGAGGGGAGAGCAGCGCATCTCGGCCGGCCGGGGCGTCTGGCGGGAGAGCGTCTGCTCGCTGCTCGACGATTCGGAACAGACGGTCGCGGCAAGCGTCGCATGGGTCGATCCGGAGACGATAAATCTGAAGCTTCGTTTCGTGGAGACGCCGTTCACCTTTGACGTTATCGTTCGTCCGATGGAAGACGGGACTATCGAAGTCGGGATGCGGGAGTTTGCCGGCAAGAACGATTATCCGAAAATTGCGGGCCGAGCTTGAGCATGAGTTGAAGGACGAAGCGGGGGAGTCGGATACGCCCTGAGCGACGGCGGTCGCGGATGGAGTCGGGGACGAAGCGAACGGGGAAGGCAGGGGAAGGAATGACGGCTTACGGGTTTCCGATGGTCGGGGCGCATACCGGTTGTTCGAACACGCCCTATAATACGGTGGAATCGTTCATGGAAGGTATCGGGTCAGGAGCCGATGTGGCGGAGGTAGACGTTAGAGCGTTAAAGGACGGAACCGCCATCTTATTCCACGACGATTCGCCTTTGTTTCGCGAATGGACTTACGAGGAACTGAACGCCCCGGAAATTCGGACGCGGCTCGGCTCGATTTACGAGACACGGGATGTCGTTCGGCTTGAGCGCATACTGGACATAGCCGCGCAGAATCGCATTCGGCTCAATCTGGATCTCAAATGCAAGGAAGCGATCGAACCGACGATCCGGCTCGCGAGGCAGTACGGTTTGGTTGACAGAACCTATATTACCGGAGAGAGCGGAGACCTTACGGTCCGTCACCCGGATATTCGGGTTTTATGGAACGCGCCTTCCCCGTCGGGGGCAAATGAGCGGGAAAGTTATTCGCTCTATGTCGATCAAGTATGCCGCAAGGCGCGAACGGAGGGCTATCACGGCCTGAATTTGCATTATGCCGATTGCTTGCCGGAATTGGTCGAGCAGGCCCATGAACAGCAGTTGAAAGTCTGGGTATATACGGTTAACGATCGCCGGGATATGGAAGCTTTCATCGCGATGGGGGTCGACCAGATCACGACGAAGGCGGTCGGCGAATTGGTTCGTCTGCGGCAGGAGAGAATGCTTTAACCGCGAGTTTTGGCTCTGAGCTGCGCACCTTTAAAGGACTTATCGGCAATTATGGGGGAGTCGCGTTCGCGCGCGGCTCTTTTTGACGATGTAGAATGGATAGGTTATTCGAATTTTGACGGAGGCACCTTATAGTATTTTTTGAAAGCTTTCGAGAAAGTGAAAGGATCCGGATAGCCGAGCAAGCCCGCGATCTGCTGAATCGTATATTTCTTTTGATAGAGGTAGTCG
>JAEZZE010000253.1 GCA_023418755.1 Bacillota bacterium | reverse complement strand
AAATTCAGCGTTCTCCCTTCTTCTGTTTCCCCACCCCCGTACCTCATGAATCTCAGCCTCTCGGACATCAACCATGTAACAAAATTCACATTATGTCGATCCGGTGAACAATCTATTGCGAATTTTCAACGTTTCGTTGTCGCCTTTGTTAACTGTGAGGAAAGTCGCTGAGGTTTCTGATATGTTGGTTTCAGCGGTGAAGATTGCGACCGTTGCAAGGAAAGAAGCGGTAGCAGCAAGAGGATGGGGGAGATGGACATGTTGAAAGGGCTGCGGAGGCTGACGGCCGCGCTGTCGCTGGCCGCGACGGCGGTCTTGCTCGGAGGGTGCGCCGAAAAGGTGGTCGTGCTGAACCCGAAAGGGGAAGTGGGCCAGCATCAGATGGACCTGATTGTATTGGCGACGGCGCTCTGTCTGATCGTCATCGTGCCGGTGCTGATCTTGACGTTCTACTTGGCGTGGAAGTACCGCCACAAGCCGGACAGGAAGGCGAAATACGACCCGACCTGGGAGCACAGCACGAAGCTGGAAGCGATCTGGTGGGGGATCCCGGTCATCATCATCGCCATCCTCGGAACGATTACCGTTAAATATACCCATATGCTCGAACCGTCCAAGCCGCTCGAACACGAGGCCAAGCCGATCGTGATCCAGGCGACCTCGCTCGACTGGAAATGGCTGTTCCTGTATCCGGAGCAAGGCATCGCCTCCGTGAATTACATTCAATTTCCGGAGAACGTGCCGGTCCGCTTCGAGCTGACCTCGGACGCGCCGATGAACTCCTTCTGGATTCCGCAGCTCGGCGGACAGATCTATACGATGTCCGGAATGGCGATGAAGCTGCACCTGATCGCGGAGGAGCCGGGCGACTACATGGGAATGGGCGCCAACTTCAGCGGCAAGGATTTCGGCAAGATGAGCTTTACGGCCAAGGCGACCTCGGAGGAGGAGTTCGCGGCTTGGGTCGAGCAAGTGAAGCAATCGTCCCCGGCGCTGACGACGGACGGCTACGTGCAGTTGGCGAAACCGGGCGCGTCGGACGTGAGGACCTTCTCTTCGATTCCGGACGGCTTGTTCCAGAAAATCGTAACCAAGTACAGCAGCGAGCATAACCACGGATCGGACTTGGCCAAGAGCGAATAACGGCATTCGCTCCAAGCCGGGATTACGGCCGTCAAACAGACTACTGGCAAGCTAAGAATCAGGGGAAAGAAGGTGCCGACATGTGGGATAACATCAAGGATTTCGCCTCCGAGTTTTTCGTCACGGGCGATCCGCTGATCTACGGAGCGGACGTCGCCATCGTTCTTACGATGGTCGCGATCGTGTCCGCCCTCACTTTTTTCAAGAAATGGACCTGGCTGTGGAAGGAATGGCTGACGACCGTCGATCATAAAAAAATCGGAATCATGTACGTAATCGCGGCGCTGCTCATGCTGTTCCGCGGAGGCATGGACGCGCTGCTGATGCGTACGCAGCTCGCCATGCCGGAGCTGGAGTTTCTGAATCCGGAACACTATAACGCGATATTCACGACCCACGGGGTCATCATGATTCTGTTCATGGCGATGCCGCTCATGTTCGGGTTGTTCAACCTGGTCGTGCCGCTCCAGATCGGGGCAAGAGACGTCGCGTATCCGTTCCTGAACTCGCTGAGCTTCTGGCTGTTCTTCTTCGGCGCGATGCTGTTCAACCTGTCGTTCGTCATCGGGGGCTCGCCGGATACCGGGTGGCTTGCTTATCCGCCTCTGTCGGGAACGCAGTTCAGTCCGGGAGTGGGCCAGGACTTCTATATATGGGGCATTCAGATATCCGGGATCGGCAGCTTGATGACGGGGATCAACTTTATCGTCACGATTCTGAAAATGCGGGCGCCGGGCATGAAGCTGTTCAAAATGCCGATGTTCTCGTGGTCGGTGCTGTCCAGCTGTCTAACGATCATTCTCGCTTTTCCGATTTTGACGGTGACGCTGTTCCTGCTGTTTATCGACCGCTACCTCGGCGCGCACTTCTTCACGCTGGACGGCGGCGGCAACCCGATGATGTACATCAACCTGATCTGGATGTGGGGACATCCCGAGGTTTACATCGTCGTTCTGCCGGCCTTCGGGATTTTCTCCGAAGTGGTCGCGACCTTCTCCAAGAAGAGGCTGTTCGGTTATAAATCGATGGTGTTCGCTCTCATGAGCATCAGCGTCGCGTCGTTCTTCACCTGGGCGCACCACTTCTTCACGATGGGCTCCGGAGCGAACGTCAACGCGTTCTTCGCGCTCACGACAATGGTCATCGCCATACCGACCGGGGTCAAAGTGTTCAACTGGCTGTTCACGATGTATCGGGGACGCCTGTCGTTCCCGACGCCGATGCTGTGGATGCTCGGCTTCATCCCGTGCTTCGTCGTCGGCGGAATGACCGGGGTGCTGCTCTCCGTCGCCCCGGCGGACTTCCAGTTCCACAACAGCTACTTCCTGATCGCTCACTTCCATCAGGTGCTGATCGGAGGCGTCGCGTTCGGATACTTCGCCGGGCTGTATTACTGGTGGCCGAAGGTGTTCGGCTTCAAGCTGAACGAGAAAATCGGCAAATGGGCGTTCTGGTTCTGGAATATCGGCTTCTACGTCTGCTTCATGCCGCAGTACGTGCTCGGCCTGATGGGCATGACGCGCCGCGTCAGCACCTACGGCTGGGACAGAGGCTGGTACGAGCTGAACCTGACGTCGACGATCGGCGGATTCCTGATGGGGATCGGATTCCTGTTCCAGGTGTGGCAGATTTTGCACAGCGTCAAATTCATGGAGAAGGATACGTCGGGCGATCCTTGGGACGGACGGACGCTCGAATGGACGATTCCGTCGCCGGCTCCGGCTTACAACTTCGCGACGCTGCCGCGGGTAGAGGAGAAGGACGACTTCTGGGAAGAGAAGCAGCGCATTGCCGCCGGAGGAGCTCCGAGGCCGAAGCCGCCGCTTGAACCGATCCATATGCCGAAAAACTCGGGAATTCCGATCGTCATGTCGTTCTGCTTCTTCGTGGCCGGATTCGGGTTCGTATGGGATTGGCTGTGGATGATCGTTCCCGGACTCTTGGGGGTAGCGGCGTGCATGCTCGTACACTCGTTTAACTATAATACGGATTACTATATCCCGGTTGAGGAAATCAAACGCACGGAAGCTGCGGCGGGGAGGGCTGTGTAATGGCCAAGTCGGGTAACCATATCGTCTCTGCCCCGCCGCACGGCGGCGGGCATGCCCACGAGGGGCATCACGACCTTGAAGGCATGCGCATGATGGGATTCTGGATCTTCCTGATCACCGACTGCATTCTGTTCGGCACGCTGTTCGCGACCTACGTCGTGCTCAGCGGCAACACCGCGGGGGGGCCGACCGGAGCGGAACTGTTCGAAATGCCGGGAGTGATCGCCGAGACGTTCATTCTGCTTACGAGCAGCTTTACGAGCGGCTTGGCGGTGCTGGCGATGAACAGGGGAGACCGCAAGGGCCTGATCACCTGGCTGGCGGTTACGGTCGCGCTCGGCGCGGCGTTCATCACGCTGGAGGTAACCGAGTTCGCGACGCTGGTGCACGAAGGCGCGAAAATTTCGACAAGCGCCCATTGGTCCGGCTTCTACACGCTGGTCGGGACGCACGGACTGCACGTCTCGCTCGGTCTCGTCTGGATGATCGCGATCATGATCCAGCTCGGCCGTCACGGCATCAACTCCGTCACGCGCCGCAAGGTCAACGTCATAAGCTTGTACTGGCACTTTCTCGACGTCGTCTGGATCTTCGTCTTTACGATCGTCTACCTGCTGGAGGTGATGTAAGATGGCGCAGCATACGAATCACGGCACGCACGTCCATGGAGCGCATGACGATCATGGCGCCAACGAGGCTCATGGCTCGCTCAAATCTTACGTTATCGGCTTCGTCCTGTCGCTCATTCTAACGATCATTCCGCTGGTCATCGTGCTCAACGGAATTCTGGAAGGGACGACGGCCAAAGTCGTGCTGTTGGGGGCGGCGATTCTGCAATTCGTCGTGCAGCTGTTCTACTTCATGCATCTGAAGGAAGAGGGCAAACCGCGCTGGAACCTGATGGTGCTCATCCTCGGCCTGATCATCGTGCTGACGGTCGTGGCGGGATCCATCTGGATTATGACCTATAACAAAGTGGCGTAACGAGCCTGCGCCATAATAGTAACGCAAGAAGGCAGTTTGCCGCGCGGGCGCGCATGGCAAACTGCCTTCTTGCATCAGGATGCGGACCTCGGGGGCCGTCCGGACCGGAAGTCGCGGGAGCCGCTAATTCGCGACGGGCTCGCCTGCCTCCCATGGATTCAGATGTATCATGACTTCGATAACGTCGGGATCGAAATCCATAATGAGCTTTTTCAACATGCGGCTGATGTCGTGTCCTTGCTGGATCGTGTAGTCGTGGGGGATGCCGACGCGGACGTCCACGATGATGTAGTGGCCGTGCTCGCGCGCCCGGACCCGGTCGATCCGCTTCACATGATCGTGCGTCCGGAGAAGCTCTTCGTAATGCGCGAGCTTCTCCGGGCTGACGTTGTGTTCCATCAGAATATCCACGGATTCGCGTCCCATTCCGACGGCGAGCTTGAGGACGAGCAAGGAGACGACGATGCCGGCGATCGGGTCGCCGTACGCCGCCCATCCCCAATCGAATCTCTCGCCCAGAAGGCCCAGCCCGATGCCGATCACGGCGGCGAGCGACGCGTACACATCGGCCAGATGATCATAAGCGGTAGCGAGCACGCTCTTGCTGTTGGTCGCTCTGCCGATGCGAACGGTATACAGGTAGAGTCCCTGTTTCCAGATCAGGGACAAGAACGCGGCGACGAGGGCGAGCCGATTTTCCCCGGCGGCCGGCTCGAACAGCGCGAGAACCGATTGGTAGCCGATCCAGAGCGCCGCCAGCGCCAGAATGACGGCGACGAACGCGGAAGCGACAACCTCGGCTTTGCCGTGGCCGTAAGGATGGTCGTCGTCGGCCGGCTTGTTCGAGATCATGGAGGAGGTTAACGCCGCTATGGTCGCGATAATGTCGCCGGCATTGTGCACGCCGTCCGCGAGAAGCACGGGACTGGACAGGAGCAGGCCCGCCGATACTTTCATTACGGTCAGCAAGACGTTGCTGACGAGACTGATCCAGATGGCCAATACGCCGGAATGATGCCCTCTTGCCACAATAATTGCCCCTTCAAAGATTGTTTACTCCGCGCAAAAAAGAAAAAAGCTTTCAGCGCGCCGGCTGAAAGCTTTTTTTGCGTAATTCGGAGCCTATATATTTTGAACCGTTCATTTCCGAATCGCCTCCGTTTCTCGTCGTCCAGGGACGGCGAAAACCGTTTGTTCCGGTTGCTTGCAAATAGATAGATATTCATTTTACCACAACTTTACTCGGGATGGGAATGCAAGAATCGTTTTATTAGGAAGTTGAAGATGAATGAATGCCCTTTTGATGCTGCAACCGACAGCTACAGCGACCAGTAAGTCAGACCCGATAAAAGCACGGAAGCGATAAACATGGCGGCCAGCGGGCGCAAAGCGCGGCTGCGGAGGTCGCGAAGGCTAACGTTCAGGCCCAGGCCGGCCATGGCCATGGCAAGAAGGAACGTTGTCGCGTAAGACAGCTCTTGCAGCAGAGGCGCGGGATCGGGCAGCAGCGCGGGCAGCGCGTAGCTGCCGAACAGGCTGGCGCCG
>JAEZZE010000233.1 GCA_023418755.1 Bacillota bacterium | reverse complement strand
GATTTTTTTCATTAAAATCATCCTTCATTATAATGATATATATTTTACCTTATTTTCAACATTTGAACACAGAAAATTTGTATGGACTACCGTAACGATGCAGAATCCCTGAGATCTGTGGTATCATGGTGTCGAGATTCATGTCGATAAAGGATAGCGGGGATAAACGGTGAATATTCGTCATTTCGAGAGCGAGATAGATCGTACGATATTGGCAAGAGGCTATGATTACTACACAGAAGGTAATATACTAGAGGTTTTCTCTCGGGGAAAAAATGAATACCTTGTGCAGATTGAAGGAAGCGAAATATACGAGGTAGAGGTAAAGTTCGACGAGAGCGGAAGGATTGAGCGTTCGGTTTGTGACTGTCCTTACGACTTCGGCCCGGTTTGCAAACATGAGGCTGCGGCTTATTATGAACTGCGCGACATGATCAACGGCGAAAGCGACAGAGAAGTCGCGCAAGAACAAGCGGTCAAGCATTCGGATTTGGCTGAGGTCTTAAACGAGCTCTCCAAGAAGCAGTTAATTGAGATTATTGTAAAGATCGCACAGCAGGATGCCGTCTTGAACAATAGTCTCATTTTCAAATATGCCCAAGGCTGCGACGCCGAAGAACTTGATAAATGCAAGAAGTTGATCGCTGCTATCGTCAAGAAACATACGGGCAGAGAAGGCTTTATAGGATACCGGGGAGCTGGCAGCTTTGCGCAAGAGCTGAGCGAGGTACTGGAGAAACCCGGGGAAACGGCAAACGTGCTTCTGAAGGTGGATATTGCATGCCTTGTCCTGGAGGAGGCTGTTGAAGCTTTTCAGTATGCGGACGATTCCGACGGTAACATCGGCGGGCTGGCGAATGAGGCGCTGGAGCGAGTCCATGAGGCGATAGCAGATAACGCGCAATGGGAGCCGGAAATGAGAGAGCGGCTATTTCTGAAACTGTTGCAGGAGAGCGAAAAAACGATTTTTGACGGATGGGAAGATTACAGAGTTACCCTTCTTGGTATGTGCTCTCTGTTTGCGGATGTTGAAACCTTAAGAAATACGCTAAAAGTGAAAATAGAAAGCCTCGTACACAAATACGCAAGCCAGCAATATCAGAAGTATACGAATGAAGCTTTACTGGGAATATGGCTCGATATTCTTCAAGAATATGGTACTGCGGAAGAAACGGAACAGTTTATTATCGATAACATCCACTACAGCTCCTTTAGGAAATCTCTCATAAACAAGTATGAGCAAGAGAATAATTACGATCGCGTCGTAGAGTTGGCTTTGGAAGGCGAGGAACAGGACAAGGGTTATGCCGGGCTGGTGTTAAAATGGCAAGAAATCAGATATGCCGCCTATCGTGAGCTGCAACGCAAGGAAGAACAGATGATGTTGGCCGAACAGTTGCTTCTCGCCGGCAAGTTCGAATATTATCACGAGCTTCGTCAATTGGCCGGAGAAGAGGGAAGAACGTTATACGATCGTTTGAAGCAAAGGTTGAAGCAGGAGGACGGTTGGAGCGCAAGAAGCATGTACCTCAAGCTCATTGACGAGGCGAAAGACTTGGATGAGATGATGGAGTATGTGAAGAAACACCCGGAAACGATCGAAGAGTACGCCGGCAGGTTGGCGGGGAAGTTCAAGAATGAGATAAACGTTATTTATTGCGACCAGATCAGGGAAACGGCGCACCGGGCGATGAATAGAAGCAATTATCAAAGGGTTTGCGATATGCTGAGGAGATACCATGGGATAGCGGGCCGCGATAATCAAGCCGCCCTGATTGGCGAGCTCCGCGAGTTGTATCGGAAAAAGCCCGCCTTTATGGACGAGTTGAACCAACTATGAAGGCGCTACAGGACATATAATCATTTGCTGTATGAGCGAATCAGGGGATGAAACTTCATGGCCAATCCGGACAAGAAAGCCGAGCAGTGGAAAGAAGCGAAACAGAAGTGCCGCCTAAATGACGAAGAAATTCGAATGGCGAAAGAAATGGGACTTAATCCGCTAAGCTTGATTAAGAATATTCCTGCGAAAAATCAGTTGTGGAAGGCGCCGGTGAAGATTTGGATTCAAGAAATGTACGAAGAGCGCGCAAGGAAAAGAGAGCAACGCCGGAAGACGAATGATCAGGGGTAATCGTCCTATGTACACCCGGTTGCTTACGAAGCCAATTCTACGTGCTGCGACTGTAACAAATCACTTGTTTATACGTTATCTTATAGGGGGGAACAGGCGATGAAGATCGATCTTGGCCAACGAACCGCGCTGGTAACCGGAGCAACCGGGCAATTGGGACGAGTAATGGCGAGGACGCTGGCGCAGTGCGGGGCGAACGTCGCGATCCATTATCGCAGCAGCGAAGATCAAGCACGGGCACTGCAAGAGGAATTGACAGGCTTTGGCGTAAAATCGGCAATCGTTAAGGCGGACATTACCGATCAGGCGTCGATTGTCGGCATGAAGCGGGAGATTGAAGCCAGTCTTGCGCCGGTCGACATCGTGGTCGCCAACGCGGTCGTCCAATATCAATGGACAAGCATTTTGGAGCAGGCTCCGGAAGACTACGCCGGCCAATTCGATTCTTGCGTCATGCAGAGCGTCTACTTGGCCAAAGCGTTCGCGCCCGGCATGATCGAGCGAAAATGGGGCCGATTCGTCGGCATCAACACGGAGTGCGCGATGCAAAATTTCCCGACGCAATCGGCGTACGTAGCGGGAAAAAGGGGAATGGACGGCATCTATCGCGTACTGGCCAAGGAAATCGGCGAGCACGGCATCACGGCGAACCAGGTCGCTCCGGGCTGGACGATCAGCGACAGAGATCGGGAGAACCGTACCGAGCGTAACGAATCGTACGAGCAGTCCGTACCGTTAAAACGGAGAGGCACGGATCAGGAAATCGCCAACGCGGTCGCTTTCCTCGCGTCCGACCTGGCCGCATTTATTACGGGCGCTTACATTCCGGTCAGCGGCGGCAACGTCATGCCGGCCATCTAATCGGACGAACGGGCGGAGGGACGATATGGACATCCGATCGCATCGCGCAAGCAACGGCAAGATTGAAATCCACTATCTCATCTCGAACGAACGGGATACGTCCGTCCCCTTGCTTATCTGTCCGGGTTTATCGGAGACGGCCGAGGAATACGTCGAGTTGATGGCTTATTTGTCTCCGCGAAAATGCGTGGCGCTGTCGTTCCGCGGCCGCGGCCAGAGCGACACTCCGGAGAGAGGGTACGACCTGGAGCACCATGTTTCGGATATCGCGGCCGTCGTAGCGGACGCGCAGCTTAACCGGTTCCATCTGTACGGCAATTCCAGGGGAGCGGCTTATGCGCTCGGTTATCTCGAGAAGCATCCCGCATCGGTGCTATCGGTCATTCTGCAGGAATACCCCGCGGAGCATAAGGCGATGCCGGAAGGCTGGGCGGAGGATTATCTGCTCACCTACCTGGTCCAGTTCTCCCGGCAACGGAATATTCGTCCCGAAGCGGTCAGAGGGATCGAACGGGAATCCGCGCAGCGTCGGCTTTCCAAGGGCATTAACAAGAAATTGCTTGTGCTGCGGGGGATGTTGGCCGATAGCCTGCTCGGCGATGAGGACTGCAGGCGATACGAACGGCTATGTCCCGACGCGACGTTCGCCTTGTTCGAACGTTCCGGCCACGATCTGCGGCATACGGAGAAGGAGCTCCTCTACCGCACGATCGGCGACTTCATCCTGTAGGCGAACGTCCGGGATCATCGTTCCGGCCGGATCGCGAACAAGTTAAGCAGCGTCGCGAGCAGCGCGGCGCCTGCCGCGACCAGGAACAAAGCGCCTTTCGATACGTCCATTAGCAAAGCGCTGGCGGGAGGCCCCGCGGCAACCCCGATAAAGCGCATGCTGCTGTACAGCGACGTCACGGTGCCGCGCTGGTCTTTGTCGATGCCTCCGGTTAGGAGCGCGTCCAAGCTGGGCAGCGCGGCTCCGATGCCGGAAGAGGACAGGGCGAGCATCGAAGCGATCCACCAGGTACCGTCCCGCTTCATCAGTCCCAACGCCAGCAGGGCAGCCGTCGCGATCGCGAATCCGGCGAAGCTCGTCCATTTCATCCGCGCTTTATTTCTTCCGATCCATTTTCCGCTCAAATACGCGACCAAGCAGAGTCCGCCGAGAGGGATAGCCAGCATCAGCCCCTTGTACAAGGACTTCATGCCCCGCTCCTCCAGCGTCTCGGACAAGTAGAACAAGCTGCCGAAGATCGCGAACATGGCGATTCCGCCGATTGCGAAAATACCATAGAGCCACTTGCCTTCGGCTTTGATCAGGGCCAGCACCGAGCGAACGAAAGCTCCCAGTCCGACGCGCTTGGACGAGTTGTCGTCGTCGGAGCCGCGCGGGGGTTTGACGAAGATCAGCACGAGCAGAAAGGATATCGCTCCGAAAGCGGGAATCGCGAAGAAAGGGGCGTACCACGACCAGATCGCAAGCGCCGAGCCGAGAATCGGGCTGACGACTTTGCCGAAGGTGTTCGCCGTTTCGATCAGTCCGAGGCCCTGGCTAACGTCCTGATCTCTCTTGAACAGATCGCCTACGAGCGGCAGCACGACCGGGAAACAGCCGGCAGAGCCGAGACCCTGAAGCAGCCTGGCTCCGAGAATAAGTCCGTAAGCGTTAGGGGAGCCGATCGCCGCGACAATGCCGGCGGCCGCTCCGGCGGCGCATACGAGAAGCAAAGACGGAAGAATGACCGCTTTGCGGCCGTAGCGGTCGGATAAATAGCCGGCAAGAGGAATAAAAAAAATAGCTACCGTCGCATAGGCGGTGATGATCCAGCTCGCTTGCAGGGAGGAGATTCTCAGCGCATGCTGCATGGCGGGAAGGACGGGAATCAGCATCGAATTGGCCAGAGTCATCGTGAGCGGGACCGTGGCGATAGAGAGAATATCCCTTTTTTTGCTCGTTTCCATGCCAGACCTCCTGATTGAATCGGCCATCGACCTTCTTCATTTTAAATTCAGGTTATTCCGGTCGATTAAGTCGGCTCTGTTTCTAGTATGGTCCTTCCTTCAATCCCTTAAACGCCGGCTACGGCGTAATGACGGGGTACAGCTGACCGTCGCTCGCGAATGAAGCTTTGCCCGTTTCTTCGGACACGACGAGGACGATGGCGTCGCTTCTTTCGGACAATCCGACCGCGGCGCGATGGCGTGTGCCCGTAATTCGTCCGTCCTCCCGGCCGGCGAGCGGAAGGACGTGCTTGGCGGAGACGATCCGGTCGGAACGAATAAGCACGGCACCGTCGTGCAGCGGGCTGCCGGGGTAGAAGATCGATTCGAGCAGCGCATGGCCGATCGGCGCGCCGACCGGAATGCCGGGCCGGAGCAGCAGATCGAGCGGATCGCTGCGCTCGACGACGATCAACGCGCCATGCCGTCTGTCGGACAGGCTCTGAATCGTTAACGATAAGTCCATATACCGTTCGACGAAAGGGGAAAGATAGCAGTTCAAATAGAAAGTCGCCGCGTTGGACTCGATCTGGAGGAAGTTTTTCTTGATCTGCTCCAGCTCGCCGAGCAGGCAGTTCTCCTCGCGGTCCAGAGAGTTCACCAGACCGTCGAGCTTGGCAATCAGTTGCCGGATGTCGGATGCGATCATCCTTTTCATGGGCGAGAAGTCGCAATTCGGAGAAGAGGAAGTCATGCAGGTTCACGGCTCCTTGAGCATACTCCCGGTTAGCATGCAGTTTCTCGCGCCTAGATATGCAAGCCGGGGCGACAATCTTTAAACGAGGAAAGCTTTGAAAGTCATTCCTATGGAAGTTCCGACAATTGCATTCGGATAAGACGAACAGATCACCCGCTATCGAGAACGCAATGGCAGATTATCGAACATCAAATCTAGTAAACGTTTTACAGAAGCGACGAGAATAGCTATAATAAGATCAGAGTGAGAAGTCGGAGGGGCATTGATGTCAGGAATGGTGACGGGATTTGTCGTTGGAATATCGATAGCTGCGCCAGTCGGTCCGATCGGCGTTCTTTGCATTCGCCGAACGTTGCAAGATGGGCGGTTGGCGGGTTTCGTCTCCGGCATCGGAGCGGCGACAGCCGATGCTTGTTACGGTATAGTCGCCGCGCTCGGCTTAACGGCTCTTGCCGTTTTTTTGACCGATGGCGCCGCTTGGTTGAACACGATCGGCGCCGCTTTTCTGCTGTATCTGGCTTATCGGACCGCCCGTTCGGCCGCGGAATCCGGTCCGGACGTCAAGAAGGGAGCGCAAGCCGGATATTGGAGCGCGTACGGCTCGACGTTTCTCTTGACGCTGACCAATCCGATGACCATCGTGTCGTTCGCAGGCATTATTGCGGGACTTAATCTTGGGACCGGGAGCGCCGCTCCGTATTTATTCGTTTTGGGCGTTTTTACCGGATCCGCGGTCTGGTGGCTTATGCTCGGCCTGGCGGTCGGCGCGACTAAAAAAATGCTCCCGGCCTCGGCGCTGAAGGCGATAAACTACGGCTCAGCCGTCGTTCTTGCCGGTTACGGAGCGTTTAATCTATTCAAAATCGCCGTGCAATGGGCGTAGACCGAATTGACCGCGTATTGGCCGACTTACGCTCGGCCCGTTATAATGAAAAGGAAACGGATAGATAAATACATCCGGATTCCAGCTTGGGGGCTGCTTCTTATGCATCAGAACTACGAAATCGTTGTCGCCGCCCGGGAACATCTTCCTCGAATCGTCGAAATCTACAACACCACTGTCGGCAGCCGCAGCGTAACGGCCGATCTGGAGCCGGTCACGGTGGAGGACAGAATCAATTGGTTCGAGGAGCATTCGGCGGACCATCGGCCGATCTGGGTCATGAAGGACGGGGAAGCGATCATCGCATGGCTCAGCTTCTCCAGATTTCTTAGCCGCGCCGCCTATGACGCGACCGCGGAAATCAGCATTTATATCGATCCCGCTTATCGATCCAAAGGAATCGGAAGCCGGTTTTTCCGGAAGGCGATCGCGGAGTGTCCGCGTCTAGGCATTCGCAACGTCATCGCGCTTGTATTCGCACATAACGAGGCGAGTCTAGCGCTGCTGCGGAAATTCGGATTCGAGCAATGGGGGCTGCTGCCCGGCGCGGCGACGCTGGACGGCGTCGACCGGGATGTCGTCTATATGGGGCTGAAAATTTTGCCTCAGTAAATCATCAAAGGGGAGAGAGCGTTGTGACGCTATTTATCGCGATCGTGCTCATTATCGGTTTAGCGGGCATTATAGGCAATCAGTATTCCGGTCTGCAAAGGATGAACAAGATGCAGCAGACATTGGAAGAAATTCGGGACGCCGTTCGCGAGAGGGAGGGGCGCTAAGAAAATCAGCCGCTCGATACGGAAGGACCGTTACGCCAACGAACGATTGTTCTCCCCGGCATAACGGTCCTGTTCGCTTTTAAAAAACTTTAGTCGTCCAGTTTTCGCAGTTCCAGACGTCGGTCGCGACTTCCCGGTAAAATTCCGGCTCGTGGCTGATGAGCAGGATGCTGCCTTTGTACGCCTTGAGGGCTCGTTTCAGCTCGTCTTTGGCATCGACGTCGAGATGGTTGGTCGGCTCGTCGAGCACGAGCAGGTTCGTCTGCTTGTTGATCAGGTTGCACAGCCGGACCTTCGCCTTCTCGCCGCCGCTCAGCACGGCGACCTTGCTCTCGATATGCTTCGTCGTCAGGCCGCATTTGGCGAGCGCGGCCCGAACTTCGAACTGGGTCATCGAGGGGAAGTTCTTCCAAACCGCTTCGATGCACGTCTCGTCCGCAACTTCCTTGACCTCCTGCTCGAAGTAGCCGACGAACAGATTGTCTCCTTGCCTGGCTTCTCCCGAGAGCGGAGAGAGCTCGCCGATCAGGCTGCGCAGCAGCGTCGTTTTGCCGATGCCGTTGGCGCCGACGAGGGCGATTTTCTGGCCTCGCTCCATGAGCAGGTCGATCGGGCGGCAGAGCGGCTCTTCGTAGCCGATGACGAGATTTTTCGCCTCGAAGATCATGCGTCCGGACGTGCGGGCTTCCTTGAAGTTGAACTCCGGCTTCGGCTTCTCGCGCGCCAGCTCGATGAGCTCCATATTGTCGAGCTTCTTCTGGCGGGACATCGCCATATTTCGCGTCGAGACGCGAGCTTTGTTGCGGGCGACGAAGTCCTTCAAATCCTCGATCTCCTGCTGCTGGCGCTTGTAAGCCGACTCGAGCTGCTGCTTCTTCGCCTCGTGAAGCTGAACGAAATTGTCGTAATCGCCTACGTACCGGTTCAGCTCCTGGTTGCCCATATGATAGACCAGATTAATGACGCTGTTCAGGAACGGAATATCGTGGGAGACGAGAATAAAGGCGTTCTCGTAATTTTGCAGGAAGCGAGCGAGCCAGGTAATGTGCTGCTCGTCAAGATAGTTGGTCGGCTCGTCGAGGAGCAGGATGTCCGGCTTCTCCAACAGAAGCTTGGCAAGCAGCACCTTCGTGCGTTGGCCGCCGCTCAGGTCGTGCACGTCGCGGTCGAGGCCGATGTCGCCGAGCCCGAGTCCGCGAGCGATTTCCTCCACCTTGGCGTCGATTAGATAAAAGTCGTTGTTCGTCAAAATGTCCTGAATCGTTCCGACTTCCTCCAGCAGCCGCTCCAGCTCGTCCGGCTCTACGGAGCCCATTTTCTCGTACATCTCGTTCATTTCGGCTTCGAGGTCGACCAGATAGCGGAAGGCGCCGCGCAAAGCGTCGCGAATCGTCATGCCTTTCTGCAGCACGGAATGCTGATCCAAGTAGCCGACGCGGACTTTTCTCGCCCATTCGACTTTGCCGGCGTCCGGCTCCAACGATCCCGTAATAATGTTCATGAAGGTCGATTTGCCTTCGCCGTTCGCGCCGACGAGGCCGACGTGCTCGCCCTTGAGCAGGCGGAAGCTGACGTCGTTGAAGATGGCCCGGTCTCCGAAGCCGTGCGAGAGGTTGGTAACGGTTAATATGCTCATGAATCAGACACCTTTTCCTTTATTGACACGCTAACGTCCATTATAAGCGGTGAACGGAGCAAAACTCAACGCTTTCGATTGTCGAAGCGCAACTGTTATAATGAAGAAATAAAACGGCAGGGGGCGTTACATTTGAAATTTAGAGGGTTGATCTTGCTGTTGGCGCTGGCCGTTGCCGGGTGCTCGGGCGGAAACGATTCGAATAAGCCGGAGGCCGATCCGAACGCGTCGTCTCCGGAAGTATCCCCGACCGCAATCGCGGTCCCGGAGACGGGCGAACCGTCGAAGTCGCCTTCCGCGCCGGCAGAGACGGAGCCGCCCCGGGCGGTGCTGGATACGGAGTCGTTGCCCATGCTGTTCGGATTCGCGGACGAGCAGGGGGCTAGGCTGATGGCGCTGACCGACGGGATGGAACCGGGCACGTTGAAGGACGGCGAGCTCGACGGCTATCGCTTGGCGATCGGAGAAGGGGGCCAAGTGCTTCGCGTCCGATACGAGAAGCATCAAGCCCGCTCCGAACTAGACAACGGGAGACAGGCCGCGCATAACTTCGAAAATATGGAAGGAGACATCTACGCGGTCGAAGAAGGAAAAGCGACGCCCAACGAAAGCTACAGCCTCGTGACCGAAGATCGCTTCGACGTTCAAGCGCTCATTCCGCTTAAGCCTTCTGCCGATCGAGAGCTGCCGGACGATGCCGCGAAGAGGATCGCCGAAGCGAAAGGACGGGCGATCGAGCAGGGCTGGCTGCTCGCCCACGCCCAAGAAGGCCAGCGGATCTACGTCGTTCAATTTCAGCGTCAAGGGGACGATATGCTGGCGAGCATCGTATGGGAGGACGGCGAGCGGCTCGTGTTCCTGGATTACGCGGCCGTCTACGACGAATTCTCGACTTGGAGAGTCGATGACGGGGGAGAAATCTCGCCGGAGATGTTCCGCTTCCTGTTCGCCGCCCGAGGCGCCGACAACGGAATCGTGCTGGGCATCCAATGGCTCGGAGCGGAAGGAGAAAATCTTAATATCGTGACCTCGTCCGGAGACCGGTTCGAGAAAACCGACATCTCCGGCGGTCGCTATCTTTCTCCTATTTGAGCTTGTGGTAGCCTTTGTCTCCGAACGGCTGAAGCTTGTCGATCCATTTTTCTTCAAGCTGCTTTAATTCGTCCTTGACGTTTACGAACGGATTGTCGCTCGGCTTCAGCACTTCAAGCACTTCCATGACGAACGCGTCGGCTCCGTATTCGGTCCATTCCCGTTGCAGCTCCTTGTTCGGATAAGAGCCCAGCGTCAAGCTTCCGGCTCTTCCGTTCAGCGTCTTCAGGTTCGGAGTCGAGTCGACCAGCAGCTTTCCGTTGAGCTTGTTGCGTATCTGGTAGACGCCCGCTTCGATGGGGATTTCCTTATATTGGGCGATCAATCTCGCCCGTTCTTCTCTGCTTTTCGCATTCATTTCATTATCTCTCCGTTCCGTAGTAGTGGTAGCTTCGTGATCAAAAGCGGACTTTTTGAATAACCGTTCAAATGAAAGTTCAAAAAGTCTGGTTTTCAGCACCGAGAAGGTTGGATGAAGACCGGCGATGAGGCGCGGAGCGTAGTGGAAGCTACGTGAGCACCGGAAGAACCGGCTGAATCCAAGATTCGATGTCGAATCCTCTTCAGTGTGTCGCTTCGTGATCAAAAGCGGACTTTTTGAATAACCTCTTTAAGCCAGTATTTGCTGCCGTCCGGCTCTCGGTCCATGAATCCGTATTCGATCAAGTATCTTCTTAATACGGCATAATCCTCGTAGGCGGTCAGCAAAATTTCGTTGACTTCCTTCTCAGCGTACGAGCGGCCGGGCTCGAACCTCTTGGCGAGCTCCGCCAGGACGACGAGCTTGTGCTTCTCCTTGATGGCGAACGTAGTCAACCGCCCGCCGCGGCCTTCGGGAAAATACTTCTCAAGCACGCTCTTCGCTTCGTCCGCCGTAATATAGTAGCGTTCGTCGACCATGCGGGCGGTTTTGGGCACGTTGACGAATTCCGGCGCATGGCGGTCTTTCTCCTTCAGCAGCTCCATCAGGGCGAGGTACACTTTGGCCTGACGTTCCTTCTCCTTCAGCACGAAGCGGTGATTGCGAATGGTCGAAGCGCTGCCGATTCCCAGCTCCTTGCGCACCTCGTCGTCCGATTTGCCTTGATAGAACAGACGAAGCAGGCTGGTCTGATGGTCGGTCAGGCCGGTCAGCCTCTTGTCCAATCCGATGAGGCTTTCGAAGACCGAACCGTGCTCCTTCCCGATATGGCGGCGCATCGCTTTCTCCGCGTCGTAGTATCGTCCCTCTGCCGGATAGACGACGCCGAGCTCGGTGCGTTCGCCGCACAGAAGACAGACGAAATGCTCGGCCTCGCAAACGTAACCTCGTTTAAGCTCCTCCATAGAACTGTTCCAAAAAATATCCGAATTGCCCATTTAGGCAAACACATCCTCTTATTGTTTGTATTATGATAGACAATATACAATAACGTTTGATTTATGTCAATGAGCGCAGGCTGCTGTCCGGGAAAGAGCGAAGGCCTGATATAGACCCGTTATGCGGCGGAAGGTATAATCAGGGGAAAACAGTGGAGGTTCTGAAATTGAGTACATACTGGAGCGAATTGACGGCATCCCTGGAGCCTTACGTACCGGGAGAGCAGCCGAAAGACAGGACCTACATCAAGCTGAATACGAACGAGAATCCGTATCCGCCGTCCCCGAAGGCGCTTGAGGCGATCAGGGAGGCGGCAGGGGCGGATTTGCGGCTGTATCCCGATCCGACCTGCGACGCCCTATGCCAAACGATCGCCGATTATTACGGATTCGCGAAGGAGAACGTATTCGTCGGCAACGGCTCGGACGAAATATTAGCCTTTGCTTTTCCGGCGTTCTTCTCGGCGAAGCGGCCGATCTTGTTCCCGGATATTACGTATTCGTTCTATCCGGTTTATGCGCGGCTGTACGGCATTCCTTACGAAACCGTGCCGACCGACGATCTGTTCCGAATCGATCCGAAGGCGTACGCGGCTCCGAACGGCGGCGTTATTCTGCCGAATCCGAACGCTCCGACTGCGCGTTATTTGATCGTTAATGGCATTAAGGAAATACTCGAGGCGAATAAGGAGCAGGTCGTTATCGTGGACGAGGCCTATATCGATTTCGGAGGCGAGTCGGTCACGCCGCTGATCGCCGAATATCCGAATCTGCTGGTCGTGCAGACGCTGTCGAAGTCGCGCTCGCTCGCCGGGTTGCGGGTAGGCATGGCGCTGGGGCATCCGGAGCTTATAGAAGGGCTGAACCGGATCAAAAACTCTTTCAATTCGTATACGCTGGACAGGCTCGCGCTTGCCGGGGCGATCGCCTCGATCGAGGACAGGGAGTATTTCGAGGAAACGAACCGTAAAGTGATCGCCACGAGAGAGAGGACGACCGCGTCGCTCCGACAGCTGGGCTTCGAAGTGATCGATTCGCTGGCGAATTTCGTCTTCGTGACCCATCCCGAGAAGGAAGCGGGCGTGCTGTTCTCGGCTTTGAAAGAACGGGGCATCCTTGTCCGTTATTTCAACAAGCCGAGAATCGACCGATACTTGCGCGTCAGCATCGGCACCGACGATGAGATGGACGCGTTCTTGAACGTCCTGCGGGAAATCTCGGCGTGACCCGGGGACGGCCTGGCGTCAAGGGGGAAGGGGCCGAGCCGGGCTTCCCGCGGCGTTCCGGGCCGCGGCGATGAGCCCGGACAGCCCTTCTCCGTCCATCGGCCGGCAGAGCAGGTTTCCTTGGGCGAAATGGCAGTTGTTTTTCTTGCAGAAGGCAAGCTGTTCGTACGTCTCCAATCTCGTGGCGACGATCTCGCATTGCCGGCCGCGAATCGCTTCGAGCATGAAGCCGCTCTCGCGGTCGTAATCGTCGGAGGATCCTTGCGGCGGAACGCAGCCGATCTTGACCGCCTGGAAGGGCAGCTTCCCGAAGCGGGACAACGCCGCCGCGTTAAAACCGCAATTGTCCAGCGCTATTCTGACGCCCAAAGCCCGAAGCGGCCTCATCGTCTGCTCGGCCAGCTCGAACATGCCGGAGAGCGACGGCTCCGCGATCTCGAATTCTAGACGATGCGGAGAGAGGCCGGTTTCGGCAAGAACTCTCCGCACGACATCCGCAAACCCGGGCTCCAGCAGTTGATTCGCCGAGACGTTGACGGCCATCGTCAAAGGGGACGGGGAAGGGGCCGCCCGATTCAACGTCCGGCAGGCTTCCCGGATGACCCATTCGCCGATCGGCGCCATCGCTTGAACGCTTTCGGCGACGGGGATGAATTCTCCCGGCCGGACATTGCCCAGCTCCGGGTGTTCCCAACGCAACAGCGCTTCGAACCCTCTAAGACTTCCCGAACGGACTTCATACTGAGGCTGATAATTCAAATAGAACTGATCTTGTCGCAAGGCCGTGCGGACATGGCGTTCGATCATCGTAAGGCGAAGAGCTTGCTTGGAGAAGTTTTCCTTGGGACGCAAGGCTTCCTGCATGCCCGAATCCGGGGTGTGCCGGAGTGCCGCGCGGGCGTCGGGAATCGGTCCCCTCGAGGTAACGGCTTCGTCACGGTACGTATCGAGCGCGGTTCCGAACTCTTCGAGCCAAACGGATAGCGCGGCGGCGAAGGGATAGAGCCAAGGAAGGGCTCCGTTTCCTTCGCGGAACGCAACGAGAAGCGTCCCAAATCCGACTGCCCCGAACAGCAGAACTCCCATGCCGCAATTGAACCGAACCGATCGGAAATTTCCCGGAAGCCGCAGGCGATTGCCGAGCGCGAGCAACAGGACGACGACGGCCATATGTATCGTTAGAACGATCGGGCTAAGCAAACCCGCCAACTGTCCTCACTCCCTTGCTAGAAAAGGCATCCGCCATAGTCGATCGGGCGGAAAACGCGTACAAGAAACCCTTTTCATTTTGAACGTTAATCATTAAGGAAATTACAGGAAAAGTATTAGGGATTATCCGCAGGATAAAAAGAGAACCTCCCGTTCGGCCTTTGACCGAAAACGAGGAGGCTTCTTAATGGCTAGGAAAGGGATAAATTACGGGTTCATAAACTTGTAGCCGACGCCCCAAACCGTTTTGATATATTGAGGTTCTTTGGGGTTCTTTTCCAGCTTGCGCCGGAGATTGGTCACGTGAACGTCGATCGCCCTGTCGTTAATGAAGGAGTCGATGCCCCTGACGGCGTTAATCAATTCTTCTCTGCTGAAAACTCGGTTCGGGTGCTGATAGAAGAGCTTCATAATCTCGTATTCGGAAAATGTCGTCTCGATATGCTCGCCGTCCAGGACGATCGTACGCCTCTCCACATCCAAGGCCAAACCTCCGGAAGAGGAGGGCGAGCCGGGTTGGGCTGCTTGGCCGTGCGCGACGGGGGCCGGCCTGGCGCTCGGACTCAGGTTCAAGGTTCGGCGAAGCACGGCTTCCATGCGCACCTTTAGCTCCTGCATGCTGAACGGCTTGACGAGAAAATCGTCCGCTCCGTAGCTGATCGCTTGAATTCGAACGGTAACCGACGGTTTCATGGAGATCACGATGATCGGAATCGCCGTCAACCGTCTGAATTCCGCGCACAGCTCGCTCCCGCCGGCGTCGGGCAACATCAGATCGAGCAGCAATATATCCGGTTGAAAGGTGTCGAGCGCATGTTTGCCTTCTCGTGCGGTCTCTACGCGTTGAACGTCGAAGCTCTCTTCGGTCAGGTAGAGGGTGAGCATCTCTCCGATGATGGGATCATCTTCAACTACAAGCACTCTCGTCAACGTCATGTCACACCCTTTTGAGTAAATGTTAGGGATGCTCATATTTTGCTAACATTTGCCTTCGCATGTCTATTATATAACGCGTTTTGACGTTCGTCTAACGTCTTTTCCGCTCCAGCAAGCGACTTATTTCTTCCATTCCGGTTTCCAGGGATCGAAAGAGCCGTTCCTGTGCCTCGGCCACCCGTTCGTCGTCGCGAAGCGAGAGTTCCAGCGCCGCGGCGGCTTCTTGAATCGCTCCGGCACCAAGATGTCCCGCGGATCCGCTCAGCGAATGCGAGAGCCGAATCGCGTCGTTCGTTCTTCCCGCTATCAGAAGCTGCTCGAATTGAGGTTGAAAATCGGTATATTGCGCGATGAACTTGTCCAGCAGCTTCATATACAGATGCTCCTTGCCGCCTATTCGTTGCAAGGCGGTGGCCGCTTCAAGCTCCGGAAGATTAGGCCATGGCTCCCCCGCCAACGAAGGCGCCGAAGGGGAGGGGAGGGCGCCGGACAGCCACTGTCCGATACAGGCATACAGGACGACCGGCTCGATCGGTTTCGTCAAGATATCGTTCATGCCCGCCTCGCGGCAGCGGGCATGCATTTCGGGGGTCGCGTCGGCCGTAACGGCGACGATCGGCAGCCGGTCATTGCCGTGCAGCTTGCGTATTCGAACCGTCGCCTCGATCCCGTCCATCTCGGGCATATGCAAATCCATTAAAATCAAGTCGACGGCGGCTTGCCCCGATTCGATCATCGCGACGGCTTCCGTTCCGCTTTCCAGCAGCTGCGCTTTGTAGCCTTGCGAATCCAGCAGCTGCTTCATGACGGTCCGGTTGATTTCTTGATCGTCGACTACCCAAATCCGCGAGGGCGAGCTAGCGTCGACGACTTTATTCTTTCCCGCGACGTTGAATTCCGCCGAGAGGGCGGAATGCGCGCCCA
>JAEZZE010000224.1 GCA_023418755.1 Bacillota bacterium | reverse complement strand
GGCAGGCCGTTATTCGATCGAATCCGAGCGGCTGACCGCCATTAACGGACTGGCAGGCCGTTATACGAGCGAATCCGAGCGGCTGACCGCCATTAACGGTCAGGCAGGCCGTTATTCGATCGAATCCGAGCGGCAGACTGCCGTTAACGGACTCGCAGACCGTAAACCAGTCGCTTCGACCGATTTCGGTACCTAAAAGTAGTAACGTTTCTCGGAGAAATCGCGCATCGGCGCTAGGGTGAGACCATAAAAAAAGGTAAACCGATATTTCGTACATTTATTACCCCAATAGACCCTAGCGAGTTATATGAAGTCAATTGGTCAGTCGTCGAAAAAAACGATCGAGGGTACAACCATGCAATTGCCGCAACTCTTATTGGATAAAATGAAAGATCTGCTGCACGAAGAATACGAGGCGTTTGTCGCCAGTTATGAAGAAGAGAAAGCCCGGGGGCTGAGGGTAAACCCGTTAAAGGCTTCCGTGCAAGATTTTCTCCGGATCGCGCCTTTCGAATTGGCAGAAGTGCCGTGGGTTCCGGAGGGGTTCTACTACGGCAAGGAAGACCGGCCGGGCAAGCACCCGTACCATGAGGCGGGGCTGATCTATATTCAGGAGCCGAGCGCGATGGCCGTCGGAGCTCTCGTCGATCCTCGCCCGGGGGAGACGGTGCTCGACCTGTGCGCCGCGCCGGGAGGGAAGACGACGCATCTGGCCGGCCGGATGAACGGGGAAGGGCTGCTCGTCGCCAACGAGCCTCATCCTGCCCGCGCGAAGATATTGTCCCAGAACGTAGAGCGTCTGGGCATCCGCAACGCGGTCGTGACGAACGAGATGCCGGACAAGCTCGCCGACAGATTTCCGGTTTTCTTCGACCGGATTCTGGTCGACGCCCCGTGCTCGGGCGAAGGCATGTTCCGCAAGGATCCCGACGCCTGCGCGGAATGGAGTCCCGATCATGTCGCGATGTGCGCGGCTCGGCAGCTAGACATTCTAGAGAGCGCCGCGAAGATGCTGAAGCCCGGCGGCCGGCTCGTCTATT
The DNA here is from genome assembly GCA_023418755.1 of Bacillota bacterium. GTDB lineage: Bacteria > Bacillota > Bacilli > Paenibacillales > Paenibacillaceae > Cohnella. The sequence continues at coordinate 2,184 of JAEZZE010000224.1, read as the reverse complement.
CGACGTGCACGTTTTCGCCGGAGGAGAACGAAGGGACGATCGGCAGATTCGTGGGGCTTCATCCGGATTTCGAGATCGAAGACGCGCATGCTTACGAAGGCTTCGACCGCGGCCGGGAGGAGTGGACTGCGGACGCCGTCCCCGGCATTGGCGAGACGCTGCGGCTATGGCCGCACCGCATTCGCGGCGAGGGCCACTACGCCGCCGTGCTGAGGAAGGCGGACGGAGAAGAGCAGCCTGTCAGAAGGAAGCATGCGAAAGGGGTCATCGACCGCAAAGCTTTGAAGGACTATTTCTCGTTCGCCGAAGAGACGCTGACGGTTACGCCTGCGGGAGAATTCACCCTGTTCGGGGACCAGTTGTACATTTTGCCTTCCGGGATGCTCTCGCTTGATCAACTGAAGGTCGTCCGCCCAGGGTGGCATCTGGGCGCGCTGAAGAAAAACCGTTTCGAGCCTTCGCATGCGCTGGCTTTGTCGCTTAAGGGGGACGAGGTCCGCAACCGCTTGAGCTTCCCCGCGGATTCGCCGCGGATGCTCGCTTATTTGCACGGCGAGTCGCTGGAGGCCGAGGGTCCGAAGGGCTGGCATCTCGTCGAGGTCGACGGCTATTCGATCGGTTGGGGCAAGCTGGCGGACGGCATGCTCAAAAACCATTTCCCGAAAGGGCTTCGCCGGACCGGATAATCGAATAAAAGGCATGCAGCTCCCGGAGCGATTGCGCTTGGGCTGCATGCCTTTATTTTTTTTCTCTAGCAGGCGTTCAAAAAAAGATCACTGCCTCTTACAGGCCGACGTTGCGTCTGCGGCCTTGGATGAGCTTCCAACCGTTCCACAGCCAGAGGAGGCCGACGACCAGGAAGGCGGCCGCCGAGATCAAATAGACGATTTTGCGGGCGGCAGGGGACAGGTACGGCGAATATGCGGTTTGGAGCCGCTTCTCGGCCTTCTTCATCAGCTCGATTTGCAGGACCGGATCGTTATCCATTCCGCCCGCGTTCAGGCGGAATCCGTTCGTCTGGCCGGCGGCGTTAAGCCCGCTGCGAACCGTGAAGGTGATGTCGATGCCGAGTCGCTTGCAGATGTCGAGTACCGCCTGGGAATGCGCGCCGTACGGGAAGGCGAGCGCGTAATTCGGCTTGCCCAGCTCCCTTTGCAAGATGTCGTTAGCCTTGCGAAGATCCTCCGTCACGCGCTTTTCGTACTCCTCCTCGGTTTCCAACCGCTTTTCTTTTTTCAAGTACCTCGGTTTCGCCAGCATCGGCTTTAGTTCTTCGTTGCCGGGAGCGGTCGGAACGTAGCGATGAGAGTCGAACGTGTGGCTGAAAAAATCGATCCCGCCCTGCTGCATTTCCCTGACCTGCTCCCATGTCGCTTTCGGATAAGCGCCCTTCCTCTCCCCGACTTTGCCGGCGATCAGGAAGGCGGCGGAGGGGGCTCCGTATTGCTTCAAGAGCGGATAGGCTTGGCTGTACAACGATTCGTAGCCGTCGTCGAAGGTGAGCAGAACGGCGTTGTCGGGAACGGGAGCCGAATGAAGGATGAAGTCCCTGTATTCGCTCATCGTAATCCATTTGAAGTTGTTGGCTTTCATAAGCTCGAGCTGTTTCTCGAAGTTGGCGAGGCTGAGCGATTTGCCGTCTCGCGGATCGGGGCTGACGTCGTGGTACATGAGTACGAGGACGCGGTCCCGGTAATACACGCCGGCCGGGTTGGTCGCGGTGGGCTTCAGTCCGTAATAGACGGAAGGAGATTTGTCCAGCGCGATCGCCTGCACAAGGGCGGGAACCGCGCGATGCAGCGACGGGAAGTAGCCGTTGTACCAACGGATCGTAAGAAAGCCAAGGGCGATAGCGCCGAAGACAAGCAGCGAAGTTAAAATCAGGAAAGTTCTCTTGAGGTTCATGTTTCAGTTCCTTCCGGTTCATCGGTCGATCCCGTTATGTATTTCTTCTGAATCATAGCAGATTTTTCAAACGGATTCGAATCATTAGACGCGGAGAGTCCGTTAAGTGTTGCACGGGGGAGCGCTTTATTTTCGCGAGCCGTAATGTCGAATAGGATTCTTGTTTATTAATCGTTTATCGCAGAGATGTAGAATCAAGTCGAACAATATCGATTGGGAGATACATAAGGGGTCGAAACCACTATAAGAACGGAGGAACAAATTTGGTGCGAAAATCTT
>JAEZZE010000172.1 GCA_023418755.1 Bacillota bacterium | reverse complement strand
AAGCAGAGAGCAGAAAGCAGAAAGCAGAGAGCAGGGAAGCAAAGGAAAGGGGGGAGGGAAAAGGGAGTGGGAGAAACGCACAAAGGCCCCCGAATCGTCGGAGGCCCTTGAGCAACGTAACAAATTATTGAGCGGTTTTAGGCATTGGAATAAACAACAGGTTGATCGGAAGATTGCTGCCTGAGGCCACGACCAGCGTCAGATCGACGGTCTCTTCCTTATAGCCGGTACGGTACAAGACGCCCAACTCGTCCGGGTTCTTCAAGATGCTCTTCTCAACCGCTTGAACGACCCGGTCATTGACGAGCAAAGCCCCCGCGTAATGACCGCCCCGCGCGTTGAGTCCGATCAGCGTATTGGGCGCCACCTTTACCCGTACATTGTAACGCACGCCCGTATTGCCTTTATTCGATTCGGGAATACCCAGCAGCTTATCCTCGCCCTGAAGAAAGCTGTCGTCAAGATCTCCGATCGAAATCCGCTGCTCCTCGTAGCCGAGCGTCTCGTTAATGATGAGCGAACGGTCGGCATCTTGGAACGTTCCGCGGACATGACGGCCGTCGCGATCGAGCTGTTTCAGCGCGGGAAGAATTTCGAATATGTCTTGTCCCGGGTGCGCCTCCGCGTCTACCGCGGCAACGGTGAACTGAAGCTCGTCGCCTGTCCGAATCTCCGTGTAGGAGGTCATAATCAAGTTCGGCTTCAGCGGCGTATTGCTGACCTCGGGCAATACGATGACGGATTCGCCCGGCTGCAGCACGACTTGATCGCGCGGCTTGCCGTGAGCCGTATCATCAAGGAAGCGGGCAACGGCGTTTTTACCGCTTGTGGAGACGTAATCGGTCGGACCGCCCTTGCCGAACGCTTCGATGTTATAGGTAACCGGATAGCTTTTGTGGTTGGTGGCGATCAGATAGATCGTCAGTGTTTTGCCCGAGCGGTTGCCGTTATGGATATTAATCCGGAACTTGCCCGAGATGCTGTCCTGGTAGGCGATTCCCTCCTCGAGGAAATATTCCGGGCTGTTGCTGCGAATCAGCTGCATCGGCCGGGATTCGATCGTATACGGCACTTGCGCCATACGGAGCACGGAGGGGCCGGCGATCGGGAGTTTGTCGCCCGGGGGCGTGAACAGACGATTGAATTCCTCCTCGGTATACAAGGATTCCTCCGTAATCCGGATCTCTTGCGTATAGGAATCGGTCAAGCCATATTTGTTGGTTACCTTCAAAGTAACCTCCACGACGCCGGGACGGAAAAAGGCGCGTTCCATTCCCGCCCATTCCGTCTTGACGATTTTGCCATGCTCATCGTAGCTTTCGTCGGAATATTCGATCGGTTCTCCCATTTTATAGACGGTTTTGTTCGTGGAAAATTTCGCGACCGGAGGCACATCCTTCACTTCTTCTTTCCAGGAAAGAGAGTACGAGTTCCCGTTAACTTCCAAACGGCTTTCGGTAATTTCCGACCAGGTACGAATCGGCACCATCATGCTGCCTTGACGGGTGAACGGCTTGCCGGTCGCGAGGCGCTTTACTCCATTCAAGGTGTAACGGGCCGTGCCCGCCATAAACCGGATTTCCATGCCCTCCTTCGTGACGACCGATTCCTTGGTAGCGGCGTCGTAAGATAGAGCGTAGCCGTACAATTCGGCAAAAGTCCTCAGCGGAATAAAGTTGGCTCCTTGCCTGTAAGTAACCGGCTGAACGGCCGTCGCGAGCCGACCGTTGAATTGGATACTCGCGCTATCGGATTTCAGCAGGACGGTGTTCCGCCCTGCAACGACATCTTGCCCGTACGCGGTTGCGGCAGAAAAAGGGATCGATAGCAGCATGGAGCCGAGGGTGATTTTCGTCAGTTGCTGTGCGAGTTGTTTTCTCATCGTGAAGAGTTCTCCTTAACCTTGTCTGATTCTAAAATTTGTCCTGCCCGCCGCGCAGGTTCATCGTACGACATCTCCTGTCGGAGCCGGGAAGGTATGTATAAATGACGCAAACGGATGGAAAATGTTGCGATAAATGGAGGATAAAAAAAAGAAGCCGTCCCCGGTTTAAAGGGATGGCTTCGGATAGTTGGGGATCAGGCTTGATCGCGTGCCATCTCGCTGAACGCTTCTTCGGCGGCGGCTAAGGTGGCGTCGATGTCGGCGTCGGAGTGCGCCGTCGTCAGGAACCAGGCTTCGTACTTGGACGGGGCGAGGTAGACGCCGCGCTCCAGCATGAGGCGGAAGAAGCGTCCGAACCGCTCGCCGTCGGAGCGCTGCGCCTCCTCGTAGTTCGTGACCGGCCCGGCGCAGAAATGCGTCGAGAACGCTCCGGCGATCCGATTGATCGTCAGCGGCACGCCGTGCCGGTCCGCCGATGCCTGCAGACCGTCGCACAGCCGCGCGGCTTGCGCTTCCATGCGGCCGTAGACGCCCGGCTCGCGGAGCGCCTCCAGGCAGGCGAGTCCGGCCAGCACCGACGCCGGGTTGCCGGCCATCGTGCCCGCCTGATAGGCGGGGCCGAGCGGAGCGATCATCTCCATCAGGTCGGCGCGTCCGCCGTAGGCGCCGATCGGCAGGCCTCCGCCGATGATTTTGCCGAGGGCGGTCAAGTCCGGACGAATCGCCCCTCGATCCGCGAACGCCGAGAACGTCTGGGCCGAGCCGTAGTGGAACCGGAACGCGCTGATGACCTCGTCGTAGATGACGAGCGCCCCCGCGTCCCGGGCCATCTTGCACAGCCCCTCCAGGAAGCCCGGCTTCGGCATGACCATGCCGAAGTTGCCGACGATCGGCTCGACCATGACCGCGGCCACTTGGTCGCCCCAATGCTCCAGCGCCGCGCGCAGCCCGTCCAGCTCGTTAAACGGGACGGTAATGACCTCGCTCGCGATGCTGGGCGGAATGCCCGCGCTGTCGGGGATGCCGAGCGTCGACGGGCCGGAGCCGGCGGCGACGAGCACCAGATCGGCATGGCCGTGGTAGCAGCCGGCGAATTTGATGATTTTGTTGCGGCCGGTGAACGCCCGGGCGACGCGAATCGTCGTCATGACCGCCTCCGTGCCGGAGTTGACGAAGCGCACCTTGTCCACCGACGGAATCGCATCCTTCAGCGCCGCCGCGAGCCGAATCTCATGTTCCGTCGCCGTGCCGTAGAGCGTTCCGCTATGCGCCGCCCGGACGATCGCCTCGGTGACCTTGGGGTGGGCATGTCCCGTAATGATCGGGCCGAACGCCGCCAAATAGTCGATGTACCGGTTGCCGTCGACGTCCCAGAAATAAGCGCCCTCCGCGCGTTCCATGAACACGGGGGCGCCTCCTCCGACGGCCTTGAAAGAACGGGAGGGGCTGTTGACCCCTCCCACGATATGACGCTGAGCTTCCTCGTACAATTGCGCCGAGCGTACTCTCTGATTCATTCTCGCCAATCCTCCTCTTGTCGGGGCCCGGTCCGGGTCAATAAGCCCGCACGGCGTGCTTATCAGTTGCACCTGAGCCCAGTCTGGATCACTGTCAAGAAAGTGGACACAACTTCAGCCAACCTGATGCTGCTCGTAGTACCGCTTTTCGCATAAATGTGGGGTGAGATAGCGGATAGCCGAATGAATACGGATGCGATTATATTTAAGC